>NZ_JBIVBC010000012.1:115673-194319 GCF_044745865.1 Streptomyces sp. NPDC086787 | reverse complement strand
GAGAAATACCAGCTCCACCCCCGCGACTGGACCACCGCCACCCGCGAGGGCCGCACCATCGCCCCCCTCATCACCCGCCTCAACACCATCCGGCGCCGGCATCCCGCGCTGCAGAGGCTGAGGAACCTGTGCTTCCACCGGACGGACAACGACGCGGTGATCGCCTACAGCAAGCGCACCGGCACGGACACGGTGGTGGTGGTCGCGAACCTCGACCCCCACCACACCCAGGAGGCCACGGTCTCGTTGGACATGCCGCAACTCGGCCTGGACTGGCACGACGGCCTGTCCGCGCACGACGAACTGACGGGTGAGACCTACCACTGGGGCAGGACCAACTATGTGCGCCTCACTCCCGGCCGGGCGCCGGCGCATGTGCTCCATGTCGAGCGATCGTCCGTCGCGCCACCGAACGGAGGGCCCACAGCGTCATGACTGTCAACGATCCCGTCCCGGACACCTTCGACGACACCCCCGCCAGGGACCGTGACCCGGAGTGGTTCAAGCGCGCCGTCTTCTACGAAGTGCTGGTGCGCTCCTTCCACGACAGCGACGGGGACGGCATCGGGGACCTGAAGGGCCTGACCGCCAAACTGGACTACCTCCAGTGGCTCGGCGTCGACTGCCTCTGGCTGCCGCCCTTCTTCAAGTCACCTCTGCGGGACGGCGGTTACGACGTCTCGGACTACACCGCCGTACTGCCCGAGTTCGGTGACCTCGCGGACTTCGTGGAGTTCGTGGACGCGGCCCACCAGCGCGGGATGCGCGTGATCATCGACTTCGTCATGAACCACACCAGTGACCAGCACCCGTGGTTCCAGGAGTCGCGCAGGAACCCCGACGGGCCCTACGGCGACTACTACATGTGGGCCGACGACGACAAGCGCTACCAGGACGCGCGCATCATCTTCGTGGACACCGAGGCGTCCAACTGGACGTACGACCCGGTCCGCGGCCAGTACTTCTTCCATCGCTTCTTCTCCCACCAGCCGGACCTCAACTACGAGAACCCGGCGGTCCAGGAGGAGATCCTGGCCGCCCTGCGCTTCTGGCTGGACCTCGGCATCGACGGCTACCGCCTGGACGCGGTGCCCTATCTCTACGCGGCCGACGGCACCAACTGCGAGAACCTGCCCGCCAGCCACGAGTTCCTCAAGCGGGTGCGCAAGGAGATCGACGCGATGTACCCGGACACGGTGCTCCTCGCGGAGGCGAACCAGTGGCCGGAGGACGTGGTCGACTACTTCGGCGACTTCCAGAGCGGCGGCGACGAGTGCCACATGGCGTTCCACTTCCCGGTCATGCCGCGCATCTTCATGGCCGTACGACGCGAGTCCCGCCACCCCGTCTCCGAAATCCTGGCGAAGACCCCGGCGATCCCGTCGAACTGCCAGTGGGGCATCTTCCTGCGCAACCACGACGAGCTGACCCTGGAGATGGTCACCGACGAGGAACGCGACTACATGTGGGCCGAGTACGCCAAGGACCCACGGATGCGCGCCAACATCGGCATCCGCCGGCGTCTCGCCCCGCTCCTGGACAACGACCGCAACCAGATCGAGCTCTTCACCGCGCTGCTGCTCTCCCTGCCCGGATCACCGATCCTCTACTACGGCGACGAGATCGGCATGGGCGACAACATCTGGCTCGGCGACCGCGACGCCGTCCGCACCCCCATGCAGTGGACCCCGGACCGCAACGCCGGCTTCTCCAACAGCGACCCCGGACGCCTCTACCTGCCCACGATCATGGACCCGGTCTACGGCTACCAGGTCACCAACGTCGAGGCCTCCATGTCCTCCCCCTCGTCGCTGCTGCACTGGACCCGCCGCATGATCGAGATCCGCAAGCAGAACCCCGCCTTCGGACTCGGGTCCTACAACGAACTCCCGTCCTCCAACCCGGCGGTCCTCGCCTTCCTGCGCGAGTACGAGGACGACCTCGTGCTGTGCGTGCACAACTTCTCCCGGTTCGCCCAGCCCACCGAACTCGACCTGCGGGTCTACGACGGGCGCCATCCCGTCGAGCTCATCGGCGGGGTCCGCTTCCCGGCGATCGGCGAACTGCCGTATCTGCTCACCCTCGCGGGCCACGGCTTCTACTGGTTCCGGCTCTCCCGAGTCGCATCCCGCATCGGCCGACGACGCTGAGCGCGCGGCGCCGAGGAAAGGACGCGTCACCATGCCGAAGACCGTTTCCGTCCGGCCGGAACACCTGGCCGACCGCCACCGGCCCATGGCTTCGCTGGCCGGGCTGCTGCGCGAATGGCTGCCTCGCCAGCGCTGGTTCGCGGGCAAGGACCGGCCGGTCACCGACCTCTCGGTCCTGTCGTCGACCGAACTGTTCCCGGGCTGCCTGCACCTGCTGGTGCACACCGGGCAGACCGGTGTGCTCACCCCGGCGGGAATACCGTCGGCCGGTGACTGCTACCAACTCCTGCTCGGCGTGCGGGAAGAGCCGGAGCCGGGGCTGGAACGGGCGTTCATCGGCCAGGTGCGGGAGGGGTCGCTGGCCGGGTTCGCGGTGTACGACGCGCTGCACGACACGCGTTCGGCCGAACTGCTCCTGGAGCGGTTGCGCCGCCCGGGCGGCGCGGGCCCGCTCTGCTTCGAGGCGGACCCGGACACCCACGTACCGGGCGGCCTCACCCCACGCCTGCTGGATGCCGAACAGTCCAACTCCTCACTGGTGTACGGCGACGCGTACATCCTGAAGGTCTTCCGGCGCATCCAGCCCGGCGTCAATCCTGACCTGGAGGTGCCGGGTGCGCTGGCCGCGCAGGGCTGCACCCGGGTGCCCGCGCCGGTGGCCTGGTTCCGCACCACCGAGCCCTGGCCCGCGACGCTCGGCGTGCTCCAGCCGTTCCTGCCCGACGCCGACGACGGCTGGACACTCGCGCTGCGCGCGCTCGCCACGGGCGACGACTTCACCACCCAGGCGCACGAGCTGGGCCAGGCCACGGCCGATATACATCTGGCGCTGGCCAAGGCCTTCGGCTCCGGCGTGCACGACGGGACCGGGCTCACCGCCGAGGCGATGACGGCGCGCCTGGAGGCGGCCGCGCACTGCGTGCCCGCGCTGCGGTCGTTCGTGCCGGGTCTGCGCACCGCGTTCGGCGCGCTCACCACGTGCGACGCCGGTCCGCCCGCCCAGCGCATACACGGCGACCTGCATCTCGGGCAGGTGCTGCGGGCCGGCCGCGAATGGTTCGTGATCGACTTCGAGGGTGAGCCGTCCCGTCCGCTCGCCGAGCGCCGGGTGGCCCAGTCCCCGGTGCGGGACATCGCGGGCATGCTGCGGTCCTTCGACTACGCGGCCCGGCAGCGCCGCCCCTGGCGCCCGGAGTGGGCCCGCCGCTGCCGGGAGGCCTTCTGCGCGGGCTATGCCGTCCGCGCCGGATGGGATCCGCGGACGAAGCACGCGCTGCTGCGTGCCCACGAGACCGACCGGGCGGTGTACGAGGTGCTGTACGAGGCCCGGCACCGTCCCGACTGGCTTCCGGTTCCGATGGCCGCGATAGAGCGACTCGCGATATGGGGAGGCTGACCTTCATGGCACTGCGTGACACTTCGCTGCCCGAGCCCTCGGGCCCGCTCTCACCCCGGCCGGTCCTGCTGGACCCGGCCGACCGTGAACGGCTGCTGACCGGGGCCCACCACGATCCGCACGCCCTCCTCGGCGCCCACCCGGTGCCGGGCGGGACGCTGTTCCGGGCGCTGCGTCCGTTCGCCCGCGCGGTGAGCGTGGTGGCCGACGGGATGCGCAGTCCGCTGGTGTCCGAGGGGGACGGGCTCTTCGCCGCCGTACTGCCGTACGAGACGCCTCCGGCCTACCGGCTGCTGGTGGAGTACGAGAACGGCGCGGGCGGCGCGCTGGAGGTGGAGGATCCGTACCGCTTCCTCCCGGCGCTCGGCGAGCTGGACCTGCATCTGATCGGCGAGGGACGGCACGAACAGCTGTGGAAGGCGCTGGGCGCCGAGCCGGTGACCCACCAGGGCGTCACCGGCACCCGGTTCACCGTCTGGGCCCCCAACGCCCAGGGTGTGCGCGTCGCGGGCGACTTCACCTGCTGGGACGGCACCCAGTACCCGATGCGCTCGCTGGGTTCGTCAGGAGTGTGGGAGCTGTTCCTGCCGGGCATCGGCGAGGGCACCCGGTACAAGTTCGAGATCACCTCCCGGTACGGCGGCCGGTGCCTCAAGGCGGACCCGATGGCCCGACGCACGGAGGAACCGCCGAACACCTCTTCCATCGTGCACGCCTCGCACTACGAGTGGCACGACGCGGGATGGATGGCGCACCGCGGGGACACCCCGGTGCACGAGGCGCCGTTCTCCGTGTACGAGGTCCATCTTCCGTCCTGGCGACCGGGGCTGACCTACCGCCAACTCGCCGACGAACTGCCCGCGTACGTCAGGGACCTCGGCTTCACCCATGTCGAGCTGATGCCCGTCGCCGAGCACCCCTTCGGCCCCTCCTGGGGCTACCAGGTGACGTCCTACTACGCGCCGACCGCGCGGCTGGGCACTCCCGACGACTTCAAGTACCTGGTCGACGCCCTGCACCGGGCCGGCATCGGCGTGATCATGGACTGGGTGCCCGCCCACTTCCCCAAGGACGACTGGGCGCTCGGTCGCTTCGACGGGGATCCGCTGTACGAGCCCGGGGACTCCCGGCGGGCCGAGCATCCGGACTGGGGGACCTACGAGTTCGACTTCGGCCGTATCGAGGTGCGCAACTTCCTGGTGGCCAACGCGGTGTACTGGTGCGAGGAGTTCCACATCGACGGCCTCAGGGTGGACGCGGTCGCCTCGATGCTCTACCTCGACTACTCGCGCGACTCGGGGCAGTGGACGCCCAATGTGTTCGGTGGGCGGGAGGACCTGGACGCGGTGGCCTTCCTCCAGGAGATGAACGCCACCGTCTACCGGCGCAGCCCAGGAGTCGTGACCATCGCCGAGGAGTCGACCGCCTGGGACGGCGTGACCCGGCCGACGGACAGCGGTGGTCTGGGGTTCGGGCTGAAGTGGAACATGGGCTGGATGCACGACTCGCTGGAGTACGTCCAGCACGAGCCGGTGCACCGCAAGTACCACCACCACGAGATGACCTTCTCGATGGTGTACGCGTACAGCGAGAACTACGTCCTGCCCATCTCCCACGACGAGGTCGTGCACGGCAAGCAGGCGCTGGTCTCCAAGATGCCCGGCGACTGGTGGCAGCGGCGCGCCAACCACCGCGCCTACCTCGGCTTCATGTGGGCCCACCCCGGCAAACAACTCCTCTTCATGGGGCAGGAGTTCGCCCAGGGTGGTGAGTGGTCCGAGGCGCACGGTCCGGAATGGTGGCTGCTGGACGCGGACCATGTCGCACAGGGCGACCATCGGGGCGTGCGGGACCTGGTCCGGGACCTCAACACCGTCTACCGGGCCACCCCGGCCCTGTGGCAGCGCGACACCGACCCGGCCGGCTTCCAGTGGGTCGTCGGCGACGCGGCCGAGGACAACGTGTTCGCCTTCCTGCGGTTCGACGGGCACGGGAGGCCGCTGCTCGCGGTGTCCAACTTCTCCCCCGTCGTGCGGCACGACTACCGGCTCGGCGTGCCCGCCTCGGTCCCCGTGTGGCGGGAGGCGCTGAACACTGACGGCGCCTGCTACGGCGGCGGCGACATCACCCACCGGCAACCGCTCGTGACGGAGAACGGCGGGCTCCGGCTCACGCTTCCGCCCCTCGCCACGGTGTGGCTGGTGCCGGCGCCGGTTGAAGGGTGAGCGGACGGGGCATTCGGGGGACGTGCGCACCGTAGGAGTGGAGGAGGAACTCCTCCTGGTCGATCCCGGCAGCGGGGTACCCCGGGCCGTGTCCGCCGCCGTGCTCGCCCGCGCCGGGCGGGAGGAGGGGCGGGACGGCTCGGAGGCGGCGGTGTTCGAGAAGGAGCTGCACCGTCAGCAGCTGGAGTTCGCCACGCACCCGCAGTCGGACCTGGGCGATCTGGCGGCGGAGATCCGCCGCTGCCGCGCGCTGGCCGCACGGCTGGCCCGGGAGTCCGGCGGCGAGGTGGCCGCACTCGCGACCTCGCCGCTGCCGGTGAGACCTTCCATCAGCGCTCATCGCCGCTACGCGTGGATGGCGGACGCCTACGGCATGGCGGTCCACGAGCAACTGGTCTGCGGCTGCCATGTGCACGTGTCCGTGGACTCCGACGACGAGGGGGTGGCCGTACTCGACCGGATCCGGCCCTGGCTCGCGGTGCTCACGGCACTGAGCGCCAACTCCCCCTTCTGGCAGGGCAAGGACACCGGGTACGCGAGCTACCGCACCCAGGTCTGGCATCGCTGGCCGTCGGCGGGGCCGACGGAGGCGTTCGGGTCGGCCGCGCGCTATCACCGGCGGGTGGCGGACATGATCGCCACGGGCGCTCTCCTCGACGAGGGGATGGTGTACTTCGACGCGCGGCTGTCCCGCACCTATCCGACGGTGGAGATCCGGGTCGCCGACGTGTGTCTGCACACGGGGACCGCCGTACTGGTGGCCGCCCTGGCCCGCGCCCTGGTGGAGACGGCCGCGCGCGCCTGGCGGTCCGGCGGCGCCGCGCCGGACCGGAGCGTGAGCCTGCTGCGGCTGGCGGCGTGGCGCGCTGCGCGCTCGGGGCTGTCCGGGGAGCTGCTCCACCCGGTGACCCTGCGACCCGCGCCCGCGGAGTCGGTGCTGCGGGACCTGGTGGAGCATGTGCGGGAGCCGCTGGCCGATCACGGCGACGCCGACCGGGTGCGGGAGGCGCTCGGCGCGCTGCTGCGGCACGGCGACGGCGCCCGGGTGCAGCGCGAGACCCTGGAGCGGACCGGCAGTCTGCGGGACGTCGTGGCCGAGTGTGTACGGCGCACGCAGGCGTGAGAGATGTTCATCGACAGGGATCACTTGTCTGTTCATGACGCCAAACCGCCCTCCCTAAGCTAGATTCGAGCACCGCCGACCACCGCACTGATCGGCGGAGTCACCCTCCGCACCTCCCCGGGAGCAGCGCATGCGCGACTTCGCCCTCGCTCCGACAACGGTTTCCGCTCTGTCCGGCGGACTCGCCGACAGCGTCTTCGACATGGCCGACCGCAGTCCCGCCCTGCCCATGCTGGCCCGCCGTGCGGCCGGCGGCGCCGGCTGGGAGAAGGTGACGGCCGTCGAGGTGCGGGACGAAGTGGTCGGTGTGGCCAGGGGTTTGGTGGCCTGCGGGATCTCACCGGGCAACCGGGTGGCCGTGATGGCCCGCACCCGGTACGAGTGGACGGTGTTCGCGCACGCGCTGTGGACGGTGGGCGCGGAGGTGGTTCCGGTCCATCCGGCGTCGTCCCGGGAGCAGGTCGAGTGGATCCTGCGGGACGCCGACTGCGTGGGCGTCGTGGTGGAGGACGAGCCGGGCGTGATGACGATCGGCACGGTGTGCGCGGGGCTGCCCCTGCTGCGGCACGTGTGGCAGCTGGACGCGGAGGCGCTGCCCCGGCTCGCGGAGCAGGGCGCGCAGGTCCCGTCGACCACGGTGGACTCACTGCGCCGGATCGTGCTGCCGGAGTCGACGGCGGCCGTCGCCTACACCTCGGGCACCTCGGGCACCTCGGGCCGCCCGATGGGCTGCGCGCTGACCCACCGCAGTCTGGCGCATCCGTGCGACGCGCTGCTGGCCGGCTGGGTGCACACGGCGGCGCCCGCGGGTGTGCAGCCGTCCGTACTGGCCTTCCTGCCGTTCTCGCACGTGTACGGGCTGATGATCCAGGTGATGTGTGTGCGCGGCGGGGTCCTGCTGGGCCACGAGCCGGAGACGACCGAGGCCGCGCTGTCGTCGGCGCTGCGCAGCTTCCGTCCGACGTACTTCCACGGTGTGCCGTCGTTGTTCGAGAAGCTGTACAAGACGTTCCTGCGGACCTCCCAGCAGGCGGGCAGGGGTGCGCTGTTCGAGCGGGCGGCACAGACGGCACGGGACTTCGCCACGGCGGAGGAGCGGCAGCGGCTGGGTCTGGGTCCGGGTCCCGGGTTCGATCTGCGGCTCCAGCACGCCCTCTACGAGCGGACGGTGTACCGCAGGCTCCGCGCGGTACTGGGCGGACGGGTGGTCCGGGCCACGTCGGGCGGCTCGTCGCTCAGCCGCGAACTGTCCCTCTTCTACGAGGGCATCGGCATCTATGTGCACGACGGCTACGGGCTGACGGAGGCCGGCGGCGGTGTCACCATGCAGCCGCTCGGCCGGGAGAAGTCGGGCACGGTGGGCCGGCCGCTGCCGGGCATGGAGATCCAGGTCGCCGACGACGGGGAGCTGCTGGTGCGCGGCCCGTCGGTGTTCCAGGGCTATGTCAACGACGAGCCGGCCACCCGGGCGGCGCTGCGCGGCGACTGGCTGGCCACCGGGGACATCGGGCGGATGGACTCCGAGGGGTATGTGACGATCACGGGCCGCAAGAAGGACGTCCTCGTCACGAGCGGCGGCACCAGTGTGGCCCCGGCTCCGCTGGAGCAGCGGCTGCGGATGCATCCGCTGGTCCACCAGGTGGTGGTGGTCGGCGACGACCGGCCCTGCGTGGGCGCGCTGATCACCCTGGATCCCGACTACCTGGCGCACTGGCGGACGGCGCACGCTCTCCAGGCGGACGCGCCCGGCCGGGAGGCGCGGGAGGACAACGCGCTGCGCGAGGAGATCGCGCGGGCCGTGGCCGCGGCGAACAGTGCCGTGTCACGGTCCGAGTCCATCCGGGTGTACCGGGTGCTGCCCGAGCCGTTCGGCCCGGAGAGCGGGCTGCTGACCCCCTCGCTGAAGCTGCGCCGGGACGTCGTGGTGCGGCACTACGCGGCCGAGATCGACGCGATGTACGAGGCCAGACCCCGGGCCGCGCACCCGCGACGGCCGACGGAGCCCCCGGAGTGGGACGACTGGGACGACTCCGACAACGTCTTCCGGTGAGGATGTGTCGGCACGGGGAACTCGGAACCACAGATGAGAGACAGGAGAGGGACGAGTGAACAGCAGTCCTGTTCCGAGTTGCCGAATCGGGCTGGGGAAGACGCGATGCCGACCGGGCCACGCAGGGACGACACACCTCCGTCGGAGGATGGATACGAACGCACGTTCTCCTTCGCGGGTGATCTGCCGAATGTGACGGGCACAAGGCTCGCCGCGGAGGAGTACCTGCGCGGGCTCGCGCGCGCGTCGCCACCGGCCACGCCGGAGTCCTGGGACGACATCCTGCTGGTGGTGACGGAACTGGCCGCCAACGTGGTGCAGTACGCCCCCGGCCCGTTCGAGCTGCGGATGCGCCGCACCTTCGACGGGGTGCACGTCACGATGCACGACACCAGTCCCGTCGCACCGGAACCCCGGCCGTTCCGGCCCAGCAGGGGAGGCGGCGGGATCGGCTGGCATCTCCTGCACACCCTGTGCGACCAGGTCAGCGTGGTCGTCACCGACAGCGGGAAGGACATCCACGCGTTCCTCCCCTGGTGACTTGGCATATTCGTGCGATACCCGGGTTACCCGGTGTGGCGGAGGGGCATGCTGGTGCCCATGCGTTCGGCTGCCTGCCGTACCCGACTGGCGGGACCCGTCGGGGCGCGGTGGGATCGATGTGGTGCGAAGCAGCGATCCGGGGGCATGCGAACGGCGTCGGAAGTCGGACCGCCTGGAGCCGCGGAAAGGATGAACAACGTGACACGACCCAGGATCCTGGTGGTTGGCGCAGGTTTCGCCGGAGTGGACTGCGTTCGCCGCCTGGAGCGCAAACTCGCCCCCGACGAGGCCGATGTCACCCTGGTGACACCCGTCGGCTACCAGCTCTACCTGCCGCTGCTGCCACAGGTCGCCTCCGGGGTGCTCACGCCCCAGTCGATCGCCGTCTCGCTGCGCCGCAGCAAGAAGTACCGCACCCGGATCATCCCGGGCGGCGCCATCGGCGTGGATCTGAAGGCCAAGGTGTGCGTCATCCGCACCATCACCGACGAGACCGTCAACGAGCGGTACGACTACCTGGTGCTGGCCCCGGGCAGCGTCACCCGCACCTTCGACATCCCGGGCCTGACCGAGCACGCGTTCGGTATGAAGACCCTGGCCGAGGCGGCCTACATCCGCGACCACGTCATCTCCCAGCTGGACCTCGCCGACGCCAGCCACGACCCGGCGGAACGCGCCTCGCGGTTGCAGTTCGTGGTGGTCGGCGGGGGCTACGCCGGCACCGAGACCGCGGCCTGTCTGCAACGGCTGACGCACGCCGCCCTCAAGCGCTACCCGCGCCTCGACCCCGGCCTGATCAAGTGGCACCTGATCGACATCGCCCCGAAGCTGATGCCCGAGCTGGGCGACAAACTCGGCCGCAGCGCCCAGGAGATCCTGCGCCGGCGCGGCATAGACATCTCACTGGGGGTGTCCGTCGACAAGGCCACCCCGCACGAGGTCACCTTCACCGACGGCCGGGTGGTGCCCACCCGCACCCTGATCTGGACGGCCGGCGTGGTCGCCAGCCCGCTCATCGCCACGCTCGGCGCGGAGACGGTGCACGGCAGGCTCGCGGTCTCCGCCGAGATGAGGGTCCCCCGGCACGACGGCGTGTTCGCGCTCGGTGACGCCGCCGCCGTACCGGACGAGGCCAAGGAGGAGGCGGACGCGGTCTGTCCGCCCACCGCACAGCACGCGATGCGCCAGGGCAAGCGGGTCGCCGACAACGTCATCGCCACACTGCGCGGCGAACCGCTGCGCCCGTACGTGCACCACGACCTCGGACTCGTGGTCGACCTCGGCGGCAAGGACGCGGTGTCCAAGCCGCTGGGCATCGAGCTGCGTGGGCTGCCCGCACAGGCAGTCGCCCGCGGCTACCACTGGTCCGCGCTGCGCACCAATGTCGCCAAGACCCGTGTGATGACGAACTGGTTGCTGAACGCGGTCGCGGGCGACGACTTCGTGCGCACCGGGTTCCAGTCGCGCAGGGCGCCCCGGCTCAAGGACTTCGAGCACACCAACGCCTATATGACGCCCGAGGAGGTACGGGCGCATGTGGAGGAGCACGGCGGGGAGGCCGCGCTGGGCTGAGCTGGGCTGACCGGAAGAGGGCGCGGCGGCGTGCGAACGGTGGCGGGACGGTCGGTGCGGGCGAAGCCGTGGGACCGTCTCGCGGCCTCGGACCCGGGGCTGCTCCGGCTGGCGGCGGCCCTGCGCACCGTCCTCGCGATGGTGCTCACGCTCGCCGTGCTGGCCATGGCCGGGGCCGCGGTGAACCTGCTGGTGGCCGGGGCCGGGACGGCGATGGCCGCCACCTTCGCCATCCGGGACAAGCAGCGGTCCGGCCAGGCGGTCACCCTCGCTCTGGGCCTGCCGGTGGCCCTGGCCTCGGTGGCCCTGGGCACACTGCTGAGCTCCCATGTCGTGGTGGGCGACCTGTTCTTCGTCGCGCTCATCTTCTGCGCGGTGTACGGCCGCAGGTACGGGGAGCGCGGCACCGGGCTCGGGCTGATCGCGTTCCAGACCTACTTCCTCTCGCTGTTCGTGGCGGCGGCCCTGCCGGCGTTGCCGGGGCTGTGCGGCGCGGTGTGCGTGGCGTTCGTGTGCAGCGCGGTCGCCCGGTTCGTGCTGGTGCCGCAGACGCCCGCGCGTGTCCTCGGCCGGCTGCAACGGGCCTTCCGCGCCCGCCTCGCCCAACTCGTCGGGGCGCAGGCCGGGTTGCTCGACGCCGAGCCCGACGACATGGACCGGGCGCTTGAGGAGGTCCGGGACGGCACCGCCCGGCTGCACGAGACGGCCCTGCTGATCCAGTCCGGGCTGGAGGACGGCACCTCCGACGAGGCGGTGGCGTCGCAGCTCCAGCGGCGGATCGCGGACGCGGAGATCGCCGCCGAGCGACTGGGACTCCTGGTGCTGACCGCGCGCGGCGCGCGGCGCGCGGACACGCTGACCCTGCATCTGCCGGGCGCGCACGTGCCGTCCGGCGGCGGGCCGCCGGTGCGCGACGAGCAGCCCTCCGGCGAACTGCTGGACGCGCTGGAGACGCTGCGGTTGCTGGTTCTGCGGCCCGTCCGCCAGGACGCGGGGACCGCGTCGGCGGTGCTGCGGAACCGGCTGCTCGGCTATCGCGAGGAGGAGAACCTGCCCGACGCGCCCGACGCGGTGCAGGACGTATTCCGTGGCGTCGGGGAGGCCGCGCGGGCGGTCCTGGGGCTGCGGATGGCGCTCCACGGGGCGGCGGACGACTCGGACGACACCCCGGCCACCGCCCGCTCGCGCGCGGAACTGCACGCGGAGGACGCCGCGATCGGCGGCGAGGAGAAGGCCTCGGACGCGGAGCCCGCGGCGCAGCCCACCGGTCTGCGGCGCCCCACCACGCGTGCGGCCGTGCAGGTCTCGGTGGGCTCGGCGCTCGCCATCGCCGGTGGTGAGCTGCTCTCCAGTCACCGCTGGTACTGGGCGGTGCTCACCTGCTGGATCGTGTTCCTCAACACCGCGTCGACCGGGGAGATCCTGGTCAAGGGGTACCGGCGGGTGCTGGGCACGGTGCTGGGCGTGGTGGCGGGTGTCGGACTCGCGGGACTGGTGGGGCACCACACCTGGACGGCGTTCGCGCTGGTGCTGCTGTGCGTGTTCGCGATGTTCTACACCGCACCGCTGTCCTACACGCTGATGTCGTTCTTCGTGACGGCGATGCTGGGACTGCTGTACACGCTGCTCCACACCTACAGCCTGGCGGTGTTGTGGCTGCGCGTGGAGGAGACGGTGCTCGGCGCGGTGTGCGGGATCGTCGCGGCGGCGGTGGTGCTGCCGGTGCGTACCGACCGCCGTACGAACGAACTCCTCGTGACCGTGCTGGGGCAGCTCGCCGACGTCACCCGGTCCGCGGTCGACCAGCTCAGCGGCGGTCCCACTGTCGACCTGCTCGACCGGGCGCGGGAGCTGGACCAGGCGCTGGACGACCTGCGGGGCTCGACCCGGCCGCTGACCCATCCGATCACTCCGCTCAGGTCCCGCCGGGACACCGCCCGCTACCTCGTGGCCCTGCTGGAGACCTGCGCGTACCACGCCCGTGCCCTGGCGGCCACCGCCGAACTGCTGCCCGCGCACCCCTCGATCGCCGCGGACCCCCGGCTGCGGGGAGTGGGGCAGCGCATCGTGCGCAACATCGAGGCGATCGCCGAGCATGTCGAGGACCCGGGCACCCCGTCCCAGGTCCTGACCGGCCCCAGCATCGCCGCCCAGCTCCGCCCGGGCACCCCGGCCACTCCCCGCTACGGCCGGGTGACCGACCGGGTGCTACGGCATCTCCAGCGCCTGGACGAGGCGGTGACGGGCCTGACCCGGCCGCTGGGGGTTCCCTCGGGACCGGGCGAGTAGCCCCGGCCTCAGACCCGGCACCACCGTGCCGCGGCGAACGAGAACAGGCCGAACAGGGCCAGGCCCGCCGCGACCGTCACCAGCAGCCAGGGGCCCAGGGGAGTTTCCGCGAAGGACCTGAGTGTGTCGTCGACACCCTTCGCCCGGTCGGGGCGGAAGTCGACGGCCGCGCGGACGACGAATGCGCCGGCCGCCGCGAACAGCACCCCGCGGGCGAGGCCGCCGCCGATGCCCGTGACGTCCACGAAGCGTCGGGTCCGGTCCGACATCTCGGCGGTGCGGAGCTTCTCGGGGTAGACCCGCCGGACGGCCTGTACGCCGATCCAGACGCCGGTCACGGCGATCACGACGCCCGCGGCCCCGACGAGCCACTGCCCGGCGGGGACACCGAGGACGCGGGCCGTGATGTCCCGGGACTGGTCGTCGCTGGACCGGACGCCACCCGAACCGGCGGCGAAGGTCAGCACGGACCATGCGACGCAGCCGTAGAAGACGGACCGCACGACCGCGAGCAGCCTGCTGCGGGCCGTCCGGCCGTCGGGTCCCGCCGACCCGAACAGTGCTTCCGAGAGCCGCCACACCGTCATGCCGGTCATCGCGATCCCGAGTGCCCACAGCAGGATCCCGCCGAACGGCTGCTCCGCGAGCTCGGCGAGGGCGCCGCTGCTGTCCGCCTGCTTGGGCCGGTCTCCGAGGGCGACCTCGGTCGCGAGCACCCCCACCAGGAGGAAGATGACGCCGCGTGCCGTGAGGCCCGCCCGCGCGGCCCATACGGTCACGCGGCCGGCCGTGCCGCTACGGGCACGCACCTCCGCGCTGCGCAGTGCGGTTCCGGCGTCCAAAACGGCCTCGCTCTCCTGAGGAGTCCGCTGCGGCTCATTCGGGCAGCCGTCTCCTGACTCACCGACTGACCGCTTCGGACGCGGTCAAACCGGTTGGAGATGCCGCGGTACCCATTGGGGCGCGGATTCCGGGTAGGTGAGCGGGTATGAGTGACGTCGTGGATTCACAAGAGCTGCTGCGCCGTATCCAGCGCGGCCGGGACCGTGCGATGACGGAGGAACGGGCCTGGCAGGCGCGCGCGGAACAGCTCCGTGCGACCGATCCCGAAGGCGCCCGGGAGGCCGTGGTGCGGGCCTGGACGTACGAGGCGGTGTTCCGGGTGCTGGACGAGATCGCCGTACCGGGCGGCCACTCGGCCCCCACGGCGTGAAACGGGTCACGTGACCCGATCGTGACTTCGCGAAGCCGGGGCAAATGATTTATCGTTCATACATACGTGGGCATGGAGTCGATCGTCCCGGTCCTCCCTGCGCCATCCACATACGGCCCTGGCTGGTCTCCCCCGTCCAGCCAGGGCTTTTTCCTGCCCGTGGAACCCGGCCCCGAGGATCTCCCCTCCCCCGAGGTGCTCAGGGCGGCGGCAGCGGCTGAAATGGGTGCAGGCAACAACACCGGAACCCCACGGCCGGCGAGGAGCCCAGCGCGATGACCAAAGCGATAAAACTGCTGACCGCCCTTCCGCAAGTGCAGCGCGAGCGTCTGATGGAGCTGGCCCACGAGGTCTCCTTCGCCGAGGATGTGAGGATCTTCGAGGCGGGAGGCACCGCCGACCGGTTCTGGGTGATCCGGTCCGGGGCGGTGAACCTCGACCAGGAGGTGACGGCACAGCGGCAGGTGACCGTGGCCACGCTGGGCGCCGGCGACCTTCTCGGCTGGTCGTGGCTCTTCCCGCCGTACCGGTGGGACTTCGGCGCGGTGGCCTTCAGCCCGGTGCGCGCGTACGAGTTCGACGCGGCCGCGGTACTGGGCCTGTCCGTGGAGGACCCGCTGCTCGGGCTGTCGCTGGTCCGCACCGTCGCCGAGGTCCTCGCCCACCGGCTGGAGACCACCCGGGGCAAGCTGATGGACCAGTACACCCTGCGCCGCCGCGGCGGGCTGTAGTCGCCGACCCGGGATCCGGTGGCGGCGCAGGTCTCAGATCCGGTAGCGGCGCAGGGCCGGTATCGCGGCGGCCAGGGCCAGCATCACGGCCACGACGAGCAGACCGCCGCCCGCGACGGCCGCCCGCGGGCCGAAGGCGGAACCCGCCGTTCCGTGCAGGACGTCCGCCACGCGCGGGCCGCCCGCGACCACGACCGTGAACACGCCCTGCATACGGCCGCGCATCTCGTCGGTGGCGGCGGACAGCAGGATCGCCTGGCGGAACACCATGGAGACCATGTCGGCGACCCCGGCGGCGGCGAGGAACGCCAGGGCGACCCACAGGTTGGGGCTCAGTCCGAACCCGACGACGGCCACGCCCCAGGCCACCACCGAACCGATCACCATCCAGCCGTGCCGCCGGGCCCGCGAGAACGTGCCGGAGAACAGTCCGCCGATCACCGCGCCGACGGGAATCCCGGCGAACAGCACACCGAGCGCGAGCCCCTCGCCGTAGGGCGCGTAGGTCTCGGCGGCCAGTTGCGGAAAGAGCGCGCGGGGCATGCCGAAGACCATGGCGACGATGTCGGCGAGGAACGAGAGCAGCAGCACCTTGTGCAGCGCCATGTAGCGGAAGCCCGCCGCGACCTCCCGCCACCCGGCCCGGCGGGCCGCCGCCCCGTCCAGCGGCGGCAGTGCGGGAAGCCGTACGACGGCCCAGACCGCGACGCACAGGGCGACGGAGTCGACGAGATAGAGCTCGGGCAGACCGATGACCGGGATCAGGGCACCTGCGAGCAGCGGCCCGACCACCAGACCGGTCTGCATCACGGTGGCGCCGAGGGCGCCCGCGGCGGGCAGTTCCGCCGCGGGCACCAGCCGGGCGATGGAGGCGCTGCGGGCGGGGGCGTTCAGCCCGAAGAACGCCTGCTGCGCGGCGAGCAGGATCATCAGCACGGCCACCGAGTCGAGGCCGGTGGCGGCCTGCGCCCAGAACAGCAGCGAGGTCACGGCTATCCCGGTGTTGGTCACCAGCAGCAGTTTGCGGCGGTCCACGCTGTCCGCGACGGCCCCGCCCCACAGGGCGAAGACCACCATGGGCACGAGGCCGGCGAAACTCGCGTAGCCGACCCAGGCCGAGGAGTGGGTGATGTCGTAGATCTGCTTGGGTACGGCGACGGCGGTGAACTGGCTGCCGACCGAGGTGACGATGGTGGACGACCACAACCGGCGGTAGGCGGGGTGTCTGAGTGGCCGGGTGTCCATCGCCCAGCGGCGCCAGCCGCGCCGTGCCGACGGCGCGGTCGGACCGGTCGTCGCGGGCTCCGGTTCGGTACTGCTGTTCGTACTCTCGCTGGTGTCCACGACTGCCTGCCGCCCCCTGTGGTTGCTCACTACATCTTTCGAATCGCGAACATCAATATCACAGGAACCCAGCCACCCGACGAGACCGCCCGCCTCAAGATCCCGCGACCAGCATGGCGCCCAGCCCGAGCATGGTGACGGCGACCAGGCCGTCCAGGACCCGCCAGGCCGAGGGCCGGGCGAGAAAACGGCCGAGCAGCCGGGCGCCGAAGCCCAGGGCGACGAACCAGCACAGGCTGGCGAGCACCGCGCCGAGACCGAACGTCCAGCGCAGCGGGCCGCGGTCGGCGGCGAGCGAGCCGAGCAGGAACACGGTGTCCAGGTAGACATGTGGATTGAGCCAGGTCAGCGCGAGGCAGGTGAGCACCGCGCGCCTGCGGGAGCCGGTCGTCCCGCCCTCGGCGCGCAGTCCGTCGCCGGGCCTGAGCACCCGGCGGGCGGCGAGGACGCCGTAGCAGAGCAGGAAGGCGCCGCCGATCAGGCCGACCGCCCGCAGCGCCCCGGGCCAGGCCACGACGACCGCGCCCACCCCGCCGACGCCCAGCGCGATGAGGACCATGTCGGACAGGGCGCAGATCCCGACGACGGCGAGTACGGCGTCGCGACGTATCCCCTGCCGCAGCACGAAGGCGTTCTGGGCGCCGATGGCGACGATGAGGGAGAGGCCGGTGCCGAATCCGGCGGCAGCGGCGGTCAGGGCGTTCGACATGCCCTTGACGTTAGGCAAGGGGATCACCGCACGTACAGCTAAAGATTTTTACGTACCATTAGCGCCGGTGATGACGAAGGGTGGCCGCGCATGCTGGGTGAACTCCCCCTCGACCAGGTGCGGACGCTGCTCGCGGTGGTGGACGAGGGCACGTTCGACGCGGCGGCCGCCGCCCTGCATGTGACGCCCTCGGCGGTCAGTCAGCGGGTGAAGGCGCTGGAGCAGCGCACCGGCCGGGTGCTGCTGAGGCGCACGAAGCCGGTGCGGCCGACGGAGTCGGGTGAGGTGCTCGTGCGGTTCGCCCGGCAGCTGGCCCGGCTGGAGCGCGACGCGCGCGGTGAGCTGGGCATGAGCGGCGCCGGTGAGCCGACCCGGGTGACGGTCGCGGTGAACGCGGACTCGCTGGCGACCTGGTTCCTCGGGGCACTCACGCGGGTTCCGCGCGAACCGAGGCTCTGTTTCGAGCTGTGGCGTGAGGACCAGGACCATACGGCGGCGCTGCTGCGCGATGGCCAGGTGATGGCCGCGGTGACCTCTTCGCCGGAACCCGTACCGGGCTGCTCGGTACGTGCGCTGGGCAGGATGCGCTATCTCCCGGTGGCGAACCCCGAGTTCGCCGCGCGCCACCTGGACGGGCCGCTGCGGGAGGCCCTCCGCGAGGCTCCGGTGATCGTGTTCGACCGGCAGGACGACCTCCAGGACGGCTTCGTGCGCGCCCTGACGAGAGGACGTCACGAGGCGAGCGCGCTGCGGCACCTCGTCCCGGCGTCGGAGGGGTTCGCGGAGGCGGTGGCGGCCGGCCTCGGCTGGGGCCTGGTTCCCGAGGCCCAGGCCAACCCTCTGCTCGACGCGGGCCGACTCGTCCGCATCGACCCGGAACGCTGGGTGGACGTCCCGCTCTACTGGCAGCAGTGGAAGCTCGACTCCCTCGCGCTCGCGGCGGTCGCCGAGGCGGTGTCGGCCACGGCGGCCGAGGCGTTGCGCGGCTGAACACGTGCCGCCGGACCCCTGATACCGCCGGACCCCTGATCAGGACTTCGCCGACACGGCTGCCGCACCGCGGTCGTCCAGCACCCGGGCCGCGCTGTCCAGAAGCATGTCGAGGGCCGTCGGGTAGGCGCTGGAGGGCATGCGGGCGGCCAGGAGTGGGGCCGCCTCGGCGATGCGCGGGTGGGTGGCGCGCGGCAGCCGGGCGTAGGTGGAGTCCCACTTGTCCTCGTCGGCCCGCTGGGACGCGCTCGGCAGGGCCAGGGTCGCGGCGTCGAGGGCGGCGAACGCCAGCGTCTGGTCGATGAAGGCGTGATAGACGCGCACGGTGTCCGGCAGCGGGAACCCGGCCGTGCGCAGCACGTCGAGCACGGCCTCGTCGGCGGCGAGCTCGTGCGCCCGGCCGGTGACCCGGTTCGCGGTGAGCAGGGCCGCCTGGGGATGCGCCACGTACGCTGCGTGGATGCGCAGTCCGATCGCCCGCAGGTCCGCGCGCCACCGTCCGGTCGGCCGCCAGCCGCTCAGCGCCCGCCCGATGAGCGCGTCGCCGATGGCCAGGGTCAGTTCGTCCATACCCCGGAAGTAGCGGTACAGGGTGCTCGGGTCGCAGTCGAGCGCCAGACCGAGCCGGCGCGCGGACAGTCCCGCGCTGCCGTGCTCGCGCAGCAGACGCAGCGCGGTCTCGACGATCAGCCCCTCGGACAGCACCACGCCGCTCCGGGTCGGCCTGCGCCGCCGCCGCTTCTCTTCGGGCACCACCGGTTTCGGCACGGTTCTCCTTTCCCGCCTCCTTCGCGGAAATCGCGCTCTTATGCCAACACCATTGACCTTACACGGGCCCGGGAAGTTGTATCTCGGGCCAAGGCGCCCCCGTACTCGACCCCGAACCTCGACCGTGAGGAAGTTCTGTCATGCGTGTACTGCTCGTGGGAGCCGGCGGTGTCGGCACCGCCGTCACCCGGATCGCCGCCCGACGCCCGTTCTTCGACCTGATGGTGGTCGCCGACTACGACCTGTCGCGGGCCGAGGCCGCGGTCGCGGCCCTCGGCGCCGACGGCGCCCGGTTCCGTGCCGAGCGGGTGGACGCGGGCGACGAGTCGGAGGTGAGCGCGCTACTGGCCCGGCACGGTTGCGACACGTTGCTCAACGCCACCGATCCGCGGTTTGTGATGCCCCTGTTCCGGGCCTCGCTCGCGGCCGGCGCCGGCTATCTGGACATGGCGATGTCGCTGTCCCGCCCGCACCCCGAGCGCCCCTACGAGGAGTGCGGGGTCAAGCTCGGCGACGCGCAGTTCGAGCTGGCCGACGAGTGGGCGAAGTCCGGCGCGCTGGCACTGGTCGGCATGGGCGTGGAGCCGGGCCTGTCGGACGTGTTCGCCCGGCACGCGGCCGACGAACTCTTCGACGACATCGAGGAGATCGGCATCCGTGACGGCGCGAACCTCACCGTCGACGGATACGACTTCGCGCCGTCCTTCAACATCTGGACCACCATCGAGGAGTGTCTGAACCCGCCGGTGGTGTACGAGGCCGGGCGCGGCTTCTTCACCACCGCCCCGTTCAGTGAACCGGAGGTGTTCGAGTTCCCCGAGGGGATCGGTCCGGTGGAGTGTGTGAACGTGGAGCACGAGGAGGTGCTGCTGGTGCCGCGCTGGGTCGACGCGCGGCGCGTCACCTTCAAGTACGGGCTCGGAGCCGAGTTCATCGAGACGCTGCGGACGCTGCACCTGCTGGGCCTCGACCGCACCGAGCCGGTCACCGTGCCCGGACCCGAAGGCCCGGTGGCGGTCTCGCCCCGGGACGTCGTCGCCGCGTGCCTGCCCGACCCGGCCACGCTGGGCGACCGCATGCGGGGCAAGACCTGCGCGGGCACCTGGGTGCGCGGAACCAAGGACGGCGCGCCGCGCGAGGTGTATCTGTACCACGTGGTCGACAACGAGTGGTCCATGGCGGAGTACGGCTGTCAGGCGGTGGTGTGGCAGACCGCGGTCAATCCGGTGGTCGCCCTCGAACTGGTCGCCACGGGCAAGTGGTCGGGCTCGGGTGTCCTCGGCCCCGAGGCGTTCCCGGCCCGCCCGTTCCTGGACCTGCTGACCGAGTACGGCTCGCCGTGGGGCCTGCGGGAGCAGTGATCACGTCCGGGTGATCAGTCCTGCGCGAAGGCGCTCCGGGTGTCCTCGCCGTCGGTCCACCAGACCCCGAGCCGCTGACGGACCAGCAGCCAGCCCGCCTCCTCGTCCCGGCGGAACTCC
This sequence comes from Streptomyces sp. NPDC086787, assembly GCF_044745865.1. Classification (NCBI taxonomy): domain Bacteria; kingdom Bacillati; phylum Actinomycetota; class Actinomycetes; order Kitasatosporales; family Streptomycetaceae; genus Streptomyces; species Streptomyces sp. NPDC086787. Next base: position 173,735 of record NZ_JBIVBC010000012.1, on the reverse strand, counting down.
CAGTCGTAGGGGCCGCCCATGGAATAGGGGGCGGAGGTTCTGCCTGGCTCGGTGACGGCGACGAACCACATGTAGGCGATGCCGGTCGCCCGGTCGCCGGCGACGTCGAAGTGCGCGTTGAGGATGTGGTGCTGCATGCTCGGGTAGGCCGACTCGGCTTCCGCCACCTTCGCGCGGATCTCCTCCCTCCCCCGGGTCGATCCCCAGGGCCCGAAGTCCAGTACGGCGTCCTCGGCCCAGCAGGCGGACCAGGTCGCCCAGTCCTTCCGGTCCAGTGCCCGCCAGCCGCGGATCATGAGGGCACGCAGGGCTTCCTTGTCCTCCAGGACCTGGAGTCTGCGGGCCAGGTCTGCCGGGTCGGCGGTTCCCGACACAGCGGCTTCCTCGGTCACGGCGGTCTCCTCGCTCACTGGGCGCTCGCGGTGGGGCGTACGACGATCTCGTTGACGTCGACCTGCGGCGGCTGGGCCACTGCGTAGGCGATGGCGTCGGCGATGGCCGAGGCGGGCAGGGCCGCCGCGCGGTAGGCCTTCATGGCCTCCCGGGCGGCCGGGTCGGTGATGCCCTCGGCGAGTTCGGACTCGGTGACGCCCGGGGAGACGAGGGTGACCCGGATGTCGCCGGCGGACTCCTGGCGCAGGCCTTCGGAGATCGCACGGACCGCGAACTTGGTGGCGCAGTAGACGGCGGCGGTGGGCGAGACCTCGTAGGCGCCGACGGAGGCGATGTTCACGATGTGCCCGCCGCCCTGACCGCGCATCACGGGCAGCGCGGCGGCGATCCCGTGCAGGACGCCCCGCACGTTCACGTCGATCATGCGGTCCCACTCGTCGGTCCTGAGCGCCGCCAGCGGTGAGAGCGGCATCACTCCGGCGTTGTTGACCATCACGTCCACCCGGCCGTAGTGCTCACGGGCGCAAGCCACGAAGTCCCGGACATCGGCGGCGTCGGTGACGTCGAGCCGCTCGGCCGCCACCGTGCCGCCCGCGGCGGTGAGTTCCCGGGCGAGCCGGGACAGGCGCTCGGTGCGGCGCGCGCCCAGCAGCAGGCGGTGGCCGTCGGCGGCGAGCCTGCGCGCGGCCGCCTCGCCGATCCCGCTGCTCGCCCCGGTGATGGCGATGACCTTGGCGGGGTTGTGTGCTGTCATGTCCGACCTTTCTCCCGGCCCCCTCGGCAGGGGACCGGTCTCTCGGCCACCGAGTCTGGGCGGGCCACCGGACCCCCACCAGGCCGTGCGCTGCCTGGGTGCGGCACACCCAGGCAGGCCATCGGGGCGGAGTCCTAACCTGAGGGCATGACCGACAACGACCTGGGTGAGTTCCTGCGGGCCCGCAGGGCGGACGTGCGGCCCGACGACGTGGGCATGCCGAGCCACGGGGTGCGCAGGGTCGCCGGGCTGCGTCGCGAGGAGGTCGCGGTGCTCGCGGGGGTGAACGCGGACTACTACACCCGGCTGGAACAAGGGCGGGAACGGCGGCCCTCGGCCCAGGTGGTGGACGCGCTCGGCGGTGCCCTGCGGCTGGACGGCGACGCACTGACGCATCTGCACCGGCTGGCCGGGACCGTTCCCGCGCACCCGTTCGCGCACACCACGGACCGGGTCGACGCCGGCCTGCGCGCGCTGATGGACGGCTACCCGGGCGCCGCCGCGTTCGTCATCAACCCGGCTCTGGACATCCTGGCCTCCAACTCCCTGGCCGAGGCACTGCACTCACCCTTCGAGCGGGCGGACAACCTGGCCCGCATGGCCTTTCTCGACCCGGCGGGCCGACGGTTCTACGTCCAGTGGGGCCGCACCGCCGAGGCCGTCGTGGGTCATCTGCGCCAGGCTGCCGGGCTCGACCCCGGCAGCCCACGGCTGCGCGAGGTCGTGAACTCGCTCAACAGGCGCAGCACCGACTTCGCCGGGCTGTGGAACAGCCACACCGTGCGGGGCAAGACCCGGGACGCCAAGCGCCTGCTGCACCCGGACGTCGGTGCCCTGGCGCTCACTTACCACGCCTTCGACGTCTGCGGCGCGCCCGGCCAGCAGCTCGTGATCTACCACGCCGAACCCGGCAGCCCCAGCGCCGAGGCGCTCAGCCTGCTCGGCTGCTACGCCTTGTCGGGCTTGCCCTTGGTGTAGAGCCAGGTGTGGAACAGCCCGTCCAGGTTCTTGCCGGACTCCCGCTCGGCGAGCCGCACGAACTGCGCGGTGGTGCCGTGTACGCCCCGGTGTTCGGTCGCCCAGGTGCGCAGGATCCGCACGAAGACACGGTCGCCCACAGCCTTGCGCAGTTCGTGCAGGGCCATGGCGCCGCGGGCGTAGACCGGCGTCCCGAAGATGTTGGCGCCGCTTCCCGGATTGCCGGGCGGGTAGGCCCACAGTTCGTGGCCGGCCGGCTTGGCGTACAGCGTGTCGAAGGACTTCTGAGCGCTGTCGCCGCCGTGCTGCTCGCTGTAGAGCCACTCGGCATAGGTCGCGAAGCCCTCGTTCAGCCAGATGTCCTTCCAGGAGGTCAGCGAGACGGAGTCGCCGAACCACTGGTGGGCGCTCTCGTGGACGAGGGTGCTGAGGTCGGGCGCCGAGTCGTAGAGGGGCCGGGTCTGGGTCTCCAGGGCGAACCCGACGTCCGGTGCCCGGTCGACGACCGATCCGGCGGCGCGGAACGGGTAGGGGCCGAAGAGTCGGCTCTCCCATTCCAGTACGGACGGCAGCTTCTTGAGGACGGGCGCGGCGGCGCTCGCCTCGCGCGGGTCGACGGCGTTGTACACCTGGATGCCGTCGCGGGTGGTGTACCGCTCGACCTTGAACTTTCCGACGGTCGCCGTGGCGAGATAGGCGGCCATGGGTTCGCTCTGCCGCCAGCGGAACGTGGTCCGCCCGTGTGCGGTGCGCTCGCCGAGGAAGACACCGTTGGCGATCGCGGTGCGCCCCTTGGGCACCGTGAGGGTGAAGTCGTAGGAGGACTTGTCCCTGGGGTGGTTGTTGGCCGGGAACCAGGTCATCGCGCCCTGCGGCTCGCCGGCGACGAAGGCGCCGTCGTCGGTGGGGATCCAGCCGTCGTGGGAGCCGTCCGGATCGGTGACCGGCTTGGGTGTGCCGTTGTACGTGACGGTGACACGGAAGTTCTGACCCTTGCGCAGGGCGTGGCGCGGGGTGACGACGAGTTCCTGTCCGTCGCGGCTGAAGCGCGCCGCGGCGCCGTCCACGGTGAGCCTGGTGACCTTGAGGCCGTTGAGGTCCAGGTCGAAGCGGGCCAGCCGCTGGGTGGCCCGGGCGCTGAGGACCGCGGTGCCGTCGAGATGGCGGGACGTGGTGTCGTAACGCAGTGTCAGTCCGTAGTGGCGGACGTGGTAGCCGCCGTTGCCCGCCGACGGGAAGTAGGGGTCTCCCACGCCTGACTGGCCGATGGTGCCGGCCGTGGCCGGTCCTGCGGCGGCGAGCAGGGCCGCGACCGCGACGGGAACGGTGGCGAGGACCGCCTCGCGGCGGAGGACTGCGGCGCGTCGTCCGGTGGCCGGCCGGCGGGTTGACGTCACGTGCGCTCCTTGGGATGGCGAATGATCAAACGCCCCACAGATTAGGCGGCCAGGTCGACCAAAATCCCCCTCGTTCAGGTCAAGTTATGCCGCTCCGCTGATCAGGAGGGGTCGACCGCCGATCCGGACGCCGTACGCTGGCCTGCTCCACCCACCATCCGACGGAGGTCGTGCATGAACGTCCGCGTGCGCCGCGTCTACGACGCGCCCGAGCCCGAGGACGGCACCCGCGTCCTGGTCGACCGGCTGTGGCCGCGCGGCCTGTCCAAGGACGCGGCCCGGGTGGACGAGTGGCCCAAGGCCCTCACCCCGTCGTACGACCTGCGGCGCTGGTACCACTCGGGTGAGGGCTCGTACGACGAGTTCCGGCGCCGCTACGAGGCGGAGCTCGCCGCTCCGGAGGCCGCCGTGCTGCTCGACGGCCTCCGGGAGACCGCGGGCGCGGGCCCGGTGACGCTGCTGACCGCCTCCAAGTCCCCGGAGCGGAGCCACGCCTCGGTGCTGGCGGAGCTGCTGGCGCGGTGACTCAGCCGGTCTGCGCCGCGGCGGCCCGCCCCGCCGCACGCCCCGAGAAGAGGCAGCCACCGAGGAAGCTGCCCTCCAGCGCGTTGTAGCCGTGGACGCCGCCGCCACCGAAGCCGGCGACCTCCCCCGCCGCGTACAGCCCGCCGATGGGCTCTCCGTCGGCGCCGAGTGCCCGTGAGTCCAGGTCGGTCTGGATGCCGCCGAGGGTCTTGCGGGTCAGCACGTGCAGCCGGACGCCGATCAGCGGCCCGGCCGCCGGGTCCAGGAGGCGGTGCGGGGCGGCGACCCGGCCGAGGCGGTCGCCGATGTAGCGGCGGGCGTTGTGGATGCCCTGCACCTGGGAGTCCTTGCTGTACGGGTTGGTGATCTGGAGGTCGCGTGCCTCGATCTGGCGGCGCACCTCGGCCGCGTCGAGCAGCGGCTTCTCGGTGAGGCCGTTCATCTTCCCGACGAGCCTCTCCAGACTGTCGGCGGTCACGAAGTCCTCGCCGTGGCGCAGGAACGCCCTGACCGGTGCGGGCGCGCCCTTGCCGAGCAGCCGGTCGCGCAGCACGGCCTTCCGGTCGTGGGCGGTGATGTCCGGGTTCTGCTCGGAGCCCGACAGCGCGAACTCCTTCTCGATGATCTTCCGGGTGAGCACGAACCAGGAGTGGTCGTACTCGGCGATGTCCTCGGTGGTGCGCAGATGGCGCAGCGTGCCGAGGGTGTCGTAGCCGGGCAGGCAGGGGTCGGGCAGACGGCGGCCGAGTGCGTCGAGCCAGATGGAGGACGGGCCGGGCAGGATGCGGATGCCGTGGCCGGGCCAGACGGGATCCCAGTTGTGCAGGCCCTCGGTGTAGTGCCACATCCGGTCCCGGTTGACGAGGCGTACGCCCGCCGCGGCGCTGATGTCGAGCATCCGTCCGTCGACGTAGGAGGGGACGCCGGTGACCATCCGCGCGGGGGGTGTGCCGAGCCGTTCGGGCCAGTAGCGGCGGACGATGTCGTGGTCGGCGCCGATGCCTCCGCTGGTGACGATCACGGCCTGGGCGGTGAGTTCGAACTCGCCGGCGCGGTCACGGTTGGAGGTCACCCCGCGCGGGGAGTCGTCGGGGGCGAGGAGCGTGCCGCGCACTCCGCGTGCCGTGCCGTCCTCGACGACCAGTTCGTCGACCCGGTGACGGTGGTGGAAGGTGAGCAGCCCGTCGCGCTCGGCCTGCTGGGCGTGCCGCGCGAACGGCGCGACGACCCCGGTGCCGGTGCCCCAGGCGATGTGGAAGCGGGGTACGGAGTTGCCGTGGCCGTCCGCCCGGAGGTCGCCGCGCTCGGCCCAGCCGACCGTGGGCAGCAGCGAGATGCCGTGGCTCGCCAGCCAGGACCGCTTCTCCCCCGTCGCGAACTCGACGTAGGCGCGGGCCCAGCGCACCGCCCAGGAGTCCTCGTCCTCGACGCGGTCGAACCCGGCGCTGCCCCGCCAGTCGGTCCAGGCGAGGTCGAAGGAGTCCCTGATGCGCAGACGGCGCTGTTCCGGGGAGTCGACGAGGAACAGCCCGCCGAAGGACCAGAACGCCTGTCCGCCGAGGTTGGCGGCGTTCTCCTGGTCGACCAGGGCGACTCGCCTGCCCCGGCTGGTGAGTTCGTGCGCCGCGACCAGGCCCGCGAGGCCGGCTCCGACGACGATGACATCCGCGTCCATGGCGACTGTTTCCCTTCGCTGTACGACTCGTTACACGACTCGTTCGGGGGCGCCGCCGCCGTCGGTCAGCAGCGCGGTGAGCAGTTGTGCCAGCCAGGTGCGGGCGGCCGTCACGTCCCGGTCCAGCAGCAGTTGGACGGTGACTCCGTCGTAGGCGGCGACCACGGCGTGGGCGGCCGTGCCCACGTCCCGGACTCCCGCCCGCGCGAGCCGCTCCGCGATGGCGTCCCTGAGGCGGGCGCGGTGGTCCAGCAGGGTCCGGGCCACCTCCGGGTCGCGGGCGGCGTGCACCAGGAAGTCGGTCTTCACCAGGAGCCAGTCCACGTCGAGCAGCAGCACCTCGGTGACGCGGTCCACGGAGGCGGGGACGTCGAGGCCGGAGCCGTCGGCGTCGAGGGCCTCGGCGACCTGTTCCGCGATCAGGTCGGCGCGCTCCTGGTACAGGGCGAAGAACAGCTCGTCGAGCGTGGCGAAGTTCGAGTAGAAGGCACCCCTGCTGAACCCTGCGGCCTCGCAGACCTCCTCGATGGAGACCCGCCCGAAGCCCTTCGCGGCGAACACGGTGAACGCGGCGTCCAGCAGGCGGGCCCTGGTGTTCGCCCGGCGCCTGGTCACGCGCCTGACCGTGTTGTCCGCCGCCGTCATGTACCGCCTCCGTTCGATACGCGAATGTATCGGATACAAGAACGTATCGAAAGGCCGGTGAGAAGAAACCCGCGACCGGATTCTCAATCAAACAGATTTTCGATTAACGGAGTATGCTGAGGCCATGTCCACGCACCTCCAGGGCTCCCTCTTCGACCAGACCGACGAACTGCGGCTCCGCTCCCTCGACGGGACACGCCGTACCGCGCTGGACTCCGGGGCCTGGATCGACGTACTGCCCGGCTGGCTGAGCGGGGCCGACGCCCTGTTCGAACGGCTCGTGGCGGAGGTGCCCTGGCGCGCGGAGCGCCGGAAGATGTACGACAACGTGGTGGACGTGCCACGGCTGCTCGCCTTCTACGGCGGGGACGACGCGCTGCCGCACCCCGTGCTCGCAGAGGCCCGCGCCGAGCTCTCCCGCCACTACGCCGGCGAGTTGGGCGAATCCTTCACGACCGCCGGTCTGTGCTACTACCGCGACGGCCGGGACAGCGTCGCCTGGCACGGCGACCGGATCGGCCGGGGTGCCCGCGAGGACACCCTCGTCGCGATCCTCTCCGTCGGCGCCCCCCGCGACCTGCTGCTCCGCCCGGCCCGCGGCCACGGCCGCACGCTTCGCCGCCCACTCGGCCACGGCGACCTGATCGTCATGGGCGGCTCCTGCCAGCGGACCTGGGAACACTGCGTACCGAAGACCACCCGCGCGACGGGACCCCGGATCAGCGTGCAGTTCCGCCCGCACGGGGTCCGCTGACCCGGCCCGGCGGACAGCGGCACCGCGGATCAGTCGTGCGGAACCACCGCCACCGGGCACGACGCGTGGTGCAGCACCCCGTGTGCCACCGAACCGATCCGGGCGCCGACCGCTGTGCGGCGGGAACGGCGGCCGACCACCATGAGCTGGGCCGTCCCCGTGGCCGACAGGAGGACCTGGCCGGCGCTGCCCAGTTCGACGTGCTCGGCGACGGGAACCTCGGGGAAGCGTTCCCGCCACGGTTCGAGGGCCGCGGACAGTGCCTGCCTCTCGTAGGGCTCCAGACCGCCCGCGTCGTCCAGGAGCTTGAGCGAACCGGGGCTGTAGGCGAAGACGGGCGGCAGTGTCCAGGCCCGTACCGCGCGGACGGTGGCACCCCGGGCCGCCGCCGTCTCGAACGCGAACCGCAGGGCTGCCGCACTGTCCTCCGGGTCGCCCTGCTGGCCGACGACCACCTCGCGGCCGGCCGCCTCGGCCGTTGAGGCTTCCCCGGCGCGCACCAGGACGACGGGCCGGGCGGCCTCGGCGATGACCTGCCGGCCGACGGAGCCGAGCAGGAAACCGACCACGGCCCCGTGCCCGCGCGACCCGAGCACCAGCAGTTCCGCGTCGGCCGCCGCGGCGGTGAGCGACTCGACGGCGTGCCCCTCTACCAGGTCGACGCTCACCGCGAGTTCCGGATGCCGCTCGCCGACCGACCGCACCGCCTCGGCGACGCCGTCCGTCACCCAACGGCGCTGTGTGTCCCGGTCCGGGGCGCCTTCCGCGTCGTAGGCGTGGAACCGCCAGGCGTGCACCACGCGCAGCGGCAGCCCCCGGCGTACGGCCTCCCGCCCCGCCCACGCGAGCGCGGCGAGGCTCTCCTCCGTACCGTCGACCCCAGCCGTGATCGGGCGTGTCATGTTCAGGCCTCCTGGTGATCAGCGTTGCCGAGGGACAGTCTTCCCCACGCGAACCGCGGCGATCGAACATACGATGGGCTCGAAACGGTTGACCTCACGGGGTGGGAGACGAATGGCACAGGCTGTCGAAGGAACTCGGACCGTCATCCTGACCGTGGACGACGATCCGGGCGTCTCCCGAGCCGTCGCCCGGGACCTGAGACGGCGCTACGGCCAGTCGTACCGGATCGTGCGCGCGGAGTCGGGCGACTCGGCGCTCGACGCGCTGCGCGAGCTCAAACTGCGTGGTGACCTGGTGGCCGTGATCCTCGCCGACTACCGCATGCCGCAGATGAACGGCATCGAGTTCCTCGAACAGGCCCTGGACGTGTACCCGGGGGCGCGCAGGGTGCTGCTGACCGCGTACGCCGACACGAACGCGGCGATCGACGCGATCAACGTCGTGGACCTGGACCACTACCTCCTCAAGCCGTGGGACCCGCCGGAGGAGAAGCTCTACCCGGTGCTGGACGACCTGCTCGAGGCCTGGCGGCACAGCGACTTCCGGCCGGTGCCCAGCATCAAGGTGGTCGGGCACCGCTGGTCGGCGCGTTCGTCGGAGGTACGCGAGTTCCTGGCCCGCAACCAGGTGCCGTACCGGTGGTACTCGGTGGAGGAGCCGGAGGGGCAGCGGCTGCTGGCCGCCGCCGGGGCGGACGAGCACCGGCTGCCGCTGGTGATCACGCCGGACGGCAGCCCGCTGGTGGAACCCGAAGCCCCCGAACTGGCCGCGCGGGTGGGCCTGGCGACCACGCCGACGGCCGACTTCTACGACCTCGTGGTGATCGGCGGCGGTCCCGCCGGACTCGGCGCGGCGGTGTACGGAGCCTCCGAGGGGCTGCGGACGGTCCTGGTGGAGCGGTCGGCGACCGGCGGTCAGGCCGGGCAGAGCTCCCGGATCGAGAACTACCTCGGCTTCCCGGACGGCGTCTCGGGCGGCCAGCTCACCGAGCGGGCCCGGCGGCAGGCAGCGAAGTTCGGCGCCGAGATCCTCACCGCACGCGAGGTGACGGCACTTGAGGTCAACGGAGCCGCGCGGGTGGTGCGGTTCGCGGACGGGTCGGCGATCGCGGCGCACAGCGTGATCCTGGCGACGGGCGTGCAGTACCGGCAGTTGGCGGCGGCGGGCTGCGCCGACCTGACCGGCTGCGGGGTGTTCTACGGCTCGGCGCTGACCGAGGCCGCCTCCTGCCAGGGCCAGGACGTGTACGTCGTCGGCGGCGCCAACTCGGCGGGCCAGGCGGCGATGTACCTGTCCCGGGGAGCCAAGTCGGTGACCCTGCTGGTGCGCGGGCCGGACCTGTCGGTGTCCATGTCGCACTATCTGGTCCAGCAGATCGGCGAGGCGCCGAACATCTCGGTCCGCTGTCACACCGTCGTCGAGACAGCGCACGGGTCCGACCACCTGGAGAACCTGACACTGCGCCACATGGTGACCGGGGAGACCGAACGGGTCGACGCCCAGTGGATGTTCGTGTTCATCGGCGCGGCCCCGCTCACCGACTGGCTCGACGACACGGTGCTGCGCGACGAGCGCGGGTTCATCCTCGCCGGACCCGATCTGACGTCCGACGGGCGGCCGCCGCAGAGCTGGGAGCTCGACCGGCCGCCGTACCACCTGGAGACCAGCATCCCCGGCGTGTTCGTGGCGGGCGACGCGCGCGCCGAGTCCGCCAAGCGTGTCGCGTCCGCCGTCGGAGAGGGAGCCATGGCCGTGATGCTCGTCCACCGTTATCTGGAGCAGTCATGAGCGGGCAGGTGATGCCGTGCAGCCCGCAGGAGATCAGCTCACTGTTCCTGTTCGAGAAGCTGGCGCCGGAACAGCTCGGGCGGTTGTGCAGCCAGGGACGGGTGGAGCTGTTCGAGCCCGGCCCTGTCTACGCCGAGGGTGAGCCGGCCACCTGCTTCTTCGCGATGATCGAGGGCACGGTCGTGCTCTCCCGGCGGGTGGGCACCGACGACGTGGAGGTCACCAGGACCTCGCAGGCCGGGGTGTACGCGGGCGCCATGCAGGCCTATCTCGGCGACCGGGTGCGGCAGGTCTACAACAACTCGATGCGGGTGACACGGCCGACGCGGTTCTTCGTACTGCCGTCGGACACCTTCGCGGAGATCATGAGCGAGTGGTTCCCGATGGCCGTGCACCTGCTGGAGGGCCTGTTCTTCGGCTCGAAGAGCATGCAGGCGGCCATCGGGCAGCGGGAGCGCCTGCTGGCGCTCGGCTCGCTGTCGGCCGGGCTCACCCACGAGCTCAACAACCCCGCGGCGGCGGCCGTGCGGGCCACGTCGACGCTGCGCGAGCGGGTCGCAAAGATGCGGCACAAGCTCGGCGTGATCGCCGAGGGGCCCTTCTCCCGCGATGTGCTGGCGCGTCTGGTCGAGATCCAGGAGCGGACCGCGGAGCGGGTCGCCAAGGCGCCCTCGCTCAGCCCGCTGGAGGCCTCCGACCGGGAGGACGCGCTCGGCGACTGGCTGGAGGACCACGGCGTCGACCACGGCTGGCAGATCGCGCCCACCTTCGTGCAGGCCGGGCTCGACGTCGACTGGCTGGAGCAGGTCGCCGCGGCGGTGGGCGAGGAGATCCTGCCCGGGGCCGTCGGCTGGCTCAACTACACGGTCGAGACCGAGCTGTTGATGACCGAGATCGAGGACTCCACCACCCGCATCTCGAACCTGGTCGACGCGGCCAAGCAGTACTCGCAGCTGGACCGGGCGCCCTACCGGGTGGCGGACGTGCACGAACTCCTCGACAGCACCCTGCTGATGCTCTCCGGCAAGATCGGACGGCGTGTCAAGGTCGTCAAGGAGTACGACCGTACGCTCCCGCCGGTCCCGGCGTACCCGGCCGAGCTCAACCAGGTGTGGACCAACCTCATCGACAACGCGGTGTGCGCCATGACCGCCGACGACGGCGCGGGAACGCTGACCGTGCGGACCGCGCTCGACCACGAGCGGGTCCTGGTGGAGTTCCGTGACACCGGTCCGGGGATCGCCCCGGAGATCAAGGACCGCATCTTCGATCCGTTCTTCACCACCAAGCCGGTGGGGCAGGGCACCGGGCTGGGCCTGGACATCTCCTGGCGGATCGTGGTCAACAAGCACCACGGCACCATCGAGGTCGAGTCGGCGCCCGGCGACACCCGCTTCAGGGTCCTGCTGCCCCTGACCCCCGAGACACCCGAGTCCCCCGAGAGTTCCGAGGAGGCGGCATGAGCAGCGACGCCGGTATCGACACCAGCGTTCCGCCGAGCGGCACGGGCTGCGGTGATTGCGACGCGGCCGGCGGCTGGTGGTTCCATCTGCGGCGCTGCGCCCAGTGCGGGCACATCGGCTGCTGCGACGACTCGCCCGCCAAGCACGCCACGGCACACTACGAGAGCACCGGGCACCCGGTGATCCGCAGCTTCGAACCGGGCGAGGAGTGGTTCTGGAACTTCGCCAGCGGCGAGCTGTACGCCTCGGGCCCCGAACTCGCCCCGCCGGCCTCCCATCCGGCCGACCAGCCCACACCGGGACCGGCAGGCCGGGTACCGGCGAACTGGGCCGAGACGCTGCGCTGAACGCGGCCGGCACGACGCCGGCGCCCTGCGGCGTCCGACGACGAACCGAGGGCGCCCCGCACACGGCGGGGCGCCCTCGGCCGGTCGTCCGGCGGTGTCCGCGTCAGTGGCGGGCGGCCGGGGTGTTGGCCGCGGTGACGTTGACCGCGGCCCAGGCCCGGTCCACCGCCTTGTACTCGGCGCTGGTGGCGCCGTACAGGTCCTTGGCCGCCTTCAGTGTCGCGACGCGCGCGCCGTGGAAGTCGGTCGTGGAGACCATGTAGCGGGTCAGGGCACGGTAGAAGATCGCCGAGGCCTTGGCCCGGCCGATGCCCGCGACCGCCGCGTTGTCGTAGGTGGGCGAGTCGTAGGCGACGCCGCCGATCGTCTTCTTGCCGCTGCCCTCCGCGAGGAGGTAGTAGGCGTGCGAGGAGACACCGGAGCCGGCGTGCACCTCGGCGTCGTACACCGCGGGCGCCCAGTAGTCGATCGTGCCTTCGAGCTTGTCCAGCGACGGGTGGTCGAGACGGCGCAGGAACTTCTGGGACAGCCCGAGCTTCTCGCCGATGAGGTAGTCCGGCGCGTCCTTCGGGTTGTTGGCGTAGAACTCGACGTTGGAGCCGAAGATGTCGGCGAGCGACTCGTTCAGCGCGCCGGGCTCCCCGAACTGGTTGTCGTGCTCGTCGACGAAGGTGGGCTCCAGCTTGGCGGTCGCGTCCACCACGCCGTGCGTCAGCTCGTGGCCGGTGACGTCGAGGACGACCAGCGGCTTCTTGATGTCGCGGCCGTCGCCGTCGCCGTACAGCATGCAGTCGCAGGTCGGGTCCCAGAAGGCGTTGCCGACGTTCTTGCCCCAGTGGACCATGCCCTTGGCGGGCTTGCTGTTGTCCGCGATGCCCTTGCGCCCGAAGGTGCTCTTGTAGAAGTCCAGGGTGCGGGTGATGCCGTACTGGGCGTCGACCGCCGCGCTGTTGCGGCTGGAGGTCGCGCCGTTGCCGAAGGCCCAGTTGGTGCTGGTGACCTTCGCGCCGGTGTTGAAGTTCTCGGACTCCGTGCCCTTGGCGTCCCGGGTCTCGGTGCCGTAGCGGCTCGGGTCCTTCAGCAGGAAGCTGGTGCGGCCGGTCTGCTGCACGGTCAGGGCGACCGGACCGACGTACAGCGACTTGCCGATGCCGGAGACGGTCCGCGGGTAGCGGGTCGCGGCAGCGGCCGCCGGGGAGGAAGCAGCCGGGGCGGCGGCCTGGGCGCCGGTGCCGGTGGCCGGGTTGACCGTCTCGCCCCGCTTGCGCAGGGTGTCGCGCAGCTTGGGTGACACGAACTCGTCGCTCAGGAGCGCGTTGCTGCGCACCTTGCCGGTGACGGCGTCGACGACGACCGTCCGGGCGCCGCTGCCCTCGGCGGTGTCGCCGCCGGTCACGGTCACCTGGTAGGCGAGGGCCGAGCCGCCCTGCCGGGCGTCCACCACGAGTTCGGCGCCGCCGGCGTCGCCGCCGGCGGCCGCCGCGGCCTTGCGCACCGCCTGGTCGGCGGTCAGCTCGGCGCGTGCGGTGACGGGCTTGACGGTGTGGCCGGCCGCGCGGGTGACGCCGGAGTACGCCAGCTGCCGGGTGAGGTGCACGACGAGGTCGCCGCCGAGCACCGGCATGCCGTTGTGGGTACGGACGAACCGGACGTGCCGGGCGCCCTCGGGGTCGATCATCACGTCCTGGGCGTGCAGCTGGTCGCCCTGGGAGACGCCGGTCGCCGACGCGTGGGCGAAGGCGGCGGTCCGGGCCGCCGACACCACCGAGGCAGCCGTCGTACCGGCCGAGGCGACGCCGTGTTCCACCCCCGTGGAGGGACCCGCGAACGCCGTACCGGCGAGGCCCGTGGCAGCGGTCGTCACGGCGACGGCCACCGCCACGTTACGTATGTGCGGTCTGCGCACTGGTCAGGGTTCCTTCGTTCGAAGCGGCCGGAATCACCAACCGCCTTGTCGCATAGCGCGGTTGACCGCGCCACGGGGCTGGTCGGGCCCCAGTCGAACCCTTACCGATGAGACATGTCCACGTAAAGCGGAATTGATCGCTCTCGCCGACTTTTGCGGCAATCCTTCACAAAGGGGTGCCACAGGGTGATCGCCGACTGACCAACTGTGTGTCACCTGCGGAGATGTGACCAGACGCGAGAAGGTTCCCTCGCCGGAATGTGACCGATCTCGCACCGGAGTCGGCGCGACGGCAGGCGAAGGAAGAGGGAGCCGGATGGTCTCAGCGACGATGGGCAGGAGCACGGTGCTCGCGGCGGTCACGCTGTCGCTCCTCGCGGTACCGGCACGGGCGGCGACCGGGACGGCGCACCCGCCCACGGCACACCCGCGGACGGCGGCCGCGCTCCCCGCGCCCGACACCACGGGCCTGCGCGACGTACTGCGCACACTGGTCGCACAGGGCGCGCCCGGCGCGATCGCCCGGATCGACGAGCACGGCGGCTTCCACACGGTGGCCCGGGGTTTCGCCGACCGGAGCACCCGGCGGGCCATCGACGCCGCCGACCGCTTCCGCGTCGGGAGCGTCACCAAGACCTTCTCCGCGGTCGTGCTGCTGCAACTCGCCGACGAGCACCGGATCGGCCTGGACACCTCCGTCGACCACTATCTGCCCGGACTGCTGCCGGACACCCGGATCACCGTGCGGCACCTGCTGAGCCACCGCAGCGGTCTGTACGACTACACGAACGACATGTTCGCCCGGTCCGTCCCCGGCTTCGAAGCGGTCCGCGACAAGGTCTTCGGATACCGCGAGCTGGTGAACCTGTCCCTCGCCAAGCCGCGCACCAACGCGCCCGGCGCCGCCTACTCCTACTCCAACACCAACTTCGTCGTCGCCGGGATGCTGATCGAGAAGATCACCGGCCACTCGGTGCGGACCGAGTACGAGAACCGCGTCTTCAAACCGCTGAAGCTGCGCGACACCTCCTACGTCCATCCCGACAGGAAGCTGCCCGGCCGCTCCGCCCGCGGCTACCTCACCCCCGACGAGCCCGGTGCCGCCCTGGTCGACGCCACCGAGCAGACCGCGTCCTGGGCACAGAGCGCGGGCGCCGTCATCTCCAGCACCCGGGACCTGAACACCTTCTTCTCCGCCCTGCTCGGCGGCCGGCTGACCTCGGCCGCACGCCTCGCGGAGATGGAACGCTGGACACCGGTCGACGGCACGACGGCGTACGGCCTCGGGCTGCGCCGCCGCGACCTGTCCTGCGGAATCTCGGTGTACGGCCACACCGGCGCCGTACAGGGCTACTACACCTACGCGTTCACCACCAAGGACGGCGGCCGCAGCCTCACCGCCCTCGCCAACACCTCCAACAACGCCACCGTGCTCGGCACCATGGCGGGCGCACTGGAGTCGGCGTTCTGCGGCAGACCGGCGAAGGCGCGGCGCGAGTAGCCATCGGGAACCGGAGTGCCCGGTCCGCGCGTTGCAGGGATGGCGACTCGGTCGGTACGACCTTCTCGGTACGACTTCTCCTGGACGGCGCGATGAGCGAACTGGTACCCGGTGGGAACCTGCCCCTGCCCGGCGGTGCCCTGACCCTGCGGGTGCCGGGGCCCTTCGACGTCTGCGCGCTCGTCACCGGTGCCACCGGCCGGGTGGGGGGCGACGCCGACTTCGTGTTCTACAACCAGCCGTCCGCGCCCGGCGTCCGGTTGCGGGGCGACACGCTCACCCTCGAACCGGCGGCGCTGCGCCCGGGCGCCGTGCGGGTCACGGTGGCCGTCGGCCCGGAGCGGCCCGGCACTCCCATGCCCATGGCCGTACTGCACATAGCCGACGAGCGGGGGCGCACGGTGGCCCGCTTCGCCCCCGCCCGCCCGCAGCGGGAGACCGTAGTGCTGCTCGCGGAGATATACCGGCGCGACGCCGGCTGGAAGCTGCGCGCGATCGGACAGGGATACGCCGACGGTCTGGCGGGCCTGGCCCGGGACTTCGGGGTGGACATCGCCGAGGACCCGCCCGCGGCACCGGCGGCCGCGGGCCGTGCGGGAATCCCTGGGCAGCGGTCGGCGCCGCCCGCGCCGGGGCATTCGGCCGGCCGGGCATCGGGCACCGTCCCGGCGCCCGACCCCGAGGGCGTGCTCGGCCTCGTCAACTCCGCCCGCGCGCGGACCGGTGCCCCGCCCGTGGTGTTCGACGCCCGTCTCGTCGCGGCCGCGCGGGCCCACGCCACGGCGATGGCCGACGCCGGGCGGCTGTCGGGCGAGAGCCGGGACGGCGTCTCGGTGCACCAGCGGATCACGGCCACCGGGTTCACCTATGTCACCGTCGGCGAGCACCTGGTCTCCGGCCCGCGCACGCCCGCCGAGTTCGTCGACTACTGTCTGCGCACCGAGCAGGCCCGGCGCACGCTCCAGGACCCGGCGTTCACCCACGCCGGTCTGGCACACGTCAGCGCCGCCCGCACCGGAGACACCTTCTGGACCGCCCTGTGGGCCCGGCCGCTCGGCCCCGACGATTTGGACAGGACGCGCGCCGAGGTCGTCCGGCTGACCAACGCCGAGCGCCGTGCGGCCGGGCTGCCCCCGCTGGCCGCCGATCCGCTGCTCGCGGCCGCCGCTCAGGGGCACAGCGCGGACATGGCGGCACGGGACTTCTATTCGCACACCTCGCCCGAGGGGTCCGAGCCCTGGGACCGGGCGGCCGCCGCGGGCGCGGCCCGGCGCTCGATCGGCGAGAACATCGCCTGCGGCCAGCGTTCCGCCGCCGAGGTGGTGGACGGCTGGATGAACAGCCCCGGGCATCGCGCCAACATCCTGAAGCCCTCCTTCACCCACATCGGCGTGGGCTTCGCCGGGGGTGGCCGGGCGGGCACGTACTGGACCCAGTTGTTCGGTGCCTGAGCGGTAGTACTGCCGAATTACTCCCGATCTTGGCGGAATGGACCCCTCCGGGACATCATGCGCTCATGAAGGGTGATCTTTTCTCCAGCACGCACCTGGTCCAGCCGGCCGTCGAGCCCGGCATGACCGTCGAGAACGCCAAGTGCCTCAGGTACGCCGTCGGCGGTGAGATGTTCGCCCGCCAGGGTTCGATGGTCGCCTGGCGCGGCAACCTGGTGTTCGAGCGCAAGGGACAGGGCGTGGGCGGCATGCTCAAGCGTGCCGTCACCGGCGAGGGCCTGCCGCTGATGACCGTCCGCGGGCAGGGCGAGGCGTGGTTCGCGCACGAGGCGCAGAACTGTTTCATCGTCGAGGTCGAACCGGGCGACCGGTTCACCGTCAACGGCCGCAACGTCCTGTGCTTCGACGCCTCGTTGTCGTACGAGATCAAGACGGTCAAGGGCTCGGGCATCGCCGGGGGCGGCCTGTTCAACAGCGTCTTCACGGGGCACGGCCGTCTCGGCCTGGTCTGCGAGGGCAACCCGCTGTTGATACCGGTTTCCGCGCAGTACCCGGTCTATGTCGACACGGACGCGGTGGTGGGCTGGACCGCGCACCTGGAGACCTCGCTGCACCGCTCGCAGTCCATGGGGTCGATGCTGCGCGGCGGTTCCGGGGAGGCCGTGCAGCTGAAGCTCCAGGGTGACGGCCATGTCGTGGTACGCCCGAGCGAGGTGACCCCGCAGAAGAACCAGCAGCACTGACGCGAGCAGCGTGACCTGCGCATTCGACTTGACCGCGGCACTGCCGGCGGGACAGGGTCGAAGGGGCGCGTCCCCACCCGCGCGCCGGAAGGGTGAACCACCGTGATCGGCATCTCGGACATCGAATCCGCGGCCCGGCGCATCGCCGGACACGTCGTACGCACCCCCACCGTGCCGAGCCCCGGCCTGTCCGGGCTGCTCGGAGTCCCGGTCACCGCGAAGCTGGAACTCCTGCAACGCACGGGCTCGTTCAAGGCGCGTGGGGCGGCGGCGAAGCTGCTGTCGCTCACCGGGGCCGAGCGCGCGGCGGGCGTGGTCGCGGTCAGCGGCGGCAACCACGGTGTCGCCCTCGCGGTCATGGCCGCGGCGCTCGATGTGAAGGCCACGGTGGTGATGCCGCGCTCGGCGCCCGCGCGTTCCGTGGCGATCGCCGAGGAGGCGGGGGCGTCGGTGCGGCTGACCGACGGGATGGACAGCGCGTTCGAGCTGGTGGGGCGGCTGCGGGACGAGGGGCTGACCCTCGTCCACCCCTTCGACGACCCGGTCGTGGCCGCCGCCCAGGGCACGGTCGGGCTGGAGCTCGCCGAGGATGCCGGTGAGCTCACTGACGTGATCGTCAGCATCGGCGGTGGCGGACTGATCTCCGGGGTGGCCGCCGCACTGCACGCCCGCCGCCCGGGTGTGCGGGTGTGGGGCGTGGAGACGGTGGGCGCCGAGGCGATGTCCCGGGCGCTCGCGGCGGGCGGGCCCGTGTCGGTCGAACTGTCGTCGATGGTCACCACGCTGAGCGCCCCGACCGTGTCCCAGCTGACCTACGAGCATGTGTCCGCCCTGGTCACGGATGTGCTGGTGGTGCCGGACCGGGAGGCCGTGCAAGGCGTCCTCGAACTCGCCGAGCACGCCAAGGTGTGGGCGGAGCCCGCCGCCGGGTGTCTGCTGCCGGCCGCCCGGCAGGTGCTGGACCGGGTGGGCGACGGCGCCCGTCTCGGGCTGGTGGTGTGCGGGGGCAACGCGACGCCCCGGGACGTCATGGAGTGGGCCGAGCGCTTCGGACTGCGCTGAAACGGCGCGCACCGACACGGTGTTCGCCGAAACGGCACGTACTGACTCGGCATTCGTTGAACGCACCCCGTCACGCCCCGCGTACCTCTGTGGGGAAAGTCGAGGGGTTTCAGCGAGGGATGACCATGGTCAAGGCGAACGTCTCCGCACACGAGTGGGCCGCCGGGAGGTACCGGCTCGTGGAGGCGGTCCACCGGGAGGAGAACCGGGTCTGCTGGTCCGCGGAGGACCTCCGGACGCAGGAGCCACGGCTGGTGACCCAGACCGTGCTGCCCCGGGAGTCCACCGAGGACGACGTGCGCCGGGCCATGTCCCGGATTCTGCGCACCACCGAACTCATGGGCGCGCTCCGGCCCGGCCGGGTTGCCACGGTGCTGGACGTCATCGAGGATTCCGGCACGCTCTGGACGGTCATGGAGTGGATCGACGGTGTGCCGCTCGGCGAGTTCCTCGCCCGGCAGGGCACACCGGACCCGGCGCGGGCGGCCCGGATCGGTCTTGATGTGCTCGACGTCCTGGAGGCCGCGCACGGCGAGGGGTTCACCCACGGTGAGCTCAGCCCCGGCCAGTTGTTCGTACCGGACCGGGGTCCCGTCGTGCTGACGGGCTTCGGGCTGGCGGGGGCGACCCTGGCGCCCAGGGTCGCCGCACCGTCGTACGCCTCGCCCGAACAGGCCCGCGACGAGCGCATCGGACCGGCCGCGGACCTGTGGGCACTGGGCGCGATCCTCTACACCATGGTCGAGGGACGGCCGCCGTTCCGGGACCGGGGCCGCCCCGAGGCCACCCTGCGGGCGGTGGACCGGCTTCCGCTGCGCACCCCGCTGCGCGCCGGGCCGCTGGCCCAGGTCGTGACGGGGTTGCTGCGCAAGAACTCCCTGGAACGGCTGACCCGGTCCGTGGCCCGGGAGGCGCTCACCCGCGTCCTCACCGAGGACACCGGCGCCGACCACTGGCCGGACGGGGCGCCCCGGTCGCGCTCGGGCCGGGGCACCGCTCGGTGGGCCGGCCGGCGCGGGCAGGCCGTGGTCACCGGTGTCGCGCTGGCCGTCGTCGCCGTGTCCGCCACGGTGTTCGCCGTGGCCCACGGGCTGCCGGGCGGCGGCGACTCCGACGACTCGGCGGGAGCGGCCCCGCGGCCGACCGCGGCATCCCCCGGCGGCGCCCCGCCCGACGAAGCCGTCCCCTCCCCTCCCGCCGCCGCCGCGACGCCCGGCACGACCGCCCCCACCCGGAAGGCGCCGCCGTCGCCCACGCGGAAGGCGTCACCCTCGCCGTCGCCCTCGGTGTCGTCCACCGCCACCGCCCTGCCGGCCGGGTTCCGCCTGCTCACCGCCCCGGAAGGCTTCTCCGTCGCCCTCCCCACCGGCTGGAAGCGGCTGGAGACCACGCGTGCGGATCCCGCCTACCGTGTCATCTTCGGGCCCGGCGGCGACGATCCGCGCACCCTCGCGGTGACCTACAGCGAGGACGCGGGCCCGGACCCGGTCGCCGTCTGGCGGGACGACGTCCAGCCCGCTCTGGAGCGGACCGACGGTTTCCAGCGGATCGGCGCCATCGAGGCGACGACCTACCAGGGCTACAAGGCCGCCGACATGGAGTGGCTGACGGGGTCCGGGACCGCCCGGGTGCGCACCTTCGGACGCGGCTTCCTCATCGGCGGCGGGCGCAGCTTCTCGCTGCGTTTCACCGCCCCGGCCGCCGCCTGGGACAGCGCCGCGGACCGGCAGTCGCTCTCGACCTTCCTGCGGACGTTCCGGATACCGGCACTGTGACCGCGGGGGCGGCCGTGGGCACGAATCCGCCGGGCGGAATGAGCACATCCGGCGCGGGCGGGGTACTAGAGGGCCCTACTACGTAGATTCGATCTCGTGTTCTCGGAGGCTCGGGTGAATTCCTTCGTGCGCAAGACCCTGGTGGTGCAGCTCCAGACGCGCGGCACCGGCCGCTGCTCCGTCCTGGCTCATCTGACGTACGACGCCGACGACCCGTTCGCCGTCACGGCGGTGTTCGCCCATGACGGCCGGGTGCTGGCCCGGTGGCGGCTGGACCGGCAGCTGCTCGCCGACGGTCTGGACGGGCCGGCCGGCGTCGGAGACGTGCGGCTGGAACCGGTGACCACCGGCATGTGGCGGGAACTGCGCCTGGAGTTCCTCGGTGACGTGAGGCCCGACGGCGGCCGGCACCGCGCGGCGGTGTACGCGTGGGCGCCCGCGGTGGCCGCGTTCCTGCGGGAGACCCGGAAGGTCGTGGCGCCGGGGCGCGAGGAGGTCCGGATGGACGACGTACTCGCGGAGATCCTCGCCGCCGGCTGAGTACCCGTACTCATGCCCGTGCGCTCCCGCCGTTCCACGATGGCCACCGACGACAAGGAGGCCGACATGACCGCAGTACGCCCCGCCTCGCGCCCCACCGCCCGCCCGGGCGTCCGCCGGACCCCGCCGCTGGCGGCCGCGGTGGTGGTGGTCGTGGGAATGGCCCTGTCGGCCTGGGGAGCGCGCGACCGCGCCACCTGGTTCCTGGAGACGATGTGGGTGCTGATCGGGCTGCCGCTGGTGGTCCTCGCCTGGCGGCGCTTCCCGCTCACCGGTCTGCTGTGCGGTCTGCTCGCGGCGCACGCGCTGGTCCTCGCGGTGGGCGGTCACTACACCTACGCCGAGGTTCCGGCCGGTGACTGGGTGCGTGACACGTTCGGTCTGTCCCGCAATCCGTACGACCGCTTCGGCCACCTGATGCAGGGATTCGTCCCGGCCGTCCTGGTGCGGGAGTTGCTGAGCCGCACCTCGCCGCTGCGCGGCAGCCGCTGGCTCGCCCCGCTGACCGTGTGCGCCTGCCTGGCCTTCAGCGCCTGCTTCGAGCTGCTGGAATGGGCGGCGGCCGAGATCGGCGGCCACGGCGCGGACGCCTTCCTGGCCACGCAGGGGGACGTCTGGGACACCCAGTGGGACATGTTGTGCGCGCTGATCGGCGCCACTCTCTCGCTGCTGCTGCTCAGCCGGGCGCACGACCGGCAGCTGGCGGCGCTGGAGTCAGCTCGAGGTGTGCCGGCCGCGTGACCACAGCGGGAGCGCGTACCAGCACACCAGGTACCAGACGACCACCGCCCCGACGAGCCAGGGCACGAACGCGTTGTGCGTGGCCACCCGCAGGACGAGCAGCAGGGCGGAGGCCATGGTGGCGAGCAGCAGGAGCAGGCCGATGAAGGTCAGGCGCGACGCGAGGCGTACGGCCTGGGGTTTGACGCGCCGTCCGGCGACCAGGCGGTGCAGGGAGACCGGTCCGATGAGTGCGCCGGTGGCGCTCGCGCCGAGGAGCACGGTGACGATGTAGATGATCTGCTCGGCGTGGGCCAGCTGGTCGTACCGGGGGGTGAACACCACGGTCAGCAGGAAACCGAACAGGATCTGCACCCCGGTCTGGGCGACGCGGACCTCCTGAATGAGTTCGCCCCACATCCGGTCGGCGCGTTCCTCCTCGGACTCGTCGCGCCCGGTCCGTCGGCCCTCAACCGTCATGGAATGCGGGTAACCGTCCGGCCGATCGTTCAAACGGTACGGGCCGCCGGGTGCGGCGAACGGGGCACCCGGCGGTCACGGCGCTACCAGCGGTTCTCCACCTGGTCCTTGAGGCGGCGCTCGTACAGGTCGCGGATCCTGTCGTACGTCTCCTCGGGCGGTGCGGGCAGCTTGGCGGCGGCCGCGTTGGCGCGGGCCTGTTCCGGAGAGCGGGCGCCGGGGATGACGGTGGTCACCCCGGGCTGGTCGATGATCCAGCGCAGGGCCAGCTGGGCCGGGGTGTATCCCTCGGGGGCGAGTGCGGCGAACTCGGCGGCCGCCTCGACGCCGGTGGCGAAGTCGACGCCGGAGAACGTCTCGCCCTGGTCGAAGGCCTCACCGTGCCGGTTGTAGGTGCGGTGGTCGTCGGCGGCGAAGACCGTGTCCTTGGTGTACTTGCCCGAGAGCAGTCCGGAGGCCAGCGGCACCCGGGCGATGATGGCGACGCCCGCCTCCCGGGCGGCCGGGAGCACCTCGCGCAGCGGCTTCGTCCGGAACGGGTTGAGGATGATCTGCACGCTCGCCACGCCCGGCCGGCCGATCGCGGTGAGCGCCTCCCGGCAGGTCTCCACGCTGACGCCGTACGCCCCGATCCGCTCCTCCTCGACGAGGGTGTCCAGGGCGTCGTACACCTCGTCCGAGGAGTAGACGGGGGTGGGCGGGCAGTGCAGCTGCACCAGGTCGATGCGGTCGACGCCGAGGTTGCGGCGCGAGCGGTCGTTCCAGGCGCGGAAGTTCTCGAGGACGTAGTTCTCGGGGATCTGGTCCGCCCGGCGGCCCATCTTGGTGGCCACCAGCACGTGCAGGTCGGGCCTGCCGCCGATGAAGGCGGCGATGGTCTGCTCGCTGCGCCCGTCGCCGTACACGTCGGCGGTGTCGAAGAAGGTCACCCCCGACTCGGCCGCCGTCTCCAGCACGGCGAGGGCTTCCTTGTCGTCCACCGCGCCCCAGTCGGCGCCGAGCTGCCAGGTGCCGAGGCCGACGACCGATGCCCGCTGTCCCAGCCTGCCCATTGTGCGTTCGTCCATACCGCCAGTCTGTCATCCGCGCCCGGCGGAACCGGAGCGGGCCGCTCCGTACCGTTCAGGGCGTCAGCTGGGCCTGGACGAGGGGGCCGTAGCGGCCGGCGATGTCGTCGACGGAGCTCGCGCGCAGCCGGGGTCCCCGTGCGATGCCGTACATGACGCCGAGGCCGATGAGGGTGGCGACGGCGAGTTCGGCGCGCAGGGCCGCGTCGGGGCCGGTGAGGCGCTCGGCGAGGCGGTCGGTGACCTGGGTGCGGAAGTTGGCGCGCAGCACGTCGCCGTGGTCGCCGTGCAGGGGTGCGAAGGCGATGCGCAGCAGGGGGTCGGCGCCCCGGTCCCGTTGGCTGTCCAGCACGTGCCGGACCATGTGCCGGCCGAGTTCGCCGAGTGGCGCGTCCAGCAGGGCGTCGGCGTCGGCCTCGAAGGACATGACGCGGGCGAACAGGGTGTCCTTGTTGCCGAAGTACTTGAGGATCAGCGGCGGGCTGACGCCGGCGCGGTCGGCGACGGCCTTGAGGGTGATGTCGGCGTGGGCGTGCCGGGCGAGGAGGTGGCGGGCGGCCTTGAGGATGGCCGCCTTGGTCGTCTCGGCGTCGCGGCGGGCGGGGGGCGCCTCGGGGGTGCCGGGTTCGGTGGTCACGGTGCTCATGCTCCCTCCATCGCCTGGTCCCGGGCGCCCCGGGCGCGGTCGTGGGCCTCCTGCGTCCCGTCGGTACCGCGGTCGCCCGGTATGGACAGCGCGGCCGCGCTCGCGACGAGGGCGACCACCCCGGCCATGGCGAAGGCCAGGAGGTAGCCGTGCAGGGTGGGTACCGGAGCTCCGTCGACCGTGCTGGTGTGGTGGACGAGTACGGCGGCGACGGCGGCGCTCGAGGTGGCCTGGCCGATGGTGCGCATCAGCACGTTGACGCCGTTGGCGGAGGCGGTCTGGCCGGCCGGGACGGCGCGCAGGATCAGGGTGGGCAGGGCGGAGTAGGCGAGTGTCGTGCCGGTGGCCACCACCGTGGCGCCCAGGATGATCATCCACAGGTCGCGGCTGTCGGCGATGCGTACGGCGTAGCCGCAGGCGATGACGGCGGCGCCCAGGGCGAGGGTGATCCGCGGACCACGGGCGGCGGAGATACGGGCGGACAGGGGTGAGAAGAGCAGCATGGTGACGCCGCCGGGCAGCAGGCACAGGCCGGTGGCGACGATGGACAGCCCCAGCCCGTATCCGGTGGCCTCGGGCGCCTGCACCAGCTGGGCGGTGACCAGCGAGTTGGCGTAGAAGGCGAATCCGGTGAGCAGGGCCGCCACATGGGACAGGCCGACCCGGGGCAGGAAGACGAGCCGCAGGTCGACCAGGGGTCGCGCGGTGCGCAGCTGCTGCCACCACCACAGGGCCAGCACGACGGCCGCGCCGAGGAAGAGGCCGAGGACCCGGGGGCTGTCCCAGCCCCACTGGCCGCCCTGGGAGACCCCCAGGAGCAGGCTGGTCAGCCCGAGGGCAAGACCGAGGGCGCCGAGGACGTCGAACCGGCCGGGTTCACGCACGGGCGACTCGTCGACCGCCCACCACACCCCGGCCACGCCGATCGCACCCAGGGCGCTGGTCAGCCAGAACATGGTGTGCCAGTCGGCGTACTGGACGACCAGCGCGGCGAGCGGCAGGCCGAGAGCGGCGCCGACGCCGACGGTGGAGCTCATCAGCGCGACCGCCGAACCCCGGCGCTCGGGCGGCAGTTCGTCGCGCAGGATGCTGATGGACAGCGGGACCACGGAGGCGGCGGCGCCCTGGAGGGCGCGGGCGAGGATGAGTACGCCGATGTCCGAGGTGAGTGCGCACATGACCGAGCCGGCCGTCATCAGGCCGAGGGCGGCCAGCAGGACCCGCCGTTTGCCGTACATGTCACCGGCCCGGCCGAGCACGGGGGTGAGGACGGCGCCGGACAGCAGGGTCGCCGTGACCGTCCAGGAGACGGCTCCGGCGGATGCTCCGGTGAGCCGGGGCAGGTCCGGCAGCAGCGGGACGACGACGGTCTGCATGACGGCCATGAGGATCCCGCCGAACGCGAGGACCGCGATGGTGGGCCGGCCCCGGGTGGGGGCGTCGGGTATGGGGGCGGGCTGGTCCATCGGCACTCCGGGGCGACACGTCGCTATGGTGAATGACAATTCACCATAGCGAGTGAATCACCATTCACCCAACGGTCCGCTCCGGCGGGCCCGCGAACGACGCGCGAACGACCCTCGGGATCAGGTCAGATTGACGGGGTGAGCCATGCCACTCTCACGGCGGTCGCACGCCAAAGATCACCGGGAACTGACAGGCAGCCCAAAGGAATTACCCATTCCGGTAATGGACACGTCATCCACCAGCAAGATCGTCTTGCTTGAATTCCGTACGGCATGTGGCTAATTGTCCTGTTCTCGGCCAACCGACAGGGGACGATTTCACCCGCTCTCGGTCGGTCCGATAGGCATGCGGGGTCATCACCCGATCGCACCAGGAGACCCGTATGCCGGAACTCACCCGCCGCCGCGCTCTCACGGCGGCAGCCGCGTTCACCGCGGCCGCCGCGGTCCCGCCGCTCGCCGCACACAGCGCCTCGGCCGACACGGCGCCCGCCACGCCCTCGGCCCCTTCGTCCGCCGCGCACCAGCACGGCTCCTCCCCCGCGCCCTTCGACGAGGTCTACAAGGGCCGCCGGATACAGGGCCGCCAGACGACCGGTGGCGGTCACCACCACGAACACGGCGGCGGGTACTCCGTGTTCGTCGACGGGGTGGAGCTGCACATGATGCAGAACGCCGACAGCACCTGGATCAGCGTCGTCACCCACTACGAGCCGGTGGCCACACCGCGAGCCGCGGCCCGTGCCGCGGTCGACGAGCTGCAGGGCGCGCCCCTGGTCCCGCTCCCCGTCAACTGACCACCACCCCCGCAAGGACTTCCGGAGTACCCGCAGATGACCGTACGCAAGAACCAGGCCAGCCTGTCCGCCGACGAGAAGCGGCGGTTCGTGGCCGCCGTCATCGAGCTGAAGCGCAACGGGCGTTACGACCAGTTCGTCACCACGCACAACGCCTTCATCATGTCCGACACCGACAACTCCGAGCGGACCGGCCACCGTTCGCCCTCGTTCCTGCCCTGGCACCGCAGGTTCCTGCTCGACTTCGAGCAGGCCCTTCAGGCGGTGGACGCGTCGGTGGCGCTGCCGTACTGGGACTGGACCGCCGACCGCACGGTGCGCTCCTCGCTGTGGGCGCCCGACTTCCTCGGCGGCACGGGCCGCAGCTCCGACGGCCGGGTGACGGACGGCCCGTTCGCCGCCGCCGCGGGCAACTGGCCGGTCAGCGTACGCGTGGACAGCCGTACGTTCCTGCGCAGGTCGCTCGGGGCCGGGGTGAGCGAGCTACCGACCCGAGCCGAGGTCGACTCCGTGCTGGCGATGACGACGTACGACGCGGCGCCCTGGAACAGCGCCTCGGACGGTTTCCGCAACCACCTGGAGGGCTGGCGCGGGGCGAACCTGCACAACCGCGTCCACGTGTGGGTCGGCGGGCAGATGGCCACCGGCGTCTCCCCCAACGACCCGGTCTTCTGGCTGCACCACGCCTTCATAGACAAGCTGTGGGCCGACTGGCAGCGCAGGCACCCGGGCGTGGGCTACGCGCCGACCGGCGGGACGCCGAACGTGGTCGACCTGAGCGACACCATGAAGCCGTGGAACAACGTCCGTCCCTCGGACATGCTGGACCACACGAAGTTCTACACGTTCGACGTGTGATCCGGCCCGGAGCGGCCGCTCACGCCTCGGCGGTACGGCACTCCGGGTGGCCCCACCCCTGCGTGTGCTTCGCGATGGACTCGCCGGCCGCGTAGGAGCGGCCGCAGCCGCAGCGCCCCGGGAACTTGGCCTTGATGGTCCGGGGCGAGGCGGATCCGCCGCCCTGCCCACGGGGCGCCGCCTTGCGACGCGGGGCGGCGGACACCGCGGGCGCGGCGGGCGGCTCGGGCGAGCCGAGACCGCTGCCCGCGGGCTCCTGCGCCGAGGCCGCCTGACTCGCCGCCCGGTCGGCGAAGTCGTTCAGCGGGTCGCCGTCGACCTGGTGGGCGGCGACATAACGGAACTCGACGGAGCGGCCGTCGAGCAACTCGTCGATGCGGACCACGAGTTCCTGGTTGGCCACCGGCTTGCCCGCGGACGTCTTCCAGCCGTTGCGCTTCCAGCCCGGCAGCCAGGTGGTGACCGCCTTCATCGCATACTGCGAGTCCATCCGGATCTCCAGCGGCAGGGCGGGGTCGATCGCCGACAGCAGCCGCTCCAGCGCGGTCAGTTCGGCCACGTTGTTGGTCGCCCGGCCGAGCGGTCCCGCCTCCCAGCGGGCCGGAGTCTCCGCGTCGTCGGACACCACCCAGGCCCAGCCCGCAGGTCCCGGGTTTCCCTTAGAAGCCCCGTCGCACGCGGCCACCACACGTTCACGCATGCGCACGATCATGCCACGGCCCGTGGGACGGCCCGTGCGGGCCGGTCAGACGTCCGTGGTCGCCGGCATCTCACCCTCGGTCGTGGTGACGTCGATCACCGAGAAGTTGGCGCCCTGCGGGTCGCTCAGGGCGGCGAACCGCCCGAACGGGCTGCTCATGGGGCCGAACCGGAGGACGGCACCCCGCTCGGTCGCCCTGGCCACGGCCGCGTCGCAGTCGGTGACGGTGAAGTACACGTTGACGTACGACGGCACCTCGGGCGGGAACTCGTCGGTCATCCGCATCCGGCCCAGGACCGGGTCCTGCCCCACGTCGAACAGCCGGAAGTCGACCGCGGCGTCGTCGATCTGCTTGGCCGTGTACGGGAACACCGCCGTGAGGAACGGGTCCGTCCGCTCGGGATCACGGGTGAAGACCTCGGCCCAGCAGTAGGCGCCGGGCTCACCGGGTGCCGCCTCGAAACCCTCGTGCACCCCGGCCTGCCACACCCCGAACACGGCTCCGCCGGGCTCGCGGGCCAGGCACATCGTGCCGAAGTCGCCGACCCGCATCGGCTCCATCAGCACCTCGCCGCCATGGGCCCGGATCCGGTCGGCGGTGGCGGCGGCGTCCGGCGAGGCGAAGTAGAGGCACCACTGCGACTGGCCCTCCTGCCCCGGCATGGGCGGCACGACGGCCGCGACCGCCTTGCCGTCCACATGGGCCTGGGTGTAGTTGCCGTACTCCGACGACGACTCACCGAAGGTCCAGCCGAGGACGTCACCGTAGAAGCTCTTGGCCCCCTCGACATCGCTGAACATCGCGTCGGCCCAGCAGGGGGTTCCCTCGGTTCGTACGGGCATGGCGCGGGACCTCCCCGGTAGAGACGGACCGCCTGGAGCGGCACGGTCCCACGCTAGCCATCCGTCCCGCCGCCCGCGCGCCGAAAGCGCACGGCGGCCGGACACTGGAAACCACGGACAGCGGCCTCGGGACGCCCGTCGGACGCCCCTCGGACGCCCCTCGGACGGAGTGGGGACGGCCTTTCGGCGGCGGGACAGGACGGCGCGGTATGACGGACCCTGTTGCTCCAGGAACGATGCGGGCGTGGTCGGTGGCGCGGCCCGGACCGGCCGAGGCGGACCCGCTGCGGCTCGTCGAACGGGCGGTGCCCGTGCCCGGGGACGACGAGCTGCTGGTCCGGGTGCGCGCCTGCGGGGTCTGCCGCACCGATCTGCATGTCACGGAGGGTGATCTGCCGGTCCGGCGGCCCGGGGTGACTCCCGGGCACGAGGTGGTGGGCGTGGTCGCCGGGGCCGGGACGGCGGTGCGCGGGTTCGCGGTGGGCGACCGGGTGGGGGTGGCCTGGCTGCGGTGGACCGACGGCACCTGCGCGTACTGCCTGCGGGGCGCGGAGAACCTCTGCCCGCAGTCGCGGTACACCGGCTGGGACGCCGACGGCGGATACGCCGAGTACACGACCGTCCCGGCGGGCTTCGCCCACCGGCTCCCCGACGGCGTGGACGACGTGGCCCTCGCGCCGCTGCTGTGCGCCGGGATCATCGGCTACCGCGCGCTGCTGCGCACCTCGCTGCCGCCGGGCGGCCGACTGGGGCTGTACGGGTTCGGCGGCAGCGCCCATCTGTGCGCGCAGCTGGCGCTCGCCGAGGGAGCCACGGTCCATGTCCTGACGCGTGGCACAGCCGCCCGGCGGCTGGCGCTCGGGCTGGGCGCCGCCTCGGCGCGCGACGCCCACGAGGCGCCGCCCGAACCGCTGGACGGCGCGATCCTGTTCGCCCCGGTCGGCGACCTGGTCCCGGTCGCGCTGCGGGCCCTGGACCGGGGCGGGATCCTGGCGGTCGCCGGTATCCATCTGAGCGATGTGCCGTCGCTGTGCTACGAGTCCGACCTGTTCTACGAGAAGGAACTGCGCAGCGTCACCTCCAACACCCGTGCGGACGCCCGCGAGTTCCTGGCGAAGGCCGCGCTGCACGGGGTGCGCGCCACGACCCATGTGTATCCGCTGTCGCAGGCCCCGCGGGCACTGCGGGACCTGAAGGCCGGCCGCTTCGACGGGGCCGCGGTGCTGGTGAACGACCTTTCCTGAGTGCAAACACCGAGTGATCCGGTACGCCCGGGCGCGGGAGCGAAGGCCGGGCGCGTGATCATCCGCGCCCATGCCGTACGCCTCGAATGGAAGGTTTGCACCACCACGGAACAAAACCGCCCCTTTCGCGCCGTACCGGAAGATCACCCCAGCTGTTTGGCTTGTCGCAGCGCACCGCCACCACCTCGCTCACCACCGACCGATCCGGTCACCCCTGTTCACGCGTCTGCTGGAGGGAATGTGTCCACACCGGACAGCGCCACCGGTTCCCCCGTCGACGATCCCTCCCCCGGGCCCCCCGACGGGCGGCCGACCAGCCTCGGCACCCGGGCCGCGCGCCAACTGGCCACGACCACCAAGTCCGCGCCGCAGATGCAGGGCATCTCCTCGCGCTGGCTGCTGAGGTCGCTGCCCCGGGTGGACGTGAAGGGCGGCGCCTACCGGGTGAACCGGCGGCTCCAGCTGAGCACGCGGCGTGGCCGGGTGCACTTCGAGCACAACGGCGCCGACGACATCCGGGTCGTCCCCGGCACGCTGACCGAACTTCCGGTGCTGCGCGGCTACACCGACCCGGACGTGCTGGGCGAGCTGGCGGCCCGGTTCCAGGTGCGCGAAGTGCGCGCCGGGCAGGTGCTGTTCGAGGCCGGACAGCCGGTGACCGAGACCTACCTCGTCGTGCACGGCAGGTTCACCCGCTACAGCGCGGGCAAGTACGGCGAGGAGGAGGTCCTCGGAGTCGTCACCGACGGGGACCAGATGGGCGACGAGGCGGTCGGCCAGTCGGACCCGCTGTGGCTCGGTTCGGTACGGGCCGAGACCGCGGGCGTGGTGCTTGCGCTGCCACGGACGGTGGTCGAGGAGATCACCGCACGGGCGCCGTCGCTCGCCGCGCACCTCGCGGCGTATGTCGAGCGGCAGCGCAGGCCCATGAACCGCAAGGGCGAGGCGGAGGTCCCGGTCCAGGCCGGCCATGTGGGCGAACCGACCCTGCCCGGCGGCTTCGTCGACTACGAACTCACCCCGCGCGAGTACGAGCTGTCCCTGACCCAGACCGTGCTGCGGGTGCACACCAGGGTCGCCGACCTCTACAACGACCCGATGAACCAGACCGAGCAGCAGATCCGGCTGACCGTGGAGGAGATCCGCGAGCGCCAGGAGTGGGAGCTGGTCAACAACCGGGAGTTCGGTCTGCTGCACACCATCGACCACGGGCAGCGCATCAGCACCTTCACCGGACCGCCGACACCGGACGACCTGGACGAGCTGCTCTCGATGCGCCGCGGGACGAAGATGCTGCTCGCCCGTCCGAAGGCGATCGCGGCGTTCTTCCGGCAGTGCAACCGGCGTGGCCTGATGCCCGGCAGCGCGGACGTCGACGGCCACGCGATCCCTGCCTGGCGCGGTGTCCCGATCTTTCCGTGCGGCAAGATCCCGGTCGGCGACGACCACACCAGCAGCATCATCGCGCTGCGTACCGGCGAGGCCGACCAGGGTGTCATCGGCCTCCACCAGACCGGTATCCCGGAGGAGTACCAGCCCGGGCTGAACGTCCGCTTCATGGGCATCGACACCGCCGCGATCACCCGCTATCTCGTGACCGCCTACTACTCGCTGGCCATCCTGGTCCCCGACGCGGCGGGGATCCTCGAGAACGTCCAGATCGGCCGGACGGCCGAATGACGGCGTGGAGCACCGAATGAACGCATCACCCACCTCCTTCACGCTGCCCGGGCCGCCGAACGCGGCGCGCTCGCTGCGGGCCCGGCGCACCGGGGCGGTCCCCGGGCTGAAGTACCGGCCGGTCGCGCCCGCCGACCCGGAGAAGGCCGCGGAGATCGACCGCAGGCTGGAGGCCTGGGCACACGGCCTCGACCTGTTCCCCGCGGCATGGCACGGCGACTTCGCCGGCTTCCAGTTCGGCCGGGCCGTGGTGCTTCAGCATCCGGGCGCGGCCGATCTGGAACGGCTCACGGTCGCGGGGAAACTGCTGCTCGCCGAGAACGTGGTCGACTCCTGCTACTGCGAGGAGGACGAGGGACGGGGCGCCGCGCGCCGGGGACTCGGCGGGCGGCTGATCATGGCCCAGTCGGCGGTCGACCCGTACCACGGCATTCCCGAGCTGGAGGAGGAGTGGCGGCAGGGCATGCGGGCCGACGGGCCGCTGCGCTCGTACCACTTCGCGCTCGCGGACTACGCCGCGTTCGCCACCCCCAGCCAGACCGACCGGTTCGTGCACGACCTCGCCCGGCTGCACCTCGGCTATCTGGCGGAGGCGGCCTGGGCGGAGACCCGGTATGTGCCGCGGGTCTGGGAGTACCTGGTGATGCGGCAGTTCAACAACTTCCGGCCCTGT
Source organism: Streptomyces sp. NPDC086787 (assembly GCF_044745865.1). NCBI lineage: Bacteria > Bacillati > Actinomycetota > Actinomycetes > Kitasatosporales > Streptomycetaceae > Streptomyces > Streptomyces sp. NPDC086787. The sequence goes on along the minus strand of NZ_JBIVBC010000012.1, from coordinate 141,961 downwards.
CTGTCGATCGTGGACGCCGTGGACGGTTACGAACTGCCCGAGCAGCTCTACGCGCGGCCCGAGATCCAGCGGGTCACCGCGCTGGCCTGCAACGCGACCACGATCGTCAACGACCTCTACTCGTTCACCAAGGAGCTGGCCGGCGACCCGACACACCTCAATCTGCCCCAGGTCGTCGCCGCGAACGAGCGGTGCGGGCTGAAGACGGCGTATCTGAGGTCCGTCGAGATCCACAACCGGATCATGGACGCCTTCGAGGAGGAGTCCGCCGTCCTGTCCGCCACCTCGCCGCTCGTGGAGCGCTACACCGAGGGGCTCGCCGGCTGGGTGGCAGGCAACCACGAGTGGCACGCCACCAACACCCACCGCTACCACCTGCCCGACTACTGGTGATCCCACCGGCAGCCGCGCTCTCCGAAACACCGTCAGATGCAATGAGGAGTCTCTTTGACCACCGCCCCCGTAGCCCGGACCACGACCGTACCGGTGCCGACCCAGTCCACGTACCAGAACCGCGTCGCGGACTACTGGAACGCCGAGGAGAACCCGGTCAATCTGGAACTCGGGAAGATCGACGACCTCTACCACCACCACTACGGAGTCGGGAACGTCGACTGGACCGTGCTGGACGAGGCCGACCCGGAGGTGCGCCGGGAGCGGGTGACCGCCGAACTCCACCGGCTGGAGCACTCCCAGGCCGAACTCCTCGCCTCCCATCTCGGTCCGCTGACCCCGACCGACCGCGTGTTCGACGCCGGGTGCGGGCGCGGCGGCGGCAGCGTGGTGGCGAACCTCCGGTACGGCTGTCACGCGGACGGCGTCACGATCTCCGCCAAGCAGGCGGAGTTCGCGAACGAGATGGCCATGAAGCGGGACGTCACCGACAAGGTGCGCTACCACCACCGGAACATGCTGGACACCGGTTTCGAGTCCGGCGCCTACTCGGCGTCGTGGAACAACGAGTCCACCATGTACGTCGAGCTGGACCTGCTGTTCGCCGAGCACGCGCGGCTGCTGAGGCGCGGCGGGCGCTATGTGGTGATCACCGGCTGCTACAACGACACCTACGGCCGGGCGTCGCGTGAGGTGTCACTCATCAACGCCCACTACATCTGCGACATCCACCCCCGGTCGGAGTACTTCCGGGCGATGGCCCGCAACCGCCTGGTGCCGGTGCATGTCGAGGACCTCACGCAGGCCACGATTCCCTACTGGGAACTGCGCAAGGAGGCGGACCATCTGGTGACGGGCATCGAGGACGCGTTCCTGTCGGCGTACCGCAACGGCAGCTTCCAGTATCTGCTGATCGCGGCCGACCGGGTCTGAGCCCGGCGTCGGCGCGCGGGCTCGCGGGGCGCGGACCGGCGGGTCCGCGCCCCGGCGCCGCTCGTCTCACTCGCCCGCGTGTGCCTTCGTCAGGGCGGCGATGTCGAGTTTGCCCATCGACAGCATCGCCCGGGTGGTGCGTGCCGCCCTGATCGGGTCGGGGTCACCGATCATGTCGATCATCCCCTCGGGGATGATCTGCCAGGACACCCCGAACCTGTCCTTGAGCCAGCCGCACGGACCAGGCTCGCCGCCGTTCGCGGTGAGCCTGGTCCAGTAGTGGTCGACCTCGTCCTGGTCCGCGCAGAACACCTGGAAGGAGATCGCTTCGTCGAACGTGAACTCCGGCCCCCCGTTCAGCGCGACGAACTTCTGGCCGTTGGCCGTGAACTCGACGGTCAGCACGGTGCCCTCGGGACGAGGGGCACCCTCGGGGTAGCGGGTGACACGGCCGACGGCCGAGTTCTTGAAGACCGAGACGTAGAAGTGGGCGGCTTCCTCGGCCTGGTCGTCGAACCAGAGACACGTGGTGAATCCGTCGGTGGCCATGGGCTTCCTCCTGGAGCGTGGAACACGGTCATCTGTATCGACTGTCCGTCGCCGCGAAACTCATCGGCCGGCCCGAGGATTCGTCCGGGCCAGCGGCCGCGGCAGGTCAGGCGGCCAGGCAGAGCCCGTTGTACCGCGTACCGGACGCCCCACTCGTCCCGGCCCGCCGAGTCAGTTCCCCCTGGGCCAGGGACAGCAGACCGCCGAGGCCCAGTCCGAGGGCGTCGGCCGCCGCCGCGAGAACCTCCGAGGAGGCCTCCTTGCGGCCGCGCTCGATCTCCGAGAGATACGGCAGGGAGATCCGGGCCGCGTCGGCCACGTCCTGGAGTGTGCGCCCCTGTTCACGGCGCTCCCGGCGCAGCACGCCGCCGACGAGATCACGCCACAGCGGCTGCGTCGGCGCGGGTGACGGGGTGTCCGGGCGGGCGGTCCCCGGGCGCAGGGGGATCACGCGGGTTTGGTTCGGCACTTGGCTGGTCATCCGTTCAGCCTAGGGTCTGTCGTTCGGATCAGGTCGCAGGATGCCGGCGGCCCGAGTTTCCGCCACGTGCGAGGAAGTCGGGCATGCGTCGGGGGACTTCGGGTACCCGCACCGTGAGAGCACGCCTTAATCGTGACTTGCGTGGGGAGAGGTAATGGAAACCGCCGGGATCCGGTCGGATGCAGTGGTCGTGAAGAACGCCGTCGGCTGCAGGACGGACGAGGTACCGCTGCCGGAAATCGAGGACCCGAGGAAGGTCGCACCGCGTGACGCGCGGGAGCTCTCCCGCCAGTTCTTCCAGCGTCTTGCCGAACTGGAGGAAGGTACGCACGAGTACCAGTACGCGCGCAACACCCTCATCGAGATGAACATGTCGCTGGTGCGGTTCGCGGCCGGGCGGTTCCGCAACCGCGGCGACGACATGGAGGACATCGTCCAGACCGGGATGATCGGTCTGATCAAGGCGATCGACCGGTTCGAGCTGGCGCGGGAGGTGGAGTTCACGTCGTTCGCGCTGCCGTACATCGTCGGTGAGATCAAGCGGTTCTTCCGCGACACCACGTGGGCGGTGCACGTGCCGCGGCGGCTCCAGGAGCTTCGGGTGGAGCTGGCGAAGGCCCGCGAGGAGTTGTCCAGCCGACTGGACCGCGATCCGACGGTGGCGGAGCTGGCGACCCTGATGAACATCACCGGACCCGAGGTGGTGGAGGCACAGCTCGCCTCGAACGGATACAACTCCGCTTCACTGGACGCCGCGCTGACCGGCGACGGCCCCGAGGACGGGGAGGCCGTGCTGGCCGACTTCATCGGGGTGGAGGAGCACGGGCTGCGGCTCGTCGAGGACTTCCAGTCGCTCGCCCCGCTCATGGCCGAGCTCAGCGACCGCGATCGCGAGATCATCCATCTGCGGTTCGTCGAGGAGGCCACCCAGGCGGAGATCGGCGAGCGGCTCGGTTGCTCGCAGATGCATGTGTCGCGACTGATCAAGCGCATCATCACCCGGCTGCGCCAGGGCATGCTGGGCGAACTCGGCTGCGCCTGACGGCACGGTCCCGGGCGCTGTCCCCGTTCGTTACGGAGCGTGGGGCGGCGCCCGTGTTCGGGCTTGGCATCAGGCGTCTGATCGGGCCTGGCGTCAGGCGTCGGTTCACGCGTCGGGAACGGCACGCGGGCGGGTCGGTGTCAGCGGTTGATCAACAGAGCTGATCAACCGCCGAGGCTTACCAGCGCCCGGACCCGCTTGCCGACCGGTACGCGTTCGGCGGACACCTCCGCGGCCAGGGCGTGCACGATCTCCAGACCGTGCCGTCCGATCCGCTGGGGGTCTCGCGGGAAGCGCCGGGGCAGAGCGCCGCTGCTGTCGTAGACGCACACCGCGACCGCGGCGTCCGTGCCCTCCAGTTCCAGGATGTACGGGCCGTTGCTGTGCCGGTCCGCGTTGGTGACCAGTTCGCTGACCACCAGCAGGAGCTCTCCGTCGGCACGGTCGTCGATGGCGGCACACCACTCCGTCCTCAACTGCTCCAGGAAGTGCGCGGCGAAGCTTCTCGCCGCGGCGATGCATCCCTGTTCGCCGGTGAAGTGCGCGGACCGCCGGAGCGGCTCCACGGGCACGTCGAAACCAGTAGGTATCACTGCCCCGTCCAGGTGCTCGATCATGTGTTTCTCTCTGGGAACCCGGTCTGGCCGGTCTCTGCTGCACCAGTGCTCGTACCCCGAGCGAGCCATCACAGTCCCGGACGCTGTTCGCCGACCGCGCACATCGGACATTCGCTAGTCGGACTCCCCTGGAGTGTACGAGTCGGCAGCGGGAGCCGACGGGGCGGAGGAGGGAATGCTGGACGGCGGTGACGGGGCGGGTTCCTCGGGCCGGGAGGGTCGCCCGGACGGCGCAGGCGCCGACGCGGTGGGGCCGGACGACGGCTCGGACGTCGTCTTGTCGGTGGGCGGCTCGGTGGCCGGTGACCCCGACGGCGGCGTGTTCGGGCCCGCGGAGGACGGAGGGGACGAAGACGGGGACGACTCCTCGGAGGGCGTCGAGGACGAGGACTGTGACGAAGACGACGCCGGTGGGGACGACGCGGGGGTGGCCCAGGGGTCCACCGGATGCGCCGGCGGGCTGGTGGGCCGGTCCTCGTGGGCCGTGTGGTCGCCGCCCCGGCGCTTGAACCAGTCGTCGTGGCGGCTGTCGAACATCGTGAAGTCCTTCACGACCTGCTCGGCCGGCTGCACGACGACCACGGCGGAGGGCCGGTACGAGGGCCAGGGGGCCCCGACCGTCTTGGGCGCCGTCCGCTGCGCGACCGGAGGGGTGAGCGGGTTGCCGGAGGCGCAGCGAACCCGGGGCATGCCGCGGTCGTCGACCAGGACGGCCGTACCGGCCTGGAGGACGGCCTGGTAGCTGGTGGCTGCGCCGTCGCGGTAGCCGTGGTCGGTGACACGGGTGTCCACGCGGAGCTGTACGGGGGTGAGGGAACGCAGATGGGCGGGTACGGCCGAGGGGCCGACGCCCGCGACCGAGGCGAACGCCTTGTCCTTGGCCGGGTCCGCCTGGAGGTCCTTGATCTGTTGCTCGACGTCGCAGCTGGGCGTGGACGGTGTGCCGGCGTAGAGGCCCGGTTCCCCACCGCGCACGCTGTGCAGTTCACCCGGGGGCGCCGAGGCGGCCCCGCTGGGCGTGAGCGGCGCGACCGAGGCGTCTCGCGCCGTGGAACGGGTGAACGGGTCCGGTCCGGCCTTGTCCGCGGCTTGCAGAAATACCTCGCTCGTCCTGACGGTGCCTCCGCCGCCCGGTCGGGAGAGGACGACGGCGACGATCACGGCGGCCACAACGGCGGTGGTGAGCAGCGCGACGCGCGGGGCGGACCGCCACCACGGCCGGTGCGGCTGCGGCGCGCCGGGGCCACCACCCGCACTGCCGGGGCCGCCGGGGTCACCAGGACCGATGGGACCACCACGACCGCCGGGGCCACTCGGACCGGAGGGACCGCCAGCACCGCCGCCCGAGGGCGGCCGTGGCGGGGGGCCCGACAGCGGGCCGGAGGGCGGTCCCGTCGGACGGCCGGATGACGGAGGGTCGACGCTCAAGAGTCTGCTCCAAACGCCATAATTACCTCAATTGTGTGCTCCGTCCTCTGTCAGCCCGCAAGCCGACGCGGACGGCCCACCCGGCGCGCGTCGCAGGCGGCCGCTGCTTAGCGTGGCAGCGTGCTTCCGCGAACAGCGTCCGGCCGGACCGCCGCCCCCGCGCCGCACGGCTGGGTTCAGGCCGTGACGGTCGCGCTGGCCGGTTTTGCCGCGATGCTCGTGGTGGCCGCCCTCGGACTGTGGGCAGCGGGTGCGACCGATCTGCCGGCCGGCGCGTTCCCCCGGGTGGTGGCGGCGACCGTGGTGAGCGCGGTCGGCGGATCCGTGCACGTCTCGGGAAACGCGGGATCGCTCGCGAGGACACGCGCGGAACTGACGGCGATCCCCCTGTCCGTCACGCTGACCGGCGCCCTGGTGACCGCCGCGGGATTCCTGCGGCCGTTGCGGCACCGGGCGGTCGCGGGCGGCACGGAGCTGGCCGGGTGGGCCGCCCGGATCGCGGTGCCGTGGCTGCTCGCGCTGCTCGGGCTGGCCCTGGCGGCCCGGCGGACCATCGATCTCGAGGTCGGGGGCGTACTCGGGGACCTCGGGGACCTGCTGGACACGAAGCCCCGGATCGTCTTCGGCGCGGACGTGCCGCCGACTCTGCTGTTCGGCCTGCTGTGGCTGGCGGGCGTACTCCTGCTGGCGCTGCTGGTCTCGCGCGGGGCGCCGCTGCCGGGGCGGCTGCTGCGCCACCGGGAGTCGGTGCGGCCGGCCGCACACGCGGTGGTCGTGCTGCTGCTGGTGTACGTCGCCCTGGCCGCCGTCGTCACCCTGGTCGCCGCGGCCCGCGGCGGGCACCCCGGACGGATGTTCGCGGTGCTCCTGCTCGGCCTGCCGAACCTGGCCTGGCCCGCGCTCACCCTCGGCCTGGGCGCGACCTGGCACGGCAGGGTGGACGGCCCCTTCGGTCTGCCGCTGCCGGGTGTCGTGAGCGAACTGCTGCGCACTCCGGACGTCACCACCCTGGACCTGGGCACTCTCGCCGAGCACGACGGCAGGGCGTGGTGGCTGCTGGTGGCGGCCGTGGTGCTGGTCCCGGCCACCGGGTTCCTGATGGCGGTGCGCTCCCCGGCCCGGGTGCCGCTGTGGCGGCACGCCGTGCACCTCGCCGTCGCCCTGGCGCTGGCGGTACTCGCTGTGTGCCTGCTCTGTCGCGTCTTCGCGCGCTACGACCTGTCCCTGCTCGGCCTGGGGGACCTGGGTGGCGGACTGTCGGGCGAGCTCCATCTGTGGCCGGACCTGTGGTCGGCGGTCGGGCTCGCGGCACTGTGGGGGCTGGTCTGCGGGTTCCTGGGCGGGCTGCTGGCCCGGCCGGTGCGACGCCGCGAGGACCGACGGGAGGCCTCCTAACCGTGCCGGAAGACCGGCTCCGCCCAGCTCGGCGGGCCGGGCGCCGCGTGCCGTGGTGCTTGCGGCGGGGGCGGGGGCGTGGTTTCGCCCGTCATGGCGGCACGCAGTGCGGCGACGAAGGCGCGGCAGGAGTCGTACCGGTCCCCGGGGCTCTTGGCCAGAGCCCTGGCGAACACCGCGTCGACGGCCGCGGGCAGGTCGGGGCGGGCGCCGGTCGGCGGGGGCGCCGCGTCGTACTGGTGGGCCCACAGGAGGGCGAGGTCCTCGTCTCGGCGGAAGGGCGGGTGGCCGGTCAGGGTCTCGTGTACGACGCAGGCGAGGCCGTACACGTCGCAGCGGCCGTCGACCGGGCGGCCGGAGATCTGTTCCGGCGCGACGTAGTCCAGTGTTCCGACGAACTGTCCCGCCGTGGTGAAGCCGGTCAGGGAGAGGGACTTCTTCGTCAGCCCGAAGTCGGTGAGGTAGACGTGTTCGGGGTGGTCGCTGTCGGTGCCCTGCCCGACCAGGATGTTGCCGGGCTTGACGTCCCGGTGGACCAGGCCGTGCTCGTGGGCGGCGTCGAGCGCCGACGCCACCTGGGCGGCGATCCGCACGGCGACTGCGAGGGACAGCGGGCCCTGCCGGTCCAGCAGATGTCGCAGATCGCTGCCGGAGACGAACCGCATGGCTATGTAGAGGACGCCGTCGGTCTCGCCCGCCTCGAAGACCGGCACGATGTTCGGGTGGTCGATCGCGGCGGCCACCCGCGACTCGTGCGTGAAGCGCTGCCGGAACGTGTCGTTGCGGGCGAGTTCCGGTGCCAGCAGCTTGAGCGCGACCGTGCGGTCGAGGCGCAGGTCGTGGGCCCGGTAGACGACGGCCATGCCGCCCCGGCCGATCTCGCCCTCGATACGGTAGCCCGCGATCAGCTGCCCGACCGGTTCGGCGGGCCGCCCGGAGAACACGCCGGCGTGGTGCGTGGTCATGGCTCGCCCTCAGGGGTCACGACGCGGGTCGGGGGGTGGTTCGCGGTCCCGGTTCCGGGTGTCTCCCGGTCGGTGGCGTAGGTGGTGAGCCGCCGCCCGTCGCCGTACACCCAACAGCCCTCGTCCCTGTCGTAGAGCCACATGGCCTCGCCGTCGACCACCACGCCGATCCGTAGCCCCCGGGTGCGGCCGCGGAAGGACTCCCCGTCGAGTTCACCGCCGGCCAGGGCCTCCACCGCCGTCCGGTAGGCGGCCAGGGCCTGTTCGGCGCGGGCGAGCAGCGGGCGCGGGTCGGCGGCGTCGGTGGGCGGGCCGCCGGTGGCGGGCGGGTCCTCGGGCACCGCGACCAGATAGCGGCCGTCGACCCAGGCGGACCAGCCGTTGGCGCACCGGATCCGCCCCCAGTCGCCCTGCCGCTCGACGAGTTGCACGGGCAGCAGCGGGTCGAGCGGCACGGTGGGGCGCGCGGGGTCGGGTGTGTCCCAGGCGGGCATGCCGTACGACGGTACGACGTGGGTGGGCCGGAAGGCTGCGGTCGTCATGGCGGCGCCCCGCTACTTCCGCATGACGGCGGGCTCGTACCGGCGCAGCAGCCGGGCGACGAGGAAGCCGAAGACCGTGGCCAGCACCACCAGCATGGCCATGTTGAGCAGCCATGCCCCGGCCGTGTGCCGGAACAGCGGGTCGGCGGCCGGACCGCCGGACATGATCCGGGACACCTCGATGGTGCCCGCCATGGCGCCGAGCGCCCAGCGGGCGGGCACCAGCCAGGCCAGCTGCTCCAGACCGGGCACGCTGTCCAGCTTGAGCAGGGCGCCGCAGAAGACGACCTGGATGATGGAGATCAGTACCAGCAGCGGCATGGTGACCTCCTCCTTGCGCACCACCGCCGAAACGACCAGGCCCAGCATCATCGCCGTGAAGGACAGCAGGGCGACCGTCAGGGCGATTTCGAGCAGGGGTGGCATCAGCACGCCCTTGCCGCCGGGCGCGTTGAGATCGACACCGAGCAGGGCGACGAGGGTGAGGACCACGGCCTGGAGCACGGTGATGGTGCCCAGCACCACGATCTTGGAGGCCAGGTAGGCCGATCTGGACAGGCCTACGGCCCGTTCTCGCTGGTAGATGACGCGTTCCTTGATGAGTTCGCGCACGGCGTTGGCCGCGCCGGTCAGCACTCCGCCGACGCAGAGGATGAGCAGTGTGTTCATCGCGGTCTCGCCGGTCAGCCCGCCGCCGGCCAACGCGCGGGCCATCGCACCCATCACGAAAGGCAGCGCGATCATCGTGATGACGAAGGCACGGTCGGCGAGCAGAGCGGCGGTGTAGCGGCGGACCAGCGTGCCGAGCTGGGCACCCCAACTGCGGGGCCGGGGCGGTGGGGCCACGTCGAGGGGGCCGGGGTCGGGGCGGCGGGGCTGCGCGGTGGACTCGGCGACGTAGTGCCGGTGGAAGGGCGAACCCCGGTACTCCCCCGCCCAGTCCCGTTCCCGGTCGTGTTCGAAGGCTTCGAAGGCCTCCGGCCAGTGCTGGAACCCGAAGAAGGCGAGGGCTTCCTCCGGCGGCCCGTAGTAGGCCACTCGGCCGCCCGGCGCGAGCACCAGGAGCCGGTCGCAGACGTCGAGGCTGAGGACGCTGTGCGTGACGACGATGACGGTCCGTCCGTCGTCGGCGAGACCGCGCAGCATGTGCATCACGGACCGGTCCATGCCGGGGTCGAGTCCGGAGGTCGGCTCGTCCAGGAAGAGCAGCGACGGCTTGGTCAGCAGTTCCAGGGCCACGCTGACGCGTTTGCGCTGGCCGCCGGAGAGGCTGTGCACGGGTTGTTCGGTGCGCTGTTCGAGACCGAGTTCCCGGATCACCTCGTCGACGCGGTCGCGCCGCTCCTCGGGGGCGGTGTCCTGCGGGAAGCGCAGCTCGGCGGAGTAGCCGAGGGCGGCGCGCACGGTCAGCTGGGCGTGCAGGATGTCGTCCTGCGGGACCAGACCGATGCGCTGACGCAGCTCCGCGTAGTCGCGGTAGAGGTCACGGCCGTCGTACAGGACGGTGCCGTGGTCGGCGGGCCGCTGGCCGGTGAGGGCGTTCAGGAGGGTCGATTTTCCGGCGCCGCTCGGGCCGACGACCGCGAGCAGGCACTTCTCGCCCACCGGGAAGGAGACGTCGTCCAGGAGGAGCTTGTGTTCGTGGCCGACGGTGACGGAGAGTCCCTGCACGTCGAGGGAGACCTCGCCGGTGTCGACGTACTCCTGGAGGCTGTCGCCGACGAGGCAGTAGGAGACATGGCCGATGCCGACGATGTCTCCGGGCTGGACGGCGGCGCTGGTGACGGGGCGGCCGTTGAGGTAGGTGCCGTTGTGGCTGCCGAGGTCGGCGATCTCGTAGGTGCCGTCGGCGAGGGCACGCAGCTCGGCGTGGCGGCGCGAGACGACCAGGTCGTCCACGACGAGGTCGTTGTCGGCCGCGCGGCCGATGCGGACGGTGCGCTCGGGCAGCGGCCGTACCGCGGTGGGCTGCCGGAAGCCGCCGGTCCGTGCGGGCATCGAGACGGCAGAGGGGCGGTCGGGGGTGGGTTCGGGGCGGCCGACCAGGACCGCGCGGGGGCCGTCGGAGGGGCTGCCGAAGCGGATCACGCTGCCGGGTCCGACGGCGGACTCGCGGACACGGTGGCCGTCGGCGTAGGTGCCGTTGGTGCTGTGCTCGTCCTTGAGCGTCCAGTGGTCTTCCTCGGGCCGGAGCACCGCGTGGTGCCATGAGACCCGCGCGTCGTCGATGACGATGTCGCACAACGGGTCGCGTCCCATGTGGTAGTCGCGCCCCGGGGTCATCACCGTGGAACCCGAGTCGGTCTCCAGCACCAGCTCGGGCGCGGTCGGGGCGAACGGCCGCTCCGCCATGGAGAAATTGTACCGATTTATCGATATAGAGGCTTGAGATGCCCGAGCCGCCCGCCCCGGTCGTCCGCTCATCCCGGTTGGCCGCGGGAGCCTGCCTCGAGGGCCGCGCGAAGGACGGCCAGGGTCGAGGCGATGCGGGCCAGGTCGCCGGGGGGAACCGCCGCGGTCAGTGAGGCGAGCTCGCTCTCGACAATGGGACGGGAAGCGGTCAACTGCTCCTCACCCGCGGATGTGAGGCGCAGGACGGACGAGCGGCGGTCCTGGGGGTGCGCGACCCGCAGGCACCAGCCCGCAGCCACCAGCCGGTCGACCGCCTTGCTGACGGCTCCCACGGTGATCGCCAGCTCGCCGACGATGTCGAGCACGCGGCACCCCGGAACGCGGTCGATGATCTCCAGCATCTCGAACTGCCCCAGCCCCAGCCCCTGTTCGGCGCGCAACCGGGCGCTCGCCGCGTTGTAGAGCCGGGTCTCGACACGGACCAGATCGGTGAAGATCGGGGTGATGTGGCTCACATTACTCTCCAGTGGATTCCAGGGAATCATCTTCCTTGGAAACCGGTTGGGGTGTCATACATATGGATTCCAAGGAATCCATCCTCGCATCCCGCCCCATGGAGGCCCCGCATGTCCCGACAGCAGCGCGACGCCCTGGACGCCATACTGCGTTCCGCCCCTCGCAGCGACATCCCGCCCACCCCCGAGGAGCAGCGCAGCGGTTTCGCCGCAGCTCTCACCCGTCCCGCGCCGGAGGGTGTGGCCACCCGCAGGAGCGTCCTGGGCGGGCGGCCGACACTGGAGCTGGAGCCGACCGAGGCCTCCGGCCGCGGCCGACTGCTCTACCTGCACGGCGGCGGCTACGTCATCGGCTCAACGGACACCCACGCAGGGCTGGTCGGTGAACTGGCTCGCCGCGCCGGTCTGCGCGCGACGTCGGTGGACTACCGGCTGGCGCCCGAGCACCCTTTCCCCGCGGCTGTCGACGACGGACTCACCGTCTACCGCGAACTGCTCGCGTCCGGCACGGATCCGCGGGACCTCGTCATGGCCGGTGACTCCGCCGGTGGCGGCTTGAGTATCGCCACGCTGCTCGCCGCCCGGGAGGCCGGGCTGCCGCAACCAGCCGCCGTGGTCATCTTCTCCCCCTGGGCCGACCTCACCCTCGCCGGAGGAAGCATCCGCACCAAGGCGAGCGCCGACCCCATTTTCACGCAGGCCGACGTGCGCGCCTACGCCGATCTCTACATCGGCGCAGGCGACAGGGCACACCCCCTCGCCAGCCCGGTGTTCGCCGACCTCACCGGACTGCCCCCGCTCCTCGTACAGGTCGGGGCGAACGAGGTGCTCCTGGACGACGCGGTCCGGCTGGCCGGGCGCGCGGGCGCCGACGGCGTCGAGGTCACGCTCGAAATCGGCCCCGGCCTCCCCCACGTCTTCCAACACCACTACGGCCGCCTCGACGAGGCGGACGCCGCCCTCGACCGCGCCGCCCGCTTCCTCACCACCCACCTGAGCATCGGGCACCCGGACGCCGCCCCTCTCGAACCGGCCCACTGACCGAGAGGAACCCGCACCACCCCGGGCAGCCACGCGGCTGACCACATTGGAGATCCGCTGCCGGGCCGCCGGGTCCGCTCCGAGGTGTTCCGTCGTCCTGCCGGTGCCGGCCGACAACGCGATCAGTGCGAAAAAGGGCGTCGGCGGAGTCCGTTTCGGCGTGCGGCTGCAAGGCGGCGGAGCCGAGAACTCAGGGAAGTCGGCGACCGACGACAACGCTGCAGCCGTGCGTGCCGGACCTCGCGTGTGCGGCCTGCCAAACGACAGACCCGGCGCATCACCGGCCAACCGGACGGACCTTCAAGTCCGCCGATATCCAGTCTGCCAATATCCAGGTGCTGAGGGTCCGCGACAGCCTGATCGTCCACAGCCGAGACTTCCACGACCACCTTTAATCCTCATCATCGCAGCAAGTGGCGCCCTGCCGAGTCCGTGGTCGAGTGATCATAATCCGAGGAAGATCGGACCTTACGACCACTGACACGTTCCCTTACGCTGTCTGCGGACCGTTCAATCAGGGCGGGGGTTATGAACGGGGCGCGACGCGTTGAACTCGAGTGGGGTGCTGTTGGCCGATCGGTACCGCCTGGGTGCCATGATCGGCCGCGGTGGTATGGGGAGGGTCTGGCAGGCCCAGGATGAGCTGCTGGGTCGCCGTGTCGCGGTAAAGGAATTGACCGCGGTGCTGAATGTACTCGAAGAGGACCGGGCTGTTCTGCAGGACCGGATGCAACAGGAGGCACGGGCCGCTGCCCGTATCAACCATCCCTGTGTGGTCACCGTCTATGACGTCGTCGTGCAGGATGACCGCCCGTGGATCGTGATGGAGCTGGTTGACGGCCGTTCGCTGGCCGACGCGATCAAGGAGAATGGTTCACTCTCCCCGCGTGAAGCCGCCTCCATCGGTGCGCACGTACTGGATGCGTTGCGCGCCGCGCACAGCTCGAACGTCATCCACCGCGACGTCAAGCCGGACAACATTCTGCTGGCCCGCGACGGTCGTGTGCTGCTCACCGACTTCGGGATCGCGCTGATAGAAGGCGATCCCGCGCTCACACGCACCGGCGAACTGGTGGGATCCCTGGACTACCTGGCACCCGAGCGGACTGGAGGAGGCCGCCCCGGACCGGAGTCAGACCTTTGGTCGCTGGGAGCAGCGCTCTACGCGGCTGTAGAGGGCGTCTCACCGTTTCGCCGCACGTCGGTGCTCAGCACCATGCACGCCGTAGTGATGGAGGAGCCTCCCGAACCGCACAATGCGGGACCGCTCGCGCCGGTGATCACGGCACTGCTGCGCAAGGAGCCGGGAGAACGACCCTCAGCCGGCGAGGCTGCGCGACTGCTGCGCAGGGTGGCAGACGGACAGAGTGATGTTGTCGACCATGTCCCGGCAGGGCAGGGCGCGGCGGTCGCCCAGTCGACATCGCGGGCGTCCGCCTCCACGGCGGCTGCGAGGACACGCTTCACCGCCCCGGCCACGAGGGAAATCCCTCAGCCAGAGGAGCACCAACCCGGTCAGGCAGCTCCGGTGCGTCGGCGTCGACGCACCATCCTGATGATCGCGCTGACTCTTGTCGTGCTCGGCACGGGTGGCACCATCACCTATCTGAAAAGCCTTGACGGTTCTCGTCAGGCGAGCACGACGCTGCGGCCGGAATCAACCAGCCCACCCGAGGCGAGCCCGCCCAAGTCGGGAAGCCTCAACGGATCCCACCGGTTGAGCGACCCATGGGGGTTCTCACTTGTCGTTCCCGATGGTTTCACACGCTCAGTGGAGTCACCCCGGGTCTTCTACTATTCGGCGGGCAAGGAGTTCAGGCTGGGCATCCGTAACCAGGAGCCCGATCCAAACGGACCTCTGGCCGTCATGCGCAAGCTCGATGCCGCCGGCCCCGGAGCCTACAAGGGCTACCGGGACGGGATAGTCAGCCGCACCACACAAAACGGGCGGCCGGCCGCGCTGTGGGAATTCACATGGAATGGATTCACGGGGAAAGACCCACGCCGCACATACGACCTGTGCTGGACCGAGGGTGGCCGGCAGTACGACATATGGATCTCGTCACCGATCCAGAAAACCGAGCAGGGCCGTAGCTACTTCGAAACAGCCAGAGCCACATTCAAGCTTCGGTGACGACCGACGCCGTGACCGTGAACAGTCCGCCGTGCGGGTCCCGGTCCCGCAGCATGACCCGCACGGCGCCGCCGGTGATCCGTGCGATGGCCTGCCAGCCGTGGCGCAACACGCCCCGGTCGTCTTCGTAGGCCACCTGGCAGGAGCCCTGGAAGGGGGCTTCCAGCGGAGCCGGGAAGTGGTCGTCTCGCACAGCCCTCATGGCGCCCACCGTCCCGATGGAACCCGGAGTTTCAGATCATCATCACCTTATGTGCGACATCACCGCCTGCTCAACCGGGCGGCTCCGGGCCGCATGACGGTCCCGTCACGCCCTGGCGGTGGGTCACGAAGTCATGATTCAGCGCAGGGAAAGCCAGGTATCACACGTGCAACAGCGCAGGCCGTACAGACGGCTGCCACTGACCATCGCGGCGAGCGTGCTCGCCACCGTGGGGGTCTCGGCCATCCCGCAGTCCGCCCAAGCGGCGGCCCCGCAGCCGGCGGACCATCAGACGGTGGCCGATGGCCGCCAGAAGACCTTCGAGCAGGCTGCGGCGGAGTACGACGTCCCGTTGCCCGTTCTGCTCGCCGTGGCCTATCACGAGTCCGCCTGGGATGCCCACGCGGGCGAGCGCAGTAGCGCCGGCGGCTACGGCCCCATGCATCTCACGGATGTGACGCCCGGGATGCTGGCCGGAAGTGATGCGGGGGCAGCCGGACGCGCGGACCTCGCCACGATGGCCGCCAATCCGTCCCTGCACACCGTCCAGACCGCCGCCGCGCTGACGGGACTGCCCGCGCAACGACTGCGTGCGGACGAGACGGCCAACATACGCGCGGGGGCGGCGCTGCTCGCCTCCTACGCGAAGAGCACGGTCGGCGGCACCCCGAAGGATCCGGGCCAGTGGTACGCCGCCGTCGCCCGGTACAGCGGTTCCTCCGAGCAGCGCGCGGCAGGATCCTTCGCCGACAGGGTGTTCACGACCATCAAGAGCGGAGCGCGGGAGACCACTCGGGACGGACAGCACGTCGAGCTGGCCGCCACCCCGAGTGTCGCGCCCGCCACCGCCCAACTGTCCGAGCTGGGTCTGAAGGCGTCGGCCACGGACTCCGCGAGTGACACCGAGTGCCCCACCACCGTCAACTGCGCCTTCCTCCCGGCCGCGACAGCCAACGGCCAGGTGTCCAACCGTCCCGCCAACGGGATCAGGATCGACTCCATCGTCATCCACGACACCGAAGGGTCCTACGATGCGACCCTCAAGAGCTTCCAGAAGGCCGGCGGCGGCTCGGCGCACTACGTCATCCGCTCCTCGGACGGCGCGGTGACACAGATGGTGCCGACCAAGGACATCTCCTTCCAGGCGGGCAACTACTCGTCGAACCTGCACTCGATCGGCATCGAGCACGAGGGCTACGCCGCCGCCGGTGGCACCTGGTACACCCAGAACGAGTACGAGACCAGCGCAGAACTCGTCCGGTACCTGGCCAGGCGTTTCGACATTCCGCTGGACCGGCAGCACATCCTCGGACACGACAACGTGCCCGGCCCCAACTCGGGTTTGGTCTCGGGCATGCACTGGGACCCGGGCCCGTCCTGGGACTGGGAGCGCTTCATGCGGCTGCTCGACGCTCCGGTAAACGGTCGGCACGGCGTGGGCCCCGTCGGCTCGCCCGTGACCATCACCCCCGGGTACGACCGCAACCAGCAGACGGTACAGGTCTGCCCGTCCGACGACCCCACCGGCGCCACGACCGCGTGCACCGAGCGGACCCAGTCCTCGAACTTCGTCTATCTGCGCACCGCGCCCAGCGCCACCGCGCCCCTCTTCGGTGACCAGGCCGTCCATCCCGACGGCGTCGGCACCAATCGCGTCAACGACTGGGGCAGCACCGCGACGGCCGGGCAGCAGTTCGTCGTCGCCGACCGCCAGGACGACTGGACGGCCATCTGGTACAGCGGCACGAAGGTCTGGTTCTTCAACCCGCACGGCTGCAACACCACCCCCGCCCAGGGCGTGAAGGTGGTCAGCATCTCCGGCACCTCCCCCGTGTCCGTGTACGGATCGAGCTACCCGGACGCGAGCGAGTACCCCTCCGGGCTCTCTCCCTCCGCCCAGGCCCCGCTGAGTTTCTACACCATCCCCTCCGGCCAGGCGTACGTCGCGACAGCCGCACCCGCGCCCACCGACGACTACTTCCCCTCCAGCGGCAAGGTCGTCCTGGGCGGGAAGTCCATGTACACCGTCCAGTACAACCACCGCACGGCCCTCGTGTACTCCTCCGACGTCACCGCGCGCCCGTAGGCCGCTCCTTCAGATCGCCGGAGCGTTGGTCGACGTATGTGGTTGACGGTGCCCGGTGGGCAAGACGTCCCCACCGCGCCGCACTGTCGACCGGCGGCCTGGTCCGCTCCCGCCGGCTGATCGCCGCCGCCCGAGGCCGCAACGCCATCGCCTCGGGCGGCGGCTCCGGGCCCAGCGACGGCATCCACTCCTGGTTCACGCCGGGCGCCTCCGTCAAGGGCAGCTTTGCCGACCACCTGAGCCAGGCCGGCTTCCATGTCCTGTTCGAGGCCCAGTGGATCCACCGCCCGGCGACCACGTCCGCTGCGGGCCTGGCTGCACGGGCAGACCCGCTTCACAAGCAGTCCGAGCCCGCCGTTTCGCGACCTCCGTGCCCACAAGCGCGCATGAACGCGAGAGTGGGGAACCACCTCGGAATCGACGCGAGGACTGCGCAAGGGGCAAATGCCTTGGGGAGATGAATTACCTGATACGAACTCCCGTGCCGCTGACACGGACGCGGGAGTCACCCTCGCGCAGCGTCACCGTGAGCTCGCCAGGGCGCCCCAGGTCCTCTCCTTGATGCAGGGTGAGAACGGCGTCGTTGGGTACCAGTCCGAGGTCACGGGCGTACGCGCCGAACGCGGCGGCTGCGGCGCCGGTTGCCGGGTCCTCGACCACTCCACCGACGGGGAACGGGTCACGGACGTGGAAGACGGTGGCCGACTCCCGCCACACCAATTGAACCGTGGTCAGGTCCAAACGGTGCATCAGGGCTTCGAGGCGCGCGAAGTCGTACGCCAGATCCGCGAGCCGCTCCCGAGTCGCCGCCGCGAGGACGAGATGGCGGGCACCCGCGAACGCGATACGGGGCGGGAAGGCCTGGTCGAGATCGGCGCCCGGCCAGCCGAGCGCGGAGAGCGCCTCCGTGCGGTCCGCGTCGGTGATCTCCTCGATGCGCGGCTCGACGCTGGTGAGCGTGGCCCTGACCGTCCCGCCCTCGTCGGCCACCTCTACGGGCACGGTGCCGGCGCGCGTCGCGAATACCAGTTTCCCGGGGCCTGTCCTCTCGGCGAGCGCCACGGCGGTTGCGATGGTGGCGTGCCCGCAGAACGGCACCTCGGCCTTGGGGCTGAAGTAGCGGATGCTGTAGGCGCGTTCTCCCGCGCCGCCGAGGTCTTCCGGAGGCGCGGTCAGGAACGCGGATTCCGAGTACCCGAGCTCGGCGGCGATGGCGATCATGTCGCTGTCACTCAGGTGGGTGGCGTCCAGAACGACGCCGGCAGGGTTTCCGCCGTCGGGGGCACTGGAGAAGGCGGTGTATCGCAGAATCTCGGGCCGCGGCGCGTTCATCGTCATGCCACGGCAACACAGGACGGACTCACGGCTATTCCTGGATGCGCTGCCGTCGGCCTGGAACCACACGCCGAGTACTACCGGCTCATGCGCGGGGACCGAGATTCGCATGCGTACCGGCCGGACGGGCAATAAAACAGAGGCGCTTCCGGGCGGACGCTCGTAGTATCCATGAGCAGGCGAGCGCCGGAAGTGCCGCATCACGCGGATGCTCGAAGGCTCGCCAATCCAGGGGGACACGACACCATGCTGCACGAACTCGATACCCAAGCACGCGTGAACGAGCGTCTGCGTGAGGCAGAGCGAGAACGTCTCGCCCATGCGCTCCGCCTACAGCGCCGCGCCGAACGCGTCGCTCAGCGCGCCCGCCGGGCACTGAGCGCCGTCTCATGACTGACATCTTCTTGCCGCTTCGCGGGCTGTTGCCGGATTCCCGGTGACAGCCCGCCTGCATTTCCACGGGCGGGCAGCCAGGTCGGAAACTGCCCGGACGGGCGATCGTGGCGGTCGGCGCGAAGGGCGAATCGGGCAGGGCGGGTGATCGACCCAATCGGCATACAGATTACGATTGGTGTTATTCGATCGCGTGTACGCCCCGACCTCCGGACGTTGTGCTGCACCGACAACGGAAAGAAAACCGAGAGAACAAGTGCGTGCAGTAAGACGGGACGTCATCACGGTTGCCCTGGCGGCGGCCCTTGCGTCCGGCGTGGTGGGGTGCCAGGACTCGAAGAGTTCGGAGGGCAAGGCGGACGACGACACGTCCGGAGGGACGGAGGTGCGGCGGACCGACCCGGCGGGCGTGCTGCGGACGGCGGTGAAGAAGACCGGGACGCAGGCCTCGTACAAGACGATACAGACCGGCGAGAACGGTACCGGCCGGTCCGACATGCTGTACCAGCGGAACCCTGCCGCCACTTCCATGACGTCGGTCACCGAGAAGTCGGCCGATGCGCCTGACGGCATGATCCGTCTCCTGACGGTGGGCGGCACGATGTACATCGCGTCCGCGAAGGTGCCCGGCAAGTCCTGGTACTCGATACAGGGCATGGAGGGTGGGGGAGCTCCGCGCGCGGCCGGGTACATCGACGAGTACGGGGGCGCGCTCGCCGCGACAGAGAACACCCGGTGGGTGGCCGAGGAGACGGTGGGGGACCGCAAGTCCGACCACTACCGGGGCACCGTCGACTTCGCGGCCCTGGCCGCCTACAAGGGCACCGCGTTCCCCAAGGAGGCCCGCGAGCGGTACACCCTGCTCGCCAAGCGCAACCACTTGAAGTCCGCCGTCATCGACATCTGGGTCGGCAAGGACGACCTGGTCCTCAAGGCCCGCGAGACGAGCACGGACACGAAGGGCAAGAAGGACGTCCTCAACGAGGAGTACTCGCACTTCGGCACGGTCCCCAGGATCACGGCGCCGCCCGCGAACCAGGTACTGACCTCCGACCAGTGGCTCGACGCTCAGGCCCACGGCTGAGAACTAGAGCTTAAGGCGGCGCCGACCGGGCATCCGCCTGTACGGGCTCGTCAGGCGGCCTGCGCACTGCTTCATGGCCCAGCGGAGGAACCGACGTGATAATCGACGACAGACCGGCGCACCCGGCCCCCGACACGGCGCCCGACATGGCAGCGCGCAAGCAGCGGCTGCGCCGCCGTCTGGAGCGACTGATAGGCGTGGCCGCCACCGAAGGCAACGACCTGGTGCCCCTGCGAAACGGTGACCAGATCTTCCCCGCGATGCTCGGGGCGATCCGTTCGGCGCGCCACACCATCGACTTGATGACGTTCGTGTACTGGCGGGGCCAGATCGCCCACGACCTCGCCGCCGCGCTGGCCGACCGCGCCCGCGAGGGGGTGCGCGTACGACTGCTGCTTGACGGTTTCGGCGCCAAGGAGATCGAGGGCAGCCTGCTCGACCTCATGAGCGGTGCGGGCGTGCAGGTGGCCTGGTTCCGCAAGCCCGTGTGGCTGTCGCCGTTCAAGCAGAACCACCGCTGCCACCGCAAGGCTCTCATCGTCGACGAGCAGACCGCCTTCACCGGGGGCGTCGGCATCGCGGAGGAGTGGTGCGGCAACGCCCGCAACCCCGCCGAGTGGCGTGACACGCACGTCCAGGTGCGCGGTCCGGCCGTGGACGGCATCGCGGCGGCGTTCGCCCAGAACTGGGCGGAGTGCCACGACGAACTCTTCGACGACCGCGACCGCTTCACGGAGCACAAGCAGGCCGGGGCCTCGGTGGTGCAGGTCGTCCGCGGCTCGGCGAGCATCGGCTGGCAGGACATGCAGACCCTCATCCGCGTCATGCTCACCTCCGCAGAGGAACGCTTCCGGCTGGCCACCGCCTACTTCGCCCCCGACACCTACTTCATCGACCTGCTGTGCGAGACCGCCCAGCGCGGCGTACGGGTGGAGATCCTGCTGCCGGGCCCCTACACCGACCAGCGCGCCTGCCAGCTGGCCGGCCAGCATCACTACACACGTCTGCTGCGGGCTGGCGTGCACATCCGCCAGTACCAGCCGACCATGATGCACGCCAAGATCATCACCGTGGACTCCGTCGCCTCCCTCATCGGATCCACCAACTTCAACCGCCGCTCCATGGACCACGACGAGGAGGTCATGCTCACCGTCCTGGACGAGACGTTCACCGCGGCACTGGACCGCGACTACGAAGCGGACCTGGAACAAAGCGTGGACATCGACCTCACCCGGTGGAGGCGCCGAGCACTGCTCCAACGCGCCAAGGAGGCCGCGGTGGTACCCATCCGCCGCTTCCTGTGAGGCATTCAGACGCCTGGTGAGCCGACGGCCGTGCGCCGGGAGGCGCTGCGGTAGGTGGAGATGCTCAGGGCCAGCATCCAGTAGCTGAACAAGGCACCCATCAGGGCGGTGGTGCCCCAGCCGTTCGCCGCGTAGAAGTGCGCGGGCTCGTTGCCGAAGAACAGGGACGGGACGAAGGCGAGGTTGACCCCGGCCAGGACGAGGGCCGAACGGCCCGTCCAGCGTGGCAGCAGGTCTGTACGGGCGATTCCGTAACCCACAGCGGTCAGGAAGAGCGCGAGTACGAGCCGGCCGATCGCGCCGTAGAGGATGTAGGTACCGCTGACCGAGATGGTCGGGTCGATCGGATGGTCGGCGGCGATGACCGCGCCCGCTTCCAGCCCACTGGAGACCAGGGTGATCGTCACGTAGACCAGGCCGGTGGCGAAGGCCGTCGTGCCGACCCATTCGTGGGCGGGGTCCGCCGCCTTGACCAGCTCTCGGAACGCGGTCACAAACACGATCAGGAAGGACAGCGCGAGGATTCCGACCAGCAGTCTGGCCAGGACGTTGGAATCCGGCGGCGGGCCGGAGTAGATGAAGTAGAGGGGCACTTCGACGATGAAGGCGACTGCGGTGGTGATGCCCGCGAGGCCCGTCAGGCGCCTGGCGATGGTTTCGTTCATGGTTGTCCCCCTGAAATCCGGGTGAGTGTGAAATCCGGGTGAGTGTGGGTTCCGTGGTGGTTCGTGTCGTGTGGGGGCGGCCGACGGATCCCTCGAGGCGGGCCGTCTCCGTGCTCACCCGAGCGTGTCCCAGAACGCGCAGTGGTGGCGTGACCGCGCCGTGCGGGTGGGGACGATGCGGTCCGGTGCCAGGGACAGAACCGTGTGCCGGGGCCAGTGCGGCGTGGAAGGCCTGTCGGGGTCGGCGTCGCGGGCGAAGTGCGTCCAGTAGTCGATCATGGCGTCTGCCAGCCGGAGCTGTGCCGCGGTCAGGTCTCGGGGGCGGCCGCCCAGGTCGAACAGATAGGGGAGTTCACTCGCGTGCGGAGCCCCGAGCGGGAAGGGCGGTGTGTTCGGGGTGAGCGGAGGGGCGTGCTCGTCGGCGAACTCGTACCGCCACACGGGTGTATGCGCGGCCAGCAGGCTTCCGGCGCGCGCCGTCGGGCAGGCGAAGTCGGCATCGCCGATCACGGCGCCGAACACCGGGCCCCCGTCCGTACGGTGCACGGGGTATTCGCGGACGACGGCCTTCGCCCGCGCCGAGGAGGGGAAGAAGGCGGCCACGACGTCAGGCCAGGTCTCAGGCGTGACGGGATGGCCGGCCAGCATGATCCCCGCGGCCCATCCGTTGCCCTCGTCGTGGTTGTTGCCGATGATCACCGGGACGCGATGGAAACGGCCGGCGATGATAGCCGCCGCGGGGTCGCCGGGCAGCAAGGGGGTGGAGAACGAAGGCTGTTGGTCCACGCCCTGGGCGGCGAGCAACCGAGTGACATCCACGCGGCGCAAGCAGGCCAGGGCGTCGTGCGCGGATCCGCAGCCGACCCTTGTCGCGAAGTCCGTCCCTTCGGCGCGCGCTCTGGCCAGGGGGATGGCGGCCGGGGCGAACGGCCGGTCGGGGCGGCCGGTGCACGGGCCGCTGTCGATGATCGCCCGGTCGAAGAGCCCCGCGGCGGCGGGTGAGGCGAGCTGCGCGCAGACGCTGAATCCGCCGGCCGACTCACCGGCCAGCGTCACGTTGTGCGCGTCGCCGCCGAAGGCGCCGATTCCGACGCGTACCCAGCGCAGTGCCGCCTGCTGGTCGGCCAGGCCGAAGGTGCCGGAGCCGGGCAGCCCGCTGTGCGCGAGGAAGCCGAGGGCTCCGAGGCGGTAGTTGACGGTGACGACCACGACGCCGCCGCGAGTGGCCATGCGGTGGGCGTCGTACGAGCTGCCCGCTCCGGTGGTGAAGCCGCCGCCGTGCAGCCACACGATCACCGGACGGAGGCGCGCCCGTGCCCCGCCGTCGGGCGTGGTGACGTTCAGGGAGAGACAGTCCTCGTCGGTACCACCGACCACCTCGCCGGTCGGCTGCGGACAGGCGCTCCCGGGGCGGGTCGCGTCCCGGATCCCGGGCCAGGGGGCCGGGCGGTGAGGCTCTGTCCAGCGCCGCCTGCCAACCGGAGGCGCCGCGTAGGGAATTCCCTCGAAGGTGCGGTAGCCGTCGTGGGCGGCGCCCCGTACCAGCCCGTCGTGAGTTCGGACAGTTGTGTCGGCGGGCCCGGTGGACCGGGCCGGCGGCGCTGTGGACCACGCCGCCGTGAGTACGGCGGACAGGGCCAGGGCCAGGGTGGCAAAGACGCGGTGCGTACTCATCGACTCCCCCTTCGGTCAGGCGCCGCCCATGCCACCGCGCGCGGCGACCATGGTCATCGGCAGAGTGCGCACGGCCTGCTCCAGGCCGGGTCCGAGAGCGGCGAGACGCCCTGTACATGCGTCGATGCGGGCCCAGGAGATCCGTCTGTCCCGGCGTGACACGGCTGAGTGGACACCGCCCGCCGCGGCCAGCGCGACCAGCGCGGCGTCAGCGGTGGGAAGCTCCGCCACGGTGCCGTCTCCGTGCAGCGCGTCGGAAACGCGGGCGCGGAGGGCGACGGGTACGGAGCGGTCCGCCATGGTCGGTCCCCTGGTGCGAAACCCGGATCGTGGTTTCACGGTAAGGAGCCCGGCCGCCACGAGCCGGCCCTCCACCTGCCTCAAGGTCTGCTTGCGGCGGCGGCGAATGAGCCGCTTCCAGCTGCGCCCGGCCGCGTCGCCCAGAATGGCGTCCAAGGCTGCGATGCCGGTCGGTTCCGCGTCGAGCACGGTGACCGTGCCGCGATCCTCACCGAGCCGACCGCGCGACGCGAGGTCGACCAGGGCGGCGGCACGCACCAGCAGTTCCGTCCGGGAACGGTCGTAAGGACCTTCGGCGGTGTCGTCGTAGGCGAGTAGGTACATGAGGCAGGCCAAGTCGTCGATCACATCTCGAAGCTACGGCCGACAACCCGGGCCACGGATCGGCCACGGGAACTGTCTGACACTGGGAACCCAGGAGGATCGCGGCCCGGCCTCCTCCTGGAGGAGGAGGCGGAGTCACGGGCGTCGCGGCCTCACCAGGCCGTGGTCGTAGGCGGCGACGACGGCCTGGACGCGGTCGCGCAGCCGCAACTTGCGCAGCACCGCGGTGACGTGGTTCTTGACGGTGGCCTCCGACAGACGCAGCCGCTCGGCGATCTCCGCGTTCGACAGTGCCTGCCCGATCAGAGTGAGCACTTCCCGCTCACGGCCGGACAGGTCCCGCAGGGAGGGCGGCGGCGCGGACTCGTGCGTGGTGCGCAGGAACTGATCGAGGACGCGGCTCATCACGGCCGGTGCCAGCAGCGCGTCGCCGCGCGCGGTGAGACGGATCGCGTCGACGAGTTCGGCGGGACGCATGTCCTTGAGCAGGAAGCCGCTCGCTCCGGCCCGCAGCGCGGCGACGACGTGTGCGTCCAGGTCCCAGGTGGTCAGCACGAGCACCCGAGCCCGACTTCCCGACTGCGAGATCTGCCGAGTCGCCTCGATGCCGTCCAGGACCGGCATGCGTAGATCCATCAGGACCACGTCGGGCGCCAGGTCCCGCGTCAGCCCCACCGCGGCCCGGCCGTCGGATGCCTCACCGACCACTTCGAGGTCGTCCCGGGCGTCGATGATCATGCGGAATCCGGTACGGACCAGGGTCTGGTCGTCGGCCACCACCACACGCAGTGTCATGACCGGCGCGCCGTCGGCAGCCAGGCGGTCACTTCGAACCCGCCTTGAGGCAGCGGGCCCGCGTTCAGACTGCCGCCCACGAGCCGTGCTCGGTCCGTCATCCCAGCGAGGCCACGCCGCTCCCCCACCGTCGCCGAACGTGCTTGCGCTGTACGCCCGTTGTCGATCACCGTGATCTTCACACCCTCCCCCTGGGACGTCACGTACACGTTCGCCTCGTCGGCTCCGAGCGCGTGGCGCAAGGTATTGGTAAGGGCCTCCTGGACGATCCGGTACGCCGCCGAGTCCACCGTGGCCGGCAGCTCATCGGTGGCGGTCTCGCGGTGCACACGCACGGTCATCCCGGTTGCGCTGACCGCGTCGGCCAACTCGTCCAGGCGTCCGAGCGAGGGCCGCGGTTCCAGCGGCCGGCTCTCCGGTTCCAGCGACCGGCTCTCCGGGTTCTCCTCGTCGGGCCGAAACGCCAGCAGCATGCGCAGTTCGCCGAGCGCCGAGCGAGCACTTGAGTCGATCGCCCGCAGCGCCTGCCGGGCCTGTTCGGGTCGCTGGGTGAACACGTCGTCGGCTGCGCCCGCCTGAATGATCATCACTGACAGGGTGTGCGCCACGACGTCGTGCACCTCACGCGTGATACGCGCGCGCTCCTCCACCACGGCGCGACGCGTCTCCGCCCTCGTCCGTGCCTGCTGCGCCCGGCGCAGTCGCCCCGCGGTCCACGCCAGGACCACCGCCGGCAGATAGGCCGCCAGCCCCGTGCCGCCTCCCGCAGCGAAAGCCAGCGGCGCCGGAAGGCACATCACCGCGAGCGCTCGCACCGCCACCCGCCGCGGCCTGGTGGCGGACAGCACGCACAACGTGACTTGGGCCGCGAACAGCGCCCCCGTCAAGGTCACTTCGGGCAGCATCACCCAGACCGCAAGCCCTGTCGCCGCGTTCACGGCCAGGACAAAGCCCGGGGCGCGTGCCTGCCACCTCAGGACGCAGGTCTGCGCGAGGACCAACACCACGGCCGCGGGAAGCCGTCGGCCGTGCTCCGCACCGGTGACGAGCACCGAGGTGCCGAGGACGGCAAGCACCGCACCGGCCGACCCTGACCACAGCGCCCGCGCCACTCGGGGCGACAGCTCGACCGGCCCTTCCTCGGCGAACGCGTCGTGCGGCTGGCTGCTGCGGTCCACGCCCCGATCCTATCGGGGCGAGCAAGGGGGCTGACGGTTCGCCGCAACATGCGGCGTCACCGGAACGCGCGGCATCCACAAGCAAGATCGTGACGCTCTTCGCCAGGGGCCTTCGACTCCAGTCCGGCGCGGTTGCAGCGAGTCCCGGGATTCACTCCCGTCCGGCCCCATGGCCATGAACTGCCAAGCCGCCAATAAGGGCGACGAGCCCGGCTGCGCCCTTGGTAGGGGGACGCAGCCGGGTACCTGCTTGCGGAGGGGTGTCCCGGGTCAGCGTGCGGAGCCGGCGCGACGCATCCGCGCGGCGAGCAGGAGGCCCGCGCCGGCGACGAGCCCGGTCGCCGCGCCGCCCGCGATCAGGGCGGTGTCTCCCGTGCCGGTGGCGGCGAGGCAGGAGCCGCTGCTGCCCTGCGGGGTCACGGCGGTGTTGCCCCCGCCCTCACCCGCGCCGGTGCCGGTGCCGGTGTCGGTGTCGGTGTCGGTGTCGGTGGGGCTGCTGTCGGTGCCGGAGTCGTGCCGGCCCTGGTGGCTCTCGCCCTTGCCGTTCTCCTGCCGGGCCTT
>NZ_JBIVBC010000012.1:0-115575 GCF_044745865.1 Streptomyces sp. NPDC086787 | reverse complement strand
TTCGCGTCCTTCGCGTCCTTCGCGTCCTTC
The DNA here is from genome assembly GCF_044745865.1 of Streptomyces sp. NPDC086787. NCBI lineage: Bacteria > Bacillati > Actinomycetota > Actinomycetes > Kitasatosporales > Streptomycetaceae > Streptomyces > Streptomyces sp. NPDC086787. The sequence goes on along the minus strand of NZ_JBIVBC010000012.1, from coordinate 115,545 downwards.
GCGTCCTTCGCGTCCTTCGCGTCCTTCGCGTCCTTCGCGTCCTTCGCGTCCTTCGCGTCCTTCGCGTCCTTCGCGCGAGCGTCGTGCTGGCCGGTCGCCAGGAACTCGACGCGATCGGCCTCAGTGCCGTTCAGGGCAGCGCGGGCGGCCTTGACCACCTCTGGTCCGCCAACGGAGGCGATCTGCGCGATCATGACGCGATTGTCATCGTCTCGCAGCCCATGCTGTGTCACCTCCAGGAAGTGGCGCAGCTCGGCGGGGGTCGCGGAACCGTTCAGGAGTTCCCTGATCGCCTCGCTCAGGATGGGACCGTCCCAGTCTTCGTCGATCCGGGCGAGCTCGGCCCGGTCGTCCTCGGCCTGGGCGAGGTAGCGGCCCTCCTTCAGGAAAGCGGCCCGGTCGGCCGGAGTTCCTGCGGGTGGCGCGCGAGGTCGCGGTGAGAGGGGTGCCCCCGAAACACCAGGACCGGCCGCGGTGGCGCCCGACGGACAGCTGGTGGTCGGTTTCGGCGCGGACATAGCGGTCCTGAGCCATCACCGGTGAGGAGCTGCCGACTTTTCGATCGCCGGCCGACACCGCGCTGCGTCCGACCGGCCCAACCGCATTCTCCGCCTCCCCGCTCCAGGCCACCCACGCCGATCACACCAGCTGCTTCTGCCAGCACCCGGCTCCCGTGCCCGTCCCCACGACAGACCTCTGCCACGACCACGGAACCGCCTTCGCCTCGGCTGCGTGCACGCTCGGCCTACTTCGTGCGAGCCCTCTGCGCAGGGACGGCTTCTACGAGGCAGTTTGACGTCATGAGCAGACTTCCAGACGACCTCCTGGTCCTGGTGCCGGGAAATTCGCTGCTGACGGCCACACCTGAGGAGGGACGAGCGCTGGCGTTGACCCTCGCCAGGCACACCGTGCACAACATCCAGCCCGAGCTGGACATTCTGCAAGGCGGACGCCCCAACTACTCGACCGACCCGCAGGCGCTCATGCATGCCGTGCACGTGATCGCGATCGAGTTCGCCACCATCGCGGCCGCCAACAACTACTGGCGTTCCTGACCGGTTCGCCGTGTGCTGCATGCCGTGAAGTGCCAGACCCCGGGAACACCCGAGGCGGTCAGCCGACCGGCATGACGAGCGCCGGGACGGTGCGCTGCATGCGCAGGGCGTCGACGGACTCGGCGAGCAGCTCGTACTCGGTGGTCTCGTCACTGGCGGCGATCCGCACCAGCCGTCCGTCCGCCAGGTCGTCGGCGGCGCGGTCCTGCCGGGCGCCGTCGGCGCACCAGGCGCGCAGCGCGCCTGGCACGTCGGGCACCGTCGCCGCCACCGGGACGAGCGCGGCGGAGGGGAAGCTGGGGTTCCCGGGGAGCGGGTCCAGCCGCTCCGCCATCCAGCACGCCCGGTCACGCAGCCACCACAGCGCCAGCGCCAGGGTGGGCGCGCGATAGGTGCCGAGCGGTACGCCGATGCGCCGCCCCCCGCACACTCCGTACGCGGTGACATGGCACAGGAATTCGTCGTGCACGATCACTCCCGCGGTCACGTTCCTCTTCTGCCGGCCCGGCCTCGTCTTCCGCGCAACTCCTGTGCGGCTCCTGTGCGTTGAAGTGCCCCTGACTTTGAGTATCTTCACTCCTGACACAGTGTCACCACGACTTTCCGGCCACTCTCCTGGCATATTCACCCCGCTTTCTGGCCGGAATGTGGCGCGTGTGCCCGCCCGACCTCGTTACCCGGGGAGTAATCGACCCGTCCGGCGGACCCGGGCATGGTGGTCACACCGGATCGACGCACCCGGAGATCCGGATCCCGACCAGTGACAACACCTCGACGGAGGCTGATTCGCCATGTCCGCACACACCACCGACCGCTTCGAGACCGCCGCCGCCCGCTACTTCGAGGCCTGGAACGCCACCGGGCCCGAGTCCCTGGCCAAGGCGGTCGCCACCGCCTGGACCGCGGACGGCGGCTACACCGACCCGCTCGCCGAAGTGCGCGGTCACGCGCAGATCGCGGCCGTGATCGCCGCGGCGCACGAGCAGTTCCCCGGTTTCGCCTTCCGCCCCCTGGGCGCCGTGGACGGCCACCACGACACGGCCCGCTTCTCCTGGGAACTGGTCAACGAGACGGACGGCTCGGCGCCGGTGGCCGGTTTCGACGTCCTCACCCTGGACGCCGAGGGACGCATCACGCAGGTGCTCGGCTTCCTGGACCGGGTGCCCACGGGACCGTGAACCGGCCGGGCGGCGGGGGCGGTCACCGGTGTGCCACAGCCCGAGGACGGCGACGGCGACGGCTCACGACCTGAGGACGGCGTCGATCCGCGCCAGTTCCTCCGCGTCGAAGTCCAGGTTCCGCGTCGCCGCCACGCTGTCCGCGAGCTGCCGGGGGCTGCTCGCGCCCACCAGGGCGGACGTGACCCGGCCGCCGCGCAGTACCCAGGCCAGGGCCAGCTGGGCGAGGGTCTGGCCGCGGGAGGCGGCGAGGTCGGCAAGGGCGCGGAGCCGTCCGACGAGTTCCGTGGTGACGGCTTCCGAGGTGAGGAACGGGCTGTCACCGGCCGCCCGGGAGTTCTCGGGAATGCCGTCCAGGTAGCGGGCGGTCAGCAGACCCTGCTCCAACGGGGAGTAGGCGATCGAGCCGACCTCCAGTTCGTCGAGCGTGTCGAGCAGCCCCTCGTCCTCGGGGCGGCGGTCGAGCATCGAGTAGCGCGGCTGGTGAATGAGGAGCGGGGTGCCCAGATCGCGGAGGATGCGGGCGGCTTCGCGGGTCTGCTGCGCCGAGTAGTTCGAGAGGCCGACGTAGAGCGCCTTGCCCTGCTGGACGGCGGAGTGCAGGGCGCCCATCGTCTCCTCCAGCGGAGTCTCCGGGTCGGGGCGGTGCGAGTAGAAGACGTCGACGTACTCCAGGCCCATCCGCTTCAGGCTCTGGTCGAGCGACGACAGCAGGTACTTGCGGGAGCCCCACTCGCCGTAGGGACCGGGCCACATCAGATAGCCGGCCTTGGTGGAGATGACCAGCTCGTCGCGGTACGGCGCGAAGTCGGCCCGCAGCGCCTCGCCGAGGGCGGACTCGGCGGCGCCGGGCGGCGGGCCGTAGTTGTTGGCCAGGTCGAAGTGGGTGACGCCGAGGTCGAAGGCGCGGCGCAGGATGGCGCGCTGGGTCTCGACCGGCCGGTCGGGGCCGAAGTTGTGCCACAGGCCGAGCGACAGCGCGGGGAGCTTCAGTCCGCTGCGGCCGGTGCGCCGGTAGGGCATGTCGGCGTAGCGGTCGGGGTGTGCGGTGTACAACGCGACTCCTGGGGGTTGGCGCACGGGACTACCCCTCCTACCCTTCCCCGACCCGGTACAGCGGTCCAACAGGAGAATCCGATGGAATTCAGAGGCTAGGGTTCTCAGTCATGGAACTGCGCCATCTCCAGCACTTCGTCGCGGTCGCCGAGGACCAGCACTTCACACGGGCGGCGGAGCGGCTGATGGTGTCCCAGTCCGGGCTGTCCGCGTCGATCCGGACCCTTGAGCGGGAGCTGCGGGCTCCGCTGTTCGTGCGCACCACCCGACGCGTGACGCTGACGGAGGCGGGGCGGGCCCTGCTGGCCGAGGCGGAGCGGATCCTGGCGCAGGTCAGGGCGGCGCACGAGGCGGTGGCCGCGGTCCAGGGTGTGCTGCGCGGACGGCTGGCCCTGGGCACCGAGCAGTGCATCGCGGGAGTGCAGGTGGCCGGGCTGCTCGCCGCGTTCCGCCGACGGCATCCCGAGGTGGAGATCCGGCTGCGGCAGACGGGCTCCGCCGCGCTGGCCGAGGAGGTCGGGGCGGGCCGGCTCGACCTGGCCTTCGCCTACCGCACCCAGGACGACACGGACCGGCTGTGCTCACTGCCGCTCACGAGCGAGCCGATGACCGTGCTGTGCCATCCGCGGCACCGCCTCGCTTCGACGGGTGCTGCGGTCGGGCCCGAAGACCTCGTCGACGAGGTCTTCGTGGACTTCCACCCCGGCTGGGGCCCGCGCAGCGGCACCGACGCCGCCTTCGCCGCCGCGGGCGTACGCCGTACGGTCGCGCTGGAGGTGAACGACGTGCACAGCCTCCTGGATCTGGTGGAGGAGGACCTGGGGATCGCCGTCGTACCCCGGCACTTCCGGCTCAAACGGCCCACACTGGCGGCCGTACCGCTGAAGGGCGCGGACGATGCGCGGTACGCGACGGTCGTGCTGCTGCCGCCCGAGACCGCGACCAGCCCCGCGGCCCGTGCGCTGATCACGCTGCTCGGGACGGAGTCCTGACCGATGGTGGTCATATGCACGCACGGGACATCCTCATCGACGGCTTCGGCCGCATCCGCGAAGAGGTCCACGCCGCGCTCGACGGCCTCGGACCGGACGACCTGCACGCCCGCCCGGCTCCGGGAGCCAACTCGATCGCCTGGCTGGTCTGGCATCTGACCCGGGTCCAGGACGACCATGTCGCCGACGCCTTCGGTCTCGACCAGGTGTGGCGGGCGGGGGGCTGGGAGCAGCGCTTCGGGCTCGGCCTGCCGCACCGGGACATCGGATACGGACACCGGCCCGAGCAGGTCGCCAAGGTTCGGGTGGACTCGGCGGACCTGCTCACCGGCTACTACGACGCCGTCCACGAACAGACCCTCGGAGTGCTGCGCGACCTGCCCGCGAAGGAGCTGGAGCGCGTCGTGGACGAGCGCTGGGACCCGCCGGTCGGCCTGGGCGTCCGGCTGGTCAGCGTCCTGTCCGACGATCTCCAGCACGTCGGACAGGCCGCCTATCTGCGGGGGCTGCTTCAGAGCGCGGCCGCGTAACCCGGCAGGATCACGTCACGGATGAGGGCGTTGCGCTCGTCGAAGGGGATGAACGCGCTCTTGAGCGCGTTCACGGTGACCGTGCGCAGGTCCTCCACGGTCCAGCCCGCCTCCTCGACGAGGAGGGACATCTCGCGGGTCATCGTCGTACCGGAGACCAGCCGGTTGTCCGTGTTGAGGGTGACCCGGAAGCCCAGGTCCTTCAGGGCCGTGATGGGGTGCTCGGCGATCGACGTGGCACAGCCGGTCTGGAGGTTGGAGGTCGGGCACATCTCCAGGGCGATACGACGGTCGCGGATCCAGCCGGCGAGGCGGCCGAGCTTGCCGGCCGCGAGGTCGGGGATGTCCTCGGTGATGCGCACACCGTGGCCGATGCGCTGGGCGCCGCACACCTGGAGGGCCTGGTGGATGCTGGGCAGGCCGTGCGCCTCACCGGCGTGGATGGTGAACGGCACGTTCTCGCGGCGCAGGTGCTCGAAGGCGGCGAGGTGGTCGGCGGGCGGGAAGCCGTCCTCGGCGCCCGCGATGTCGAAGCCCACGACACCGGCGTCGCGGTAGGTGACGGCGAGCTCGGCGGCCTCACCGACGCGGTCGAACATCCGCATGCCGCACAGCAGGGTGCCGACCCGGACGGGGGTTCCGGCGGCGGCCGCCTTGGCCATGCCGGCGGCGAGTCCCTCCTGGACGGTCTCCACGACCTCGCTGAGCGTGAGCCCGCCCTGGGTGTTCAGCTCGGGGGCGTAGCGCACCTCGGCGTAGACGACGCCGTCGGCGGCGAGGTCGAGCACGTACTCCTCGGCGACGCGCAGCAGACCCTCGCGGTTCTGCATCACGGCGAGGGTGTGCTCGAAGGTCGCTATGTAACGGACCAGGTCGCCGGAGTTCGCGGCCTCGTAGTACCAGGCGGCCAGCTCGTCGGGGTCGGTGGTGGGCAGGGTGTGGCCGACCGCGGCCGCGAGCTCCACGACGGTGGCGGGGCGCAGGCCGCCGTCGAGGTGGTCGTGCAGGACGGCCTTGGGCAGGCGGCGGATCACTTCGGCGTCTACGCGCGTAGCAGTCATGGTGGATCTTTCCTTGGGCGGGGAGCGGGCGGTTCGAAGCGGCGGTCGGAGTCCGGCGGTCGGAGTCCGCGGCAGTGAGGAAGCCGGCGTGGAGCGTCAGCCGGCGGGCTGGAGCAGGTCCCAGCGGTTGCCGTACAGATCCTGGAAGACGGCGACGCTGCCGTACGGCTCGTGGCGGGGCTCTTCCAGGAAGGTCACACCGGCGGCGGTCATCCGGGCGTGGTCGCGGGCGAAGTCGTCGGTGTGCAGGAAGAAGCCGACGCGGCCGCCGGTCTGGTCGCCGACCCGGGTCCGCTGGCCGTCGTTCTTGGCGCGGGCGAGCAGCAGTCCGGTGCCGTGCGCGTCCGTGCCGGGCGCGACGACGACCCAGCGGGAGCCGTCGGGACGGGGCTCGTCCTCGACGAGGCGGAATCCGAGGGCCTCGGTGTAGAAACGGATCGCCTCGTCGTAGTCGTCCACGACAAGGGTGACCAGGGCAACGCGTCTCATGGAGCCTTCCGGGTCGTGCGGTTAGCGGGAGAGGTTATACGTAAAACCCGCCGCGCGCCAGTCATGTCGAGGGCCCCCGTTCCCGTGCCGGGCCAGGACGAAGACGTAGCCCGAAGACGTAGATCGCGACGCCGGAGACGCTGCCGGAGAGGCCGGACTCCCTCGAAGATTTGAGCCACGGGAGCACCGTTAAACCAACAGTCCAGGCTGCCCAGTTTCAGCTGGACAGTTTCACCTGCAGACTGGTGGAAATTCGTTCGAGAGCAAGATATTTTGATGCCGAAATACCTGCCCTGCCGCACCTCTCCGATTCGGACAGCGGCTTTTTCGCGCCCTTTTTCAGGTGTTCTTCCCGCACGTCAGGAGTGGTTGAACGGTGGGACCTTTCCGCCTGCTCGTCTTAGGCAACGGGATCTCCGCATACGGCAGTTACCTCAACATGGTGGCGCTGAATGTCTTCGTGTACCAGCTTACGCACAGCGCATTTGCGGCCGGTATGTTTTTGGCCGTGCGGCTGCTGACCAGTGTGGGCAGCGGATTTGTCAGCGGTCGGCTGGTAACTCGATTCGACCGCAAACGACTCATGGTCGGTTCCGACCTCACCCAGGCGACTGCCCTGCTGGTCCTGCTGTCGCTGCCCGATACCGCGCGGGCGCCCATGCTGTACGTGCTGGCGGTCACCGCCGGCGCCTGTTCCACCCTCTCCCAGGTCGCGCTTCGCAGCAGCGTCCCGGAGATCGTCGGCCCCGACCTGCGGGCCAAGGCGAACGGCCTGCTGGTGACCGGACGGTCCCTGGCCATGATCGCCGGGTTCGCCTCCTCCGGCCTGGTCGTCGCCAAGCTCGGCTACTCCGCCGCGTTCGCCCTCGACGCCGTCACCTTCGCGGTCTCCGCTGTCGTCCTCTTCCTGCTGCCGATCCGCACCCGCGCGGCCGCCGGCCCGCAGAGCGCCGAAGGGCCGGACAGAGCCGCCGAGGAGACCGGCGGCACCCGCTGGGCCTCCCTCGCGCTGCTGCGTGCCGCACCACTGCTCGCGGTGATGATCGCGATCCGGGCGGCCGACGGGCTGGGCTCCTCCTCGCACAACGTGGCCCTGCCGGTGTACTCCAGCGACCTCGACCCTCATCACCCGGCCACCTTCATCAGCCAGTTCTGGGCGACCTGGGCGATCGGCAGCATCGTCGCGCAGCAGGTGTGCGGGCGGTACCTGGGCAAGGGCGAACGCACCTTCGGGGAGCGGGCGTTCGCGCTCGGTTCCTGTGCCATGTCGGCGGCGTTCATCCTGGTCTTCTGCGGACTGCCCACCCCGCTCGCCGTCGGCGTCGCGCTCGTCGCCGGTATGGCGGACGGGTTCACGGAGATCGCCTACGTCACCCGACTGCAGGCCGTACCGGACGATCAGCGCGGCCGTCTCTTCGGGCTGTCCGCATCCTTCGAGAACGGCGGGTTCGGCCTGGGCATGGTGGTGAGCGCGGTGGTGCTGGAGTTCAGCTCGCCCCTCGTCGTCGTGAGCGCGTTCCACGGCGTCGCCATCGTCCTGTGCACCGCCTTCCTGGTAGCCATGACCCGACGGTCCCGGTCGGCACCCGCCGCGGCGGTGACCGGTGATCGGTCGCCCGGTACGGCGGCGGCCGGTGATCCGGTGCCTCGCTCGGCGACGGCCGGTGATCCGGTGCCTGGTACGGCGACGGCCGGTGATGCAGTGCCTGGTACGGCGGCGGCCGAGAGCCGGCGGTTACCCGGACGCGACGTCCACGCGGCGGAAGGCGGTGGCGCGTGACCTCCTCGGCCCACGCGCGGATCGCCGTGATCGGCATGGCTTTCCGCTTCCCCGGCGCGGACGGACCGGACGACTTCTGGCGCGTCATCCGCGACGGCGAGAACCGCATCACCCGCTTCACCGAGCGGCAACTCGCCGCCGCCGGAGTACCCGAGGACACCTACCGGGCACCCGACTTCGTCGGCGCGGGTGGCGTACTCGACGACATCGCCGGATTCGACGCCGAGTTCTTCGGCATCAGCGGCCGGGAGGCGGAGCACACCGACCCGCAGCACCGGCTCTTCCTGGAGTGCGCCCACCACGCGCTGGAGAACTCCGGCTACGGCGGCCAACCGCCCGGCCTGCACGTGGGCGTGTTCGCCAGCACGGGCTACCAGTTGTACTCACTGCACACCTACCTGCTGAGCAACGCCATGCGCGAGGCGGGCGACGACTGGCTGTCGCGGATGCAGGTGATGGTCGGCAACCACCCCGACTTCACCGCCTCCCGCGTGGCGTTCCGGCTCGGGCTGACCGGACCGGCCCTGGGGGTCCAGGTCGGCTGCTCCAGTTCGCTCGCCGGCGTGCACCTCGCCGCACAGTCGCTCCTCGCCGGTGACTGCGACATCGCGCTCGCCGGAGCCACCGCGCTGCATGTGCCCCAAGTGCTCGGCTACCGCCATGTGAAGGGCTCGATCCTCTCCAGGACCGGGATCGTGCGGGCGTTCGACGCGGACGCGGACGGCACGGTCGGCGGCACCGGCGTCGCCGCCGTCGTACTCAAGCCGCTCGACCGGGCCTTGGCCGACGGGGACACGGTCCACGGGGTCATCAGCGGCTGGGGCATCACCAACGACGGTGACGACAAGACGACTTACAGCGCCCCCAGCGCCTCGGGACAGCAGCGCGCGGTGGAACGGGCCCTGGACCGGGCCGGAGTGAGCGCCGACAGCATCGGCTACCTTGAGACACACGGCACCGGCACGTTCAAGGGCGACCCGATCGAGTTCGCCGGGGCGACGGCCGCGTTCCGCCGGGACACCGAGCGGACCGGATACTGCGCGCTCGGCTCCACCAAGGCCAACATCGGTCACCTGGACGTCTGTTCCGGACTCGCAAGCCTCATCAAGGCCATGCTCGTCCTCAAGCACGGCGTCGTCCCGCCGATGGCGAACTTCTCCCGCCCCAACCCCGCTCTCGACCTGGCGGCCAGTCCCTTCTACATCCCTGGCACGGCACGTCCCTGGCCGGCCGGCGACGGCCCGCGCCGGGCCGGAGTGACCTCGCTGGGCGTCGGCGGCACCAATGTCCACCTGATCCTGGAGGAACCGCCCACCCCCGCGCCTCGCGGCCCTCGCGTCGGGCCGCCCGGCGTACTCGCGCTCTCCGGCCGCACCGAGGCCGCGCTCACCGCCAACGCCCGCGCCTTCCGCGACCATCTGCGCCGGCACCCCGGCACCGACCTGGCCGATCTGCTCGCCTCCACCGCCGGACGCAGGAACGGAAGGCACCGGCTGGCCGTCCGTGGCGACACCATCGCGGCGCTCGCCGACGCCCTGGACGATCGGCTTGCCCACCCGCAGGCTCCCGCCGGGCCTGGAACCGGACGGCCGCGCGTCGGCTTCCTGTTCACCGGACAGGGCAGCGCGTACCCCGGGATGGCCGCCCCGCTGTACGAGCGATTCCCGGCGGTCCGCGAGGTGCTGGACGGCTGCGAGCACCTGTACGTCGGCCTGCATGGCGGCTCACTGCTCGACCCGCTGCTTGCCGCGCCCACGGACGGCACCCCGCCGGTGTGGCCCACGGCCACCGCACAACCCGCGCTCTACGCTCTCCAGTGCGCCCTCGTGACGCTGTGGCGGCGGGCGGGTGTCGAACCGGACATCGTCGCCGGGCACAGCGTGGGGGAATACGCGGCGCTGACCGCCGCCGGGGCTCTCACGATCGAGGACGGCCTGCGCCTCACCGCCGAACGCGGCAGGCTCATGGAGCGGCACTGCTCCCCCGGCGCAATGACCGCGGTCCTCACCGACCGGGCCGGTGCCCGCTCGCTGGCGGACGAGATCCCGGGCCTCGAAGTGGCCGTGGTCAACGGCGAACACGCCCATGTGCTCGCGGGACCGCGCACCGCCGTGGACGAACTGGACGCGCTGCTGCGCGAACGAGGACTGACGGGACGGCGGCTGCCCGTCGACCGGGCCTTCCACACCGCGCTGATGGACCCCGTGCTGGCCGGGCTGCGAACCCTCGCCACCGGGATCGCGGCGGGCCCTGTCACCGTGCCCTTCGTCTCCGGCCTCGACGGGCGGAACCGGGCACCGGGCTGGACCCCGGCCCCGGACTACCTGGTACGCCAGGCCCGTGAGCCGGTGCTGTTCGCGTCCGCGCTGCACACGGTCGCCGAGGCCGGCGCCACGGCGCTGGTGGAGATCGGCCCCGGTGGCGCGCTGGCCGGTATCGCCCGGCGTTCGCTGCCCCGGGTGCCCGCGCTGCCGAGCCTGCGGTCCGGCGCCGGCCTCGAACCGCTCTGGGACGCGGCCGCCGAACTCCACCGGGCAGGAGCGGACATCGACTGGCGCGCGTTCGTCGAAGGCAGCGACGGCAGGCGGATCCCGCTGCCGGGCTACCGCTTCCAGCACAAGACCTACTGGACCGGTCCCGCTCCCGTCGTATTCCGGACCATGCAGCCCGTTCACGGGCTCACCGACGCTGATGAAGCCGTCGAAGTCGATGAAGTTGACGAAGTTAATGAAGTTGATGAAGGAGCGGACATGACATCCGAGGCCGAAGCCCTCGAACCGGTACTGCGCCACGTCACCGAGGTGCTTGCCCGGACGCTGGGGCAAGACCCGGCCGCCGTGGCCGAGGACAGCGCCTTCTTCGACCTCGGCGCGGACTCACTGCTGATGATCGGCGTGCTGCGGGAACTGGAGGAGACGCACCAGGTCAGGATGACCATGCGCGAGCTGTTCGAGGACGCGGCCACACCCCGTCTGCTCGCGGAGCTGATCGTCGCGCGCAGAGCGGGCGAGGCCGGCGGAGCGGTCGAGGGGACCGAGGCGACCAAGGCGGCCGAGCCGACCGAGGCGGAGCCGATGCCGGCTGCCACCGGGCCCATGCCGCCCCTTGCCGAGCCGGCGGCGCCCGCGTTCGCGTCCGCGCCAGTGTCCGAGCCGATGCCCGCGGACTCCGCGGACCACGTGACCCGTGCCGAACTCGATGACATCTCCCGTCAGATCAAGCAACTGTCGGAGATCCAGCTGCGGATGATGTCCCAGCTCTTCGAACTCACCCAGCTGCTGTCTCAGCGGGAGGCGGCGCCCGCGCTCAACGGGAGGGCCGCCAAGTGACCCAGGTCTCCGCCTCCATCGACCAGGACCTCGCCGCCCTGGCCGACCTCTCGGCCCGCATCTCCGAGCGGATCGACCGGCATGCCTCGACGTCTGGTTCGGCTTCGACACAGGCCGTGGCCCCGGCCCCGGCCCCGGTTTCGGCCCCGATTTCGGCTCCGGCTCCGGCTCCGGCTCCGGCCAAGGTCCCGGCCCCCGCTCCGAAGTCGGCGTCGACCCCACCCCCGGCCACCCACGGCCCCCGCGTCACCGTGTCCCGGACTTCGAGCATGGTCCGTGGCACGACTGCGGACCGGACCGCCCAGGAGGCCCATCTGGCGGACCTGGTGAGCCGTTACACCGACCGCACCCGCCGCTCCAAGGAGATCGCGGCGCGCCACCGCGGCGTGCTGGCCGACAGTCGCGCGGTGGTCGGATTCCGCAGCGCCACCAAGGAGATGCTCTACCCGCTCGCCGGCCGACGTGCCTCGGGTGCCCGGCTGGAGGACGTGGACGGCAACCGCTACGTCGACATCACCATGGGGTTCGGCGTCCTCCTCTTCGGTCACGAGCCGGAGTTCGTCACCGAGGCGGTCCGCGCGCACCTGTCCCGGGGTATCCGGCTCGGCCCCCGGGCCACCGAGACCGGCGAGGCCGCCGAACTGCTGGCGGAGCTCACCGGCATGGAGCGGGTGGCCTTCGCCGTCTCCGGCACCGAGGCGAACTCCGGAGCCATCCGGCTCGCCCGCGCGGCCACCGGCCGCGACCTCGTCGTCACCTTCCAGGGCGCCTACCACGGCCACGCCGACAACGTCCTCGGCCGCTCCACGGGCTCCGGCACCGACACGGCGACGGTGCCCGTGTCCACGGGTATCCCGCGCGGCGCCGTCCAGGACCTGGTGGTGCTCGGCTACGGCGACCCGGCTGCCCTGCAGACGATCGAACTGCTCGCGGACCGTATCGCCGCGGTCATCGTGGAGCCCGTGCAGAGCCGCCATCCCGCCCTGCGCCCGGCGGAGTTCGTGCGCTCCCTGCGCGAGGTGACCCGACGTCATGGCATCGTGCTGATGTTCGACGAAATGCTCACCGGCTTCCGTCCCGCGCTGCGCGGCGCCCAGGAGCTGTACGGCGTCACCCCCGACCTCGCCACCTACGGCAAGGTCCTCGGTGGCGGCTACCCGGTCGGCGCGATCGCGGGCCGTGCGGACATCATGGACGGCGTCGACGGTGGCCTCTGGCAGTACGGCGACGACAGCTACCCGGCGACCGAGACCACGTTCTTCGGCGGCACCTACCTCCAGCACCCGGTCTCCATGACCGCCGCCAAGGCGGTCCTCACCCACCTCAAGCAACACGGCCCCGGCCTCCAACAGCGTCTGAACGCCCGTACCGACGCCTTCGCGGACACCCTCAACCGGTTCTTCGTGGACGAGGAATTCCCGCTGAGTGTCAGCCACTTCGGGTCCCAGTTCCGCTTCGAGCACCGCGCCGACATGGAGTTGCTGTACCACCACCTGATCCTGCGCGGGGTGCACGTCTGGGAGTGGCGCAACTTCTTCCTCTCGACCGCCCACACCGACGACGACATCGACCACATCGTCAGCGCCGTCAAAGGTTCCCTGCGCGAGCTGCGCGATTCCGGCTTCTTCCCGCGCGCCCGGCCGACCTCTGCCGCCACGGCCCCCAAGCCAGTACCCCGCATAGCCTGGAACGCGACGGCGAGCCGTTCCCGGCCCACCGGCTCCGCCACGACAACCGCTGCCACACCAGCTCCAGCTATACCGGCCCCTGCCACATCGGCCAGTGCCGCACCGGCGGCTACGCCCGTTCCGGCACCCTCCCCCGCGCGGTCGGCCGAGCCCATGCCCGCCCCCGCCCCCGCCCCCGCCCCCGCCCCCGCCCCCGCCCCCGCCCCGGCACGTACCCCGGAGCGTCGCGCCCTCGACTTCAGCGTCTATTTCTTCGGCGACTACCCGTCCGACGCGTCCGGCCACCACAGCGCCTACGAACTCATCATGGAGACGGCCCGGTTCGCCGACGAGCACGGATTCCACGCTCTGTGGATGCCCGAACGGCACTTCCACTCCTTCGGCGGCCTCTTCCCCAACCCCGCGGTCCTCGCCGCCGCGTTGGCTCGCGAGACCCGGCGGATCCGGTTGAACGCCGGGTCGGTGGTGCTGCCGCTGCACGACTCGGTCCGGGTGGCCGAGGAATGGTCGATGGTCGACAGCATCTCGGGCGGCCGGGTCGGCATCGGCTGTGCCAGCGGCTGGCACGCCAACGACTTCGTGTTCTTCCCCGACCGTTTCGGCCGGCACAAGGAGTTGATGTACGAGCAGGTCGAGGAGATACGGCGGCTCTGGCGCGGCGAGCCGCTGCCCCGCGTGACCGGCGACGGGGTGGCCGACGTAAGGCTGTTCCCGAGACCGGTACAGGACACCCCGCCCATGTACACGGCGGTCGTCGGCAACCCCGCGTCGTACGAACTCGCCGCACGCCACGACCTGGGCATCGTCACCAACCTCATGTCCCAGAGCGTCGAGCAGCTCGCCGAGAACATCGCCCGCTACCGCCGCACCCGTGCCGCACATGGCCTCGACCCCGACGCCGGCCGCGTCGCCGTACTGCTGCACACCTACCTCGCCGACGACCACGCCACGGCACGCTCCGAGGCGTACGCACCGCTCGCCCGCTACATGCGCGCGTCCCTCTCCCTCTTCGGCAACGTCACCAACAGCCTCGGCTACAACATCGACCTGGCCGCCCTGAGCGAGGACGACCTCGACACGCTGTTCCGCCGCGCCTACGACCGCTACTGCGACCAGCGCGCCCTCATCGGCACCGTCGACACCGTCGCTCCGGTGGTCGAGGCGGTCACCGCCGCGGGCGCCGACGAGATCGTCTCGCTCGTCGACTTCGGTGTCCCCGCCGACGACCTGCGCGCGAGCCTCGTACACGTCGACGCGCTGCGCCGCAGGCACCGGGAACAGCGGCCTGCGGCTCCCGACACCGGTGCCCCGCTCTCCCCGGGACAACAGCGATTGTGGTTCCTGCGCCGCATGTTCCCGGACCACACCGGCTACAACGAGGTCAAGGCCATCCGCCTGGACGGCCCGCTGGACCCGGCCGTCCTGCGTGCGGCACTGCGCGCGCTGATCACCCGGCACCCCGCCCTGCGCACCGTGTTCCGTGAAGTCGCGGGCGAGCCGCGCCAGTTCGTGCGGGATGCGGCGGAACCCGACTTCGCGGTGCTGGAACGCCCCGACGGAGAAGCCGCGTTGAGCGAGGTGCTGGCCGCCGAGAGCGCCCGCCGCTTCGACCTGGAGAATGGCCCGCTGCTGGTCACCCGGCTGATCCGGTCGGCCGCCGAGCGCCATGTGCTCGTCCTGTCGATGCACCACATCGTCTCGGACGCCGAGTCCGCCACGATCCTCTCCCGCGACCTGTCCGCGCTCTACCGCGCCGAACGCGACGGCACCGCCGCGGACCTCCCCGAACTCACCCGCACCTACGCCGACCACGTCCGCGACCAACTGGCCGCCCAGGAAGGCCCCGAAGCAGCGGCCGACCTCGCTCACTGGCGCAAGGCGTTGGCGGGCGACCTACCGGTCCTCGCCCTGCCGCACGATCGGCCCCGGCCCGCCACGATGACCTCCCGGGGCCGCACGGCAAGCCATCTCCTCGACCCTGAACTGTCCGACGCGATACGTGAGTTCAGCCGACGCGGCCGGGTCACCACCTTCATGACGCTCCTCGCCGGATACGCGGCCGCACTGCACCGCACCACCGGCCAGGACGACATCGTCATCGGCACGCCCGCCTCCCACCGGCCTCCGGACGCGGCCGACGTGATCGGCTTCTACCTCAACACTCTCGCCCTGCGCGTCGACCTCTCCGGCGACCCGGACTTCACCGCCCTGCTGGCCCGAGTCCGCTCCCTCGCCCTCGACGCCTACGACCACGCCGGGGTGCCCTTCGAGACCGTGGTCCGTGAACTGGCCCCACCACGGACGACCGCGCACACCCCCGTCTTCCAGGCGATCGCCGAGTACGAGAAGGGCGAGGCGTTCCGCTTCGACCTGCCCGGCGTGCAGGCCGCCCCGCTCAACCACGGCCCGGACAAGTCCCTCACCGACCTGTGCGTCTACTTCACCGACCTGCCGGCCGGGATCCGCTGCCAACTGGAGTACAGCACCGACCTCTTCGACCCCGGGACGATCGACCGGTTCTTCACCGTCCTCCGGGACGTCCTGCGGGCGGCCGTACGCGACCCCGGGACCCGGCTGTCCGCACTCCACGAAGACCACCTGTACGGCGCGGCGCGCCCCGTCGAGCCGGTCACCGTGGCCGAGCTGGTGGCCCGGAGCGCGACAACCGGCCCTGACCGGCCCGCCGTCACCGCCGACGGCACCACACTGACGTACCGCGAACTGGAACGGCGCGCCGAACGCCTAGCGGCCGTCCTGCGCGCCCGGGGCGCCGCACCCGACAGCCCCGTCGCCGTCCGGCTGCCCCGCTCCCCGGACCTGATCGTCGCCCTGTACGGCGTCCTCAAGGCCGGTCATTCGTACCTGCCGCTCGACCCCGCCCTCGGACGGCCGCGCGCCGAGGCTGCGATCGCGCACAGCGGTGCCCGGACCCTGGTCACCGCCGGTACCGCCGAACCGCTCGACCTGCCCGACGGCACCGTCGTACTGGACCTCACCGACCTGCCCGACACGAGCGCACCCCTCGCCCCGGCCCCCCACCCGGACCCCGAGTCGCCCTGCTACGTCATCCACACCTCCGGCAGCACCGGCACCCCCAAGGGCGTGGTCGTGTCGCACCGGGCCGTGGTGGACCTCTGCCAATGGCACCACCGGCGCTTCGCGTTCACCCCGGCCGACCGCAGCGCCCTCGTGTGCAGCCCGAGCTTCGATGCCTCCGTCCTGGAGATCTGGCCCGCGCTGACCGCCGGTGCCCGCGTCGTCGTACCGGACGACGCGGTACGGCTGGACGCGCTGACCCTGGCCCGCTGGTACACCGCCGAGCGCGTCACCCACTCCATCCTGCCCACCGCCCTCGGCGAGGCCGTCCTGACTCTCGCCCCGGCCGACCAGCCCCCGCTGCGCCACCTGCTCGTGGGCGGTGACGTACTGCGCGTGAGACCACGCCCCGGCACGCCCTACGAGACGGTCAACGTGTACGGCCCCACGGAGACCACCGTGCTGTGCACCACCGAGACCGTGACCCCCGCCGAGCCGGGCACCGACCCCGGGCCCGTGCCGATCGGCCGCCCCGTCGACAACGTACGGCTGCTCGTCCTCGACCAGCACGGCGCCCCCGTACCCGACGGCACCACCGGCGAGCTGTACGTCGGCGGACCCGGCCTCGCCGACGGTTATCTGGGCCGCCCCGAGCTGACCGGGGAACGCTTCGTCCGTCCGGCGGGCGCGGCCGACCGGATGTACCGCACCGGAGATCTGGTGCGCTGGAACGCGGACGGTGCGCTGGAGTTCGCCGGGCGCACCGACGACCAGGTGAAGATCCGCGGCTTCCGCGTCGAACCGGCGGAGGTCGCCGGTGCTCTGCTCGCCCTGCCCTCGGTCCGCGAGGCGATCGTGCTGGGCCGGCGCGACGGCAGAGGAGAGACACGCCTCGTCGCGCATGTCGTACCCGCCGTGCCGACCGGTGACGGCACGGCCGCCCGGCAGGCCTTCGTGGACCGGCTGACCGGTGAACTCGCCGACCGGCTGCCGGAATACCTCGTCCCGCGCGCCTGGTCGGTCCTGACCGGACTGCCGCTGTCCGCGACAGGGAAGGTGGACCGCACGGCCCTGCCCGACCCCGGGCACATCACCGTCCACCCCGGGGCAAGGCTCGGCAAGCAGCCGGGCGGAGCCCACGACGGCCTCCCGGACACCGTGGCCAGGCTCCGCGACCTGTGGGCCGCCGAGTTCGGGGTCCCGGCCGACACCATCGGCGCCGAAGCCGACTTCTTCAACCTCGGCGGGCACTCGATCACCGCGATCCGGCTGATCAACCGGGTCCGCGAGGCCTTCGGCACCGAGTACCCGATGGCCCGGTTCTACGAGGACGCCACCCTGCGGGCCATGGCCGCCCACCTGGCCGGACCCGGGTCCGCGCGGGACACCGGCGAGCGCCGATGGCCGGTCACCCTCCAGCAGCAGGGGTTCATCACCAACCACGGGAACCACCCGGTCCCGGAGGTCTACAACGTCGCCCTGCGGATCACCCTCACCGGCGAACCCGACCTGCCGGCCCTGCGTACCGCGCTCACCGGGCTCGTCGCCCGCCACGACTCGCTGCGCACACGGTTCACCGAGGCGGACGGCGCGTGGTGGCAGGAGACGTACGAGCCCCGGCCCGTCGGGCTGCCGGTTGAGGACTTCACCGCACGCCCGGACGACGCGGAACACGCCATCGCCGAGGCCGCCCGGACACCCTTCGACCTCACCGGCGGCTCGTCCGACCCCGTCTTCCGGCTGCTGCGCACCGGCGAGTCGACCTGGGTGCTGCTGATCGTCATGCACCACGCGACCTGCGACGGTTGGGCCGTCAGCGTGCTTCTGCACGACTTCGCCGCCCTCTACACGGCCGCCGCCACCGGTACCGCGCCGACCCTCACGGAACCCGCGCCGCAGCCCGGTGAGTACGCCCGCCGGCAGCGGGACGACGCGCCCACTCCCGCCGAGCTGCGCGCGAAAGCCGATTACTGGAGCCGCGAACTGGACGGCGCCCCGTTCGTCCACGGACTGCCGCTCGACCGGCCGCGTCCGGAGAAGCTGAGCGGACGGGGAGACGCCGTGGTGTTCACGGTGCCCGCCGACGTGCGCGACGACGTCGAACGGCTGGCCAAGCAGCGCGGCACGACACCGTTCGCGGTCACGGCGGCGGCCCTCGGCACACTGCTGTGCCGGCTCTCCGGGGAGCCGGACGTCATGCTCAGCGTGCCCTACGCCAACCGCCGGGGCCGAGAGACCGAGACGCTGGTGGCATGCACGGCCTCCGCGTACGCGCTGCGGATACGACCCGCCGACGCCCCGGACTTCACCACGCTCATCGACCGGATCACCCGCACCTCGGCGGCGGCCGTCGACCACATCATGCCGCTGTGGCAGCTCTCCGCGCTGCTGCGCGAGGAGCGTGGGATGGACGTGCCCGCCCGCGTCCCCGTCGGCTTCCACTTCCAGAGCTCCCTGCAGGCCGACATCGAACTGCCCGGCCTGGAAGTCGCCGTCGAGGATCTCGCCGTCCCTGCCGCACGAGGAGAGTTCGGCCTCGGTCTCATCCCGGTGGCCGACGTGTACGCCGGGTACGTCGAGTACTCGACCGACCTGTGGGACGGCCCGACGATCGAACGCTGGGCCGGGGACTACGCCGAACTGCTGGCGAAGGAGGTGCGGATGGCGCTACGGGACTGACTCCTCCCCGTTTCCAGCCGCTTCCGGCGGGGCGGGCCGCCCCGCCGACCGCCCTCAGCGACACACCACTGCCACCCCGGCGCAGCGCGACGACATCGGCGTCCACGGACACCGCGACCTTCTCGGGAGGAGGGGTGCCGAGCTCTGGCAAGTGGGTCCGCCAGGACCGGATCGACAGGGCCGTGGGTGGCCGACCCTGTAGTGGCATCCACCGGTCGAGTGCCGTGCTCGATCACAGTCGGGTGGCCGGCCAGATGGCTGCGGCCGCGGCAACGACGAGCCCTGCGTTGAGTGCGATCCGGCGGTCTTCGCCAATCAGATGGACGGCGGTCGCACCGGTCTGCAGGAGTACGAAGCCGACGGCTGCGGCCACGGCCAGCGAGGGAGCGATGCCAGTAAGCGGCGGCAGGATCAGGCCGGTCGCGCCGAGAATCTCGACCGTCCCCAGTGCCCTGAGGGCAGGCAGGGGTATGCGGTCGACCCAGGTCATCATCGGCCGGAGTTGATCGCGGCTGCGGATCACCTTGAGCGTGCCTGCGTAGAGGTAGAAAACGGCGAGCAGTCCGGCGACGATCCAGTAGGCGATGTTCATGGTTTCCGTTCATGGGCCACCGGTTCACGGGACCCGTCTATCGCGTCGATTTCCACAAGAGCCCTGAAGAGCTCTGGTGAAGGCCCGGCGACCGGGCCGTGCCATCGGCATCAGGTGGGGTCGGGGGCGGGCTCGGTCGCGTAGCGGCTCATCGCGTCGATGTTGGCCTGTGGCGTCAGCGGCCGCCCGTCGGCGAGTACTTCCTGGAGGTCCCGGAAGTACTGCACGTACAGGTCGGGGGTGAATGTGCTGAGCATGACGGCGGGTTGGTCGGTCAGGTTGGCGAAGGTGTGCGGGGTACCGGGTGGCACCATCACGAGCGTGCCCGTGACGGCGTCGTGTTCCTCGTCCCCGACTGTGAACCGCACGGTGCCGGACAGGATGTAGAAGCCCTCGTCGTGTCGGGCGTGCCGGTGTTGCGGCGGTCCCTGGGTGTGCGGGGCGAGGACGGACTCGGCGATCGCGAGGCGGTGCCCGGTGTGGCTGCCGTCCTCCAGAACCCGCATGCGCGTGGTACCCAGAACGATCATCTCGCCGCCGCCGGGACCCGTCACCGATACAGCGGGGCGGGTCTGCGGCTCGCTTGTCTTCTCTTCTTCGGTCATGCCCACGAGTTCACCGCCGGGGCTCCAGGGCTGTCCAAGACCTGTCCGGCAGCGCCGATACCTCGTGGGTATTGTTGCAGCGTGGAGCTACGGACCTTGCGCTATTTCGTGGCGGTCGCCGAGGAACTCCACTTCGGCCGGGCCGCCACCCGGCTGCACATGAGTCAGCCGCCGCTGAGCCGGGCGATCAAGCAGTTGGAGGCCGATGTCGGGGCCCTGCTCTTCGCCCGCTCGCCTGCCGGCGTCACGCCCACTCCGGTGGGCGCGGTGCTCCTCGACGAGGCGCGGGCCCTGCTCGACCATGCCGACCGTGTCCGGGTACGCGTGAGCGCGGCAGCCGGTGCCGCGACCATCGCCATCGGCATCCTGGGCGACGGCACCGACCCGGGAGTGGCCAAGCTGGCTGCCGCCTATCGCCGACACCACCCCGGCGTCGAAATCCGCATCCGCGACACCGATCTGACCGACCCGACCTGCGGGCTGCGCGCCGGACTGGTTGACGTCGCGCTGACTCGGGCGCCGTTCGACGAGACTGCCCTGACAGTGCGTGCGCTGCGGACCGATCCGGTCGGCGTGGTCCTGCGCGCCGACGATCCGCTGGCCTGCCGCGACGGGCTGCGGCTGGCCGACCTGTGCGACCGCCGCTGGTTCCAGTTCCCGCAGGGCACCGACCCTGTCTGGCAGTCGTACTGGAACGGCGGCAGGCCGCGCGAGGGCCCAGTGGTGCGCGCCGTCCAGGAATGCCTGCAGGCCGTGCTGTGGAACGGCACGGTCGGTCTGGCCCCACTCGGCCACGACCTGCCCGCGGAGCTCGCCGTGGTGCCGCTGATCGACATGCCACCGAGCCGAGTGGTGGCGGTGTGGAACGAGGGTGACACCAACCCGTTGATCCGATCCTTCATCGAGATCGCGACAACCGCGTACCGCCGCTGAGCACCGGCAAGCGGTGCGGCTGCGGCTCGATCGTCCGGCCGGAATGCGGCGTGGCCGACAGTACGAGGCGGAACTCGTTCGCTACCTGCGTGCATGAGGTGCATTCCAGCTGAACGGTTCAGGCTTCGATCCTGACCGCTCCCGAGTGCCCGCCGGACAGATGAGCGGAGGAATCGGTTCCGCCAACCGGCCGGTCCGCGCGGCGTCTCACGGCCCAAGTGGGCGGTATATAAGCTCAGTTGCGTCGCGAGCTTATGCGATCATGAGCGGCGCTTTCCGGCAGCTCGCCGGACTCTCCCTTTTCGATTGCAGAGGACCATGAAGCCCACCGCTTTCGTCCGTGCCCAGCACGGCCTGCTTGTTCTTGCCGCCTCCCTCGGTCTCGTCTTCGGCCTCTCGGCCGCTCCGGCTCAGGCCACGTCGTCCGTCTACTACGCATCCACCGTGACTGTCCGTGCGAACCACTCCGGCATGTGTCTTGAGGTGGCGGACTGGAGCACGGCGAACGGCGCGGCCGTCCGCCAGTGGCCCTGCACCGGTGGCGCCAACCAGCAATGGCATCGCTACTACTCGCCGGACGCGCCCGTCGGGTCGTACTACTACGTGAACGCCAACAGCGGTAAATGTCTGGAGATCGGCGGCTGGGCGCGCAACAACGGTGCGGCCGCCAACCAGTGGGACTGCCACTACGGCCTCAACCAGCTCTTCTACGGCAACGACATTCTCGCCACGGACTACACGTACGTCCAGAACAAGTGCCTGGAGATAGCCGACTGGAGCACGCAGGCAGGCGCCCCCGCGCGACTGTGGACGTGCCACTACGGCGCCAACCAGTCCTTCAGCATCACGAGCGTGTGAACCCTTGGGTGGGCGCCGGGCACGTACCCGACGCCCGCCCGTTCACGCTGAGGGACAGTCCGCCGCGGTCAGATCGGCTGTGAGGATGCCGTCGGTCGCCGGTCCGAAGGGGCCCAGCCGCGTTTCCCGTGGCTGCAAAGCGCTGCTGAGCGACAGACGCTCTCGAAGCCCACCTACATGGCCAGCACCGTCGGCTGATCATGGGCACTCAACACGGGCCCACACGCAGTGAAGGCCCGGTGGAACCGGGCCTTCACGTCTGAGTAGCGGGGACAGGATTTGAACCTGCGACCTCTGGGTTATGAGCCCAGCGAGCTACCGAGCTGCTCCACCCCGCGTCGGTACGGTGAACAGTACGGCACCGATCCGGATCGGCCCAATCGACGAAATTTCCCCGCGGGCGCGGGGGTGTTCCGAAGGTCGGCGAACTCGTGCGCGAGTCGGCTGTTCCACGATGCCTGAGCTGCCGACCCGACCGCGCTGGACGGGGTCACGTGACCCGTGGGGGTGTCTCGGCCCCAGGGTGTCTCAGGCGGCGCAGCTTCCATGGACGAGACGTGACGGGCGTCGCGGCCACGTGTCGCAGCGGCGGCGGCCGCTCAGAGGTGGTCGTCCAGGAACTTCCGTACCTCGGTGATGGTCATGGGCCCCGTGCCGTGCGCCACCGCCTCTCCCTCCTTCAGGAGGACGCAGGAGGGGGCTCCGGTGATTCCGTATCGCTCGGTTGCGGCCGGACAACGCGTGATGTCGGCGCGGACGGCCGTCAGGCGGCCCGCGTACTCGTCGGCGATGCCACCCACGACGACGTCCATCACCCGGCAGGGCTCGATCGCCTTGGGCCATGTCCCGGTGAAGTACGCGAGGACCGGAACTCCGCTCATCCCGAGGATGAAATCGAACTCCGCATCCTCACGGGGTCGGTGAACCCGCTTCGCCATGGAAACTCCTGACCTCACGTTCCGTCGTTCCACCCCCATCATCCCTCGCGCGGTGCGCGAGGCCGGCCCGGTCGGTCGCCGGAAGGGGGCACGAGGCCGTCGCCGTCGCAGAATCACGTTGGTCCCCTGCGCGAGCGGTCTGGCCCCCCACCCCTGGTGATCCGGCCCGGCCGCCATGCCGGTCACCCAGCTGCAGCCCGGCGCGCATCGTCCACACCGGATCCAGTCGAAACGTATCCGCCACCGTGCTTCTCGGAGACAGCGCCCCGACCGGACTGCTCGCGGACGTCGGCGTGGACGGTCGGAGTGGTCGAAGTACACGTCAGCTGACCCGAAGACCGACCGCCAGTGTCAGTTCAAGGACCCGCTGTGGCGATGCGAGATCCGGAAACAGCTCCCGCAGCTGCGACATCCGGTACCGGACTGTCTGGGGATGGACGAACAACGCCGCCGCCACCTCGTCCCGCCTGCCCTGGTGCAGCAGCCACGCCCGCAATGTCTCCTCCAGCCGCCGTGCGGTCGCGGCGGACAAGGTCCCCAACGGTGCGAGGGCTCGGGCACGCAGGTCCGCGAAGGCGTCCGCGTCAGCGGTCAGCACCAGCTCGGGCAGGTGGTCCTCGGTGTCGCGAATGTCAGCGGAGAGGGAGCGCGCGCGTACGGCTCGCGCGTACGAGGCGGACGCACGAGTCCATGGCCGGGCCGGGCCGACCACGGCGGTGCGGTCGGTCAGCCGCCGCAAGAGGTGTGGTCGGTCGGCATCAGGGACGAGCAGCACACCGGTGGCGTCCGGCAGATCGTCGAGGACGAGGGTGCTCGGGTCGAGCGCGCGGTAGGCGGGCCGGGCCTGGGCGGCGGGCAGCAGGACCGCAGTCAGCGAAACCGGAGGCTGCCACCCGGCCCGTTGCACGGAGGCCCGCAGCACGTCCGGGCTCGCGCCGGCGAGGAGGTCACGGGCCAGGTGTTCCAGGTGGCGCTCGTGGGCCCTGCCCCGGGCAGCCAGTTCGTCGGCGTGGCCCGCGGCGCTCGCCGCGGAGAGCTCGTCGATGTAGGCGAAGGTCAGCTCGGCGAACTTGGCGACCTCGGCGGCGGGCAGACCCGCGGGTACGGCACCCGCTGCCAGGCATCGCCAGGCCACGCGGGCGCCGACGCGGTAGGCGCCGAGCAGGGCGTCCATCGAACGGCCGTCGCGCACCTCGCCGCGGCCCAGCTCGTAGGCCGCGTCACCGGCGTCGCCGCCTGTGGCGTTCCCACTCGCGAGGTCCAGGTAGTGCCCCAGGGCGGTGCGGACGGCTCGGCGGATGGTGCCGCCCATGCGGCCCGAAAGGGCGTTGGCGTAGGGAGGGACCTCGTCGATGATCGCCTGGACGATCTCGTCGGCGGTGGTCTTCAGCGCGGCCCGAAGTGCGGTGACCGTCGTCTCATCCAAGGCCAGTTCGCTGGCCCTCCGGATTGCATGGCTCACGTTTTTGTTCCCTACGAACAATTCGGCCGACCAGATTTACGTCCTGCGGTCAGGACTTTACGCCTTGAGGCACAGCAAGCTGGAGTCATGACGAGTGCAGCCCTCCGCAGCAGGGCGTGGAAACTGCTGGAGATGGTCACGACGCCGCTGTTGCCGTCGGACTACCTCGACCTGGTCAGCCCGCTGCGTGCGGGCGCTGACCTGCGTGGGCGCATCGAGGCCGTGCACCCCGAGACGGGTGACGCCGCGACCGTCGTGATCAGGCCGGGACGGGGCTGGCGCGGCCACACAGCCGGTCAGTACGTGCGGATCGGGGTCGACGTCGACGGGGTGCGCCTGTGGCGTGCCTACTCCATCACCTCGCCGACGAACCGCCGGGACGGCCGCGTCACGATCACCGTGAAGGCGATCCCGGACGGCAAGGTCAGCAACCACCTGGTCCGCAGGGCCAAGCCGGGCACACTGATCCAGCTCGACCAGCCGACCGGTGACTTCGTGCTGCCGCGGGCCAAGCCCGCCAAGGTGCTCTACCTCACGGCAGGCAGCGGCATCACGCCCGTGATGGGCATGCTGCGCGACACCGAGTTCGACGACGTCGTCATGGTCCACTGCGCGCCACAGCCGCAAGACGTGATCTTCCGCAACGAACTGCACGACCTGGTCGCGGACGAGAAGCTGCGGCTCACCGAGGTGCACACCGACACGGACGGCATGCTCGACATCGCCCGTCTCGACGAACTCGTGCCCGACTGGGCCGAGCGCGAGACCTGGGCCTGCGGGCCCGCGGGCCTGCTCGACGCCGCCGAAGCGCACTGGACCGAGTACGGCGTACAAGAGCGCCTGCACACCGAACGTTTCCGCCCCAGCATCGTCGTGGCCGGCGACGGCGGCGAGGTCACGTTCAGCGCCACCGGCAAGACCGTCGACGCGGACGGAGCCACGCCGTTGCTGGACATCGGCGAGGAGGCGGGCGTGCTCATGCCCTCCGGGTGCCGCATGGGCATCTGCTTCGGCTGCATCACGCCGCTCAAGGCGGGCGCCGTCCGCGACCTGCGTACCGGCGAGATCACCGAGGCCGAGCCGGGCGTCCTCATCCAGACCTGCGTGTCCGCCGCGGCGGGCCCCTGCGACATCGAACGGTAGGAGCACCTTGACCGCCATCGACCCCACCGCCCACCTGACCGCGGAGCAGATCGAGGAGCTCGGCCGCGAGCTGGACGCGATCCGCGACGAGGTGATCGCCGGCCGCGGCGAGAAGGACGCCGCCTACATCCGTAAGGTCATCTCGGCGCAGCGCAAGCTCGAGCTGGCCAGCAGGGGCGTGCTGCTGTTCTCGTTCTTCCCGCCGGCGTGGCTGCTCGGCACCGCCGGTCTGTCCGTGGCGAAGATCATGGACAACATGGAGATCGGCCACAACATCCTGCACGGCCAGTGGGACTGGATGCGGGACCCGAAGATCCACTCCACCACCTGGGACTGGGACCACGTCTCGCCGGCCGAACAGTGGAAGCACTCGCACAACGAGCTGCACCACACGTACACCAACGTGATCGGCAAGGACAACGACCTCGGCTACGGCATCATGCGCGTCGACGAGGACCAGAAGTGGCACCCGATCCACCTCGGCCAGCCGCTGTGGAACTTCATCAACGCCTGCTTCTTCGAGTACGGCATCGCAGCGTACGACCTGGAGCTCGGCAAGAACCTGGACAAGCGCCGCCGCAGGAACCCGGAGTTCCGCGCGCGGGCCAAGGCCGTGGGCCGCAAGATCCGCAAGCAGGTGCTCAAGGACTACGTGATCCACCCGCTGCTGTCGGGCCCGTCGTTCCTCACCACGCTCGGCGCCACGTTCACCGCGAACCTGGTCCGCAACATCTGGTCCCACTCGGTGATCATGTGCGGGCACTTCCCCGAGGGCGTGCAGGTCTTCGAGCGCCGGTCGATCGAGGGCGAGACGCGCGGCCAGTGGTACCTGCGCCAGATGATGGGCTCGGCGAACATCAGCGGCAGCAGGGCCATGCATTTCATGACCGGCAACCTGTCGCACCAGATCGAGCACCACCTGTTCCCGGACCTGCCGAGCAACCGGTACGCCGAGGTCGCGGTGAAGGTGCGCGCGCTGTTCGAAAAGTACGAGCTGGAGTACGTCACCGGGCCACTGCCCAAGCAGGTGTTCTCCGCGTGGCACAAGGTCTTCCGGCTCTCGCTGCCGAACAAGAAGCCCAAGGTCAAGACGCCGGACCGCGAACAGCAGCTCGTCGCGGCCTGATTTCCGGTATTGGTTCAGATCGTCCTGCCGTACCGGTGGCACCGCCGGGTTCGGTGAGATCCGTTACGGACGGTGGGCGGCCGCGCCATCAGAAGTGGGGTGCGCACGCGCACTCGGTTTGCCGACGGGCGGGCGGTGAGCCGAAGCAGGGCAGGTGGATCATTGCCATCTCCCGGGTGCAGGGGCGGACGGTGGAGTCGGAAGTGCTGCTCGAAGTCACGACTCCCAGTCTTCGGAGTGGTGTTGCACAGCACCTGTACATGACTTGCTCAGACTCACCGGCCGTCGCCTACGCCTCGAAGTGGAGCTCCGTGTACACCAGGTGGAGGCCGACGTCCACCTGCGTCAGTACCAGCCGACGATAATGCACGCCAAGATCATCACAGTGGACTCGGTGGCCGCTCGCGCCAGTCCGTTCGCCGTCATCGTGCGCACGTACCATCCGGTGCGGCGCCTGAGAAGACCCGCTGCTTCGCCAGCCGTAGCAGCGGTGCGAAGTCGCTTCCGGTCGTCCGGGTGCCGGACGCGTCCGGCGGCGACGGTGTGCCGCCGAGGGTGATGACGCCGGCTTGAGCCATGTCCTTCTCCAATGTCTCGCCGAGAGACTGCTCCGACCCGGAGAAACGTACGGAGTCGGCGGTACGCGCGGCCATGGGAAGACCATCCGGACGGGACGGGGGTAGTCCCGGTGCCGCAGGGTGGGGCCAGCACCAGTTCCATCGTCAACGCGCTCTGCGACGATCTGCGGTGAATTCGCTGCGGCCTCCGCGCCAAGAGCCGCCTCGACCATGCCGAGCTCCGCAGCCCGGGCGAGCACCGGCCGCAGCCGACCGGTAAGCCAGGTCACGGTGCCCCCAGGAGGGGCGCGCAGCCCGGCGGCCACGGCGATGACTGCCAGTTGCGGCGCCGCCTCGCGACCTCGTGGATCAGCCACGACCGGCTGCTCAGCCCCAAGTCTCCGGGTCAGACCCCTGCGGGTGTCCGGGCGTCCTCCGTGGGGGTCGTGGGCGCCGTCGCGGGGCCGCCGTGCCCTTCCGGGGACCCGAACCAGGCCACCGCCACCGCGCCCGACACGGCGAGCACGAACCCGGTGATCGCCGCCCAGGTGAAGCCGGAACGGGAGGCGTCGCCGAGCCACAGCACGCCGATCATGCCCGGCAGGACGGTCTCACCGACGACCAGCGCGGCTGTGGCGCCGTTGACCGAGCCGATCTGCAGGGCGACCGTGTGCAGATACATGCCGCCGATGCCGGCCACCAGGATCGCGTAGAGCGCGGGATCGGAGAGCAGCGCTCGCACGTCGAACGGATCGATGCCGTTCAGCACCCGGACCCCGATGCCGAGGGCACCGAAGCCCAGTCCGGACAGCAGGCCTGCCAGGATCGCGGCACGCCCGCCCAGGAGGCGTACGGCCACGGTGCCGCCCGCTGTCAGAAGCAGGGCGATCCCCAGCAGCCACCAGTGCGTGGAGACCGGGGTGGCGCCGCTGCCTTCCGGGCCCGCCGCCGTCGCCAGCAGCACCAGAGCCGAGCAGACCACGGCGATCGAGGTCCACTCGGCACGGTTCAGCCGGATACCGAGCAGCTTGGTGCTCAGCACCGCCGTGATCACCAAATTGGCGCTGATCACGGTCTGCGACAGGAAGAGCGGCAGGAGGCGCGCCGCCAGTGCGCCGAGCCCGAAGCCGACGAAATCCAGGATGGACCCGACTATGAACTCGCCGGTCATAGCCGCTTTCGCGGTGGACGACAGGCTCGGGCCGCCGTGCTGGGTCACGCTGCCCGCGGCGGCTTCCCGGCGGGCGGACTTCCGTGATCCGACGGCCTGCAGGACGGAGCCGGTGCCGTAACAGATTGATGCTGCCACGGCGGTCAGCAGTCCTACGAGCACCGAAAAGCTCCGTTCATCCATGGGTCAGTGGGTTTTGGTTCCGTTCCCACTGGCAGACGTGCGTTTCGGCGACGAAGTTGCTTCTCACGAGTCAGCTAGTGGTGCCGCTTCGCGCGGTGCAGGTCAGTGCTTGGTGTGGTAGCTGTCCCCCATGGTGGGCGTCATATTGTGCTGGGCCAGCGCGTTGAAGGACCTCCGGTCGCGGTCGGCCCTCTGGCGCCGCGCCTCCTCGATCAGCAACCCGTCCGCGTTCTCCGTCGGCCGGTTGCCGCGCCGAAGCAGGACCCAGACGAGCGTGCCCACCAGGCCCGCGAGCAGGCCGAGAAAACCAGCGATCGTCACCATGGCAAGCCCCCGCAGCAAGTGTGACCCCAGTCGTTCCAATCGATCTCAACCTATCCGTTGTATCCGTAGGAGTTCCACCGAAAACGTTCTGGAGACCGGCCAGTTGGGGGCGAGGTGGCTGGGCAAGGGTGTCCTTCACCAGGTAGTGCTCGCAGTCCGGACCTTGCAGCACTGGAGGACCTGGGGTTGAGCGACGTCCACACGCCCTCGTACGCCGAGTGAGAAGAACGGGTCCCGGCGGCCGCAACCGGGGTCAGCCGTTGCGGCTGTCGTCCAGGCGTTTCAGTTCGTCCGCGGTGAGGCGCAGTGCTCCCGCGGCCACGTTCTCCACGAGGTGGCCGGGGTTGCCTGTGCCGGGGATGGCGAGAACGTGCGGGCCCTGGTGGAGGGTCCAGGCGATACGTACCTGTGCGGGGCTCACGCCGTGGTCCCCGGCCACGGCGAGCACCGCTTCGTCGTGGTCGGAGGTGGCGCCGCGCGGTCCGCTGCTTCCGGCGACGGCGTAGAACGGTACGAAGGCGATCCCCCGTTCGCCGCAGATGCGCAGCATCTCGTCGCCGACGGGGCCGGGCCGGTCGACGGCGAAGCGGTTCTGCACGCATACGACGGGTGCGATCTCCAGGGCCTCCGCAAGCTGGTGCGGCCCGACGCCGGAGATGCCGAGGTGCCTGACCAGTCCCGCGTCGCGCAGTTCCGCGAGGGCGCCGAAGTGCTCGGCGATGGACTCCTGACGGCCGGTCCGGCGAAGGTTGACCACGTCGAGGTGGTCGCGGCCCAGCTGGCGCAGGTTCTCCTCGACCTGCCCGCGCAGCTGGTCGGGCCGGGCCGGGGTGCCCCACTCGCCGTGCTGGTCGCGGTGCGGTCCGACCTTGGTGACGATCACCAGGTCGTCGGAGTAGGGACCGAGCGCGCTGTTGATGAGTTCGTTGGCGGAGCGCAGGGAGGAGAAGTAGAAGGCGGCGGTGTCGATGTGGTTCACACCGAGCTCGACCGCCTTGCGCAGAACGGCGATCGACTGTTCGCGGTCGCTCGGTGCGCCGAGGTGGAAGGCCGCGCTGCCCGTCAGTCGCATCGCGCCGAACCCGACGCGGTTGACGGGCAGTTCACCGAGGTTCCAGACTCCCGCGGCGTCCGCGGTGATCATTTCGGAGGTCATCGGCGGAGTCTCGCACACGTCCGGGAAGCGGACGCGGGCGGCTCACGGATAGGTGTAGGTGTTCAGGTTGGCGACGGCCGAGCCCGGGTTGCCGAGGTCATAGCGGTCCACGGCGAGGAAGTTGGGCTTCTTGCGGGCGGCGGGCTGGCAGAACCGCTGGGCGCGGTCGGCGAGTTTGGTGTTGTCCGACTGGGCGGTGACGCCCATGGTGACGTCACGGAAGTGGTTCATGACGAACAGCGGCCTGAAGGCCGGCTCGGTGTGGGTGAGCGGGATGTCGCCCCAGCGGCTGGTGCAGGTCCAGTCGGAGGTGCCGATGCCCGAACCCATGGACCAGTAGTTCTCGACGGTCCATTCGCGCTGGTACATCACGCCGAAGCTGTCCCGGGTCAGTCCGGCGGCCTCGTCGGCGGAGCGGCTGTGGTCGGTGAAGATCAGAAGCCGCTGGTTCGCGGCGATCAGGTCGGCCACCCTGGGCCAGCCGTTCTGCCGGACGCCGGTGCGGTCGGGGCGGTAGAGGACGTCCGACAGGCCGTTGACACGGGCGAGTTCGGAGCGCAGGACGCTGGGGTCGACGTAGTCCTCCATGAAGACGGTGACCAGTTGGTCCGGGTGGGACTTGAGGAAGTCGACCATCCTCTGCACGTCCACCCAGAGGGCGACCGGTCGGCTGACCAGGGTGCAGCTGTTGTGGCACAGGATGGCGCCGTCCGGCGTCTGGTGTATGTCCAGCATGAACCCGCGCACTCCGTCGGTGAGTTGCTGGTTGATGCCGCGGGTCTGGTTGGGGAAGAAGTTCACGAAGGGCGGGGCGAAGCCGCCGTCGACTCCGTTGGCGTAGGCATTGTGCGCGGTGAGGAAGGTGACCTGGTCGAGGGTGCGCTTGTCCGGGGCTGGCATCGGGCTGGTGGCGGGGGCGACGGGGGTGAGATACCAGGCGGCCAGGGTGCCGGACGTGCCGACGGCCAGCTGATCGGGGTAACCGGCGCCGGGCGGTTGGGGAGCGACCGTCAAGTAGCGTTCTCCGCCGGGGACTTTGAGCGTGTAACGGTCGTCGCCGACGGGCCCGATCTCCCAGGCGGCGTCGGCGCTCGCGCAGGCCACGGTGCGGGCCTGGTCCCCGGCGCGGCCGAGGCAGCTGCCGGGCGTGTCCGTGCTCTCCAGGACGTACGAGGATCCGGCTGCCCGCAGGTTCCACTGCTGGCGGTCCTCGTTGCCCCTGGGCGGGTGCTGTACGACCGCTCCCCCGCTGTCGGCGGCGTTGAAGCCGGTCACGGCGCTCTGCACGTAGTAGGCCCCGGAGGCCGGAGCCGCGGTGGCCGCGTGGGCGGGAGGTGTCACGACCGCGGCGACGAGCGCGGCCGCCGTGGCGAGCAGTGCGTGTGGGGTACGCATGCGGGTGCCTTCCGTTCGGGCAGTTAGTCAGGTGCATGTCACCATGCCCGGTGAACGGGTCCGGGCAACAGAGGTTGACGCACGCCGAAATCCCGAAGTTCGGAACGGAGTTCGGAACGAAGTTCGAAGGGGAATTGAGCTCAGTCCGCGAGGGTCCTGCGGCACCGTTCGAGGTGCTCGCGTTCCGCGGGGCTCACGGCCAGCTCGGCCGCGATCTCGTACTCCCGTACCGCCTCGGCGGTGCGGCCGAGGCGGCGCAGCAGGTCGGCGCGTACCGCGTGCAGCACGTGGTACGCGCCGAGGTCCAGGGCGTCCACCAGACCGAGAGCCTTCCCCGGTCCCTCCACCTCGGCCACCGCGACGGCCCGGTTCAGCTCCACGACCGAGTTCGGGGCGAGCGCCAGGAGCTGGTCGTACAGGCGCAGGATCTGCCGCCAGTCGGTGGCCCCGACGGTCGGCGCGTCGCTGTGCACGGCGTTGACGGCTGCCTGGATCTGGTACGGCCCCGGCCGGTTCCGGCGCAGGCAGCGCCGTACCAGGTCCTGCCCCTCGGCGATCATGTCACGATCCCAGCGGGCCCGGTCCTGCTCGGGCAGCGGCACCAGCACGTCGTCCTCGCCGAACCGGGCCGGGCGGCGCGCCTCGATCAGCAGCATCAGCGCGAGCAGTCCGGTGACCTCGGGCTCGTCCGGCATGAGGCCGTGCAGCAGCCGTCCGAGGCGTACGGCCTCGGCGCACAGGGCGGGATCCCCGGTGTATCCCTCGTTGAAGATCAGGTAGACCACGGCGAGTACGCCGTTCAGCCGGTCGGGCAGGTCGGCGTCACGGGGCAGGCGGTACGGGACGCCCGCGTCGCGGATCTTGGCCTTGGCCCGCACGAGCCGCTGGGCCAGGGTGGGTTCGGGTACCAGGAAGGCGCGCGCGATCTGGGCCGTGTCGAGCCCACCGAGCAGGCGCAGGGTGAGGGCGACCCGGGACTGGAGGGCGAGCGCGGGATGACAGCAGGTGAAGATCAGGCGCAGCCGGTCGTCGCGCACGGGGCCCTCCTCGGCGGGTGCGTCGCGGGCATACAGCCGGGCGGCGTCGGCGTGCCGGGCGTCCCGGGAGGACTCACGGCGCAGCCGGTCGATAGCGCAGTTGCGCGCGGTGGTGATGATCCAGCCGGCCGGGCTCGGCGGCACCCCGCTCTCGGGCCACTTGAGCAGAGCCGTGGTGAAGGCGTCCTGGACCGCTTCCTCGGCGAGGTCGATGTCGCCGAGGAAGCGGACGAGGACGGAGACCGCGCGTCCGTACTCGGTACGGAAGACGGCCTCGACCTCGGCGGCCCGTGGCATCAGTGCGGATCCGCGAAGGGGCGCACCTCGATGGGGAGGGTGGTGGCCACGGCTGCCTTCCTGCCCCACTCCAGCGCCTCGTCCAGGTCGGCGGCCCTGATCAGGCACAGACCGCCCAGATACTCCTTGCCCTCGGCGTACGGCCCGTCGGTGACCAGGATGTCGCTGCCCGAGGGGCGCAGCACGGTGGCGGTCTCCGGGCCGTGCAGACCGCCCGCGAAGACCCAGGCGCCGGCGTCGCGCAGTTCCTGGTTGAAGGCCTCGACGTCGCTCATGATCGCGGCGAGCTCGTCGGGGGCGGGCGGCTGTCCGCCGGCCGGCTGTACCACGCTGAGCAGGTAGTGCTTCATCTCGTCCTCCGGAAACTGGTGAAGACCGCGGGGTATGGGTCCGCGGGGTGCGTGTCACCTCCTACACGAACGGCGGGCCCCCGGATCGACACCGCCGCACCGACCGATCGGGAGAATCCCCGCATGACCATCGCAGCACACCCACTCGTCAGCGCGGCGCGCGGACTCGCGGACGATCTGCTGGCCCCGCTGGCCGGACAGGTCGACCAGGAGGGCGTACCCGTGAGCCATATCGACGCGATCCGGCGTTCCGGGCTGCTCGGGGTGAGCGCGCCGCCGGAGTACGGCGGGGCGGGCGCACCCGACTCCGTCGCCCGGGAGATCATGGAGATCCTGGCGGGCGCGTGCTGCTCCACCTGGTTCGTGCAGACCCAGCACCACACGCCGGTGAAGCTGCTGGCGAGGTCGGAGGCACCGGTGCGCGAACGGCTGCTGCGTCCGCTGGCGACCGGTGAGCTGCTGGCCGGGATCGCCTACGCGCACGTCCGCGCCTTCCCCCGGGTACCCGTGCGGGCCACCGCCGAGCGGAGCGGCTGGCGCTTCGACGGCACCGTGCCCTGGTACACGGGCTGGGGCCTGAACGACGTGATACTGCTGGCGGGCCTCTCCGAACGGGACGACGTGGTGTTCGCCTTCGTCGACGCCCGTGAGCAGCCGGGGCTGCGTCCCTCGCCGCCGATGCGGCTGGCGGCACTCAGCGCCGCCCGGACGGTCTCCCTGGAGCTGGACGGCCTGTGGCTGCCGGAGGAGTCCGTGGTGCTGCGCGTACCGAGGGAGACGTTCGCACGGACCGACATCCCACGCAGCGCCAACGCCTCCCCGGCGGTCTTCGGGCTGGCGACCGCGGCCCTGGGTCTGCTGGAGGGCACCGAGGACGGGGCCGGTGCGGCGCGCCCGCTGCGGGAGCGCCTGGCCGAGGTCCGGCGCCGGGCCTACGCGCTGGCCGACCACCCGGTTCCGCACGAGCACGTCGAGGAACGTCTGGCGGTCAGGACTCAGGCCTACGACATCATGCGCACGATCACCACCGCGGCCGTCGTGGCGGGCGGCGGACGTGCCATGGATCTGCGCAGCCCCGCCCAGCGGCTGGCCCGCGAGGCCATGTTCCTGCTGGTGCAGGGACAGACCGCCCCGGTTCGGCAGGCCCATCTGGCGGCGCTGTCCGGCTCCGGCGAGGGCGACCCGACCCGGGGGTGACCTGCCGACCTGCCTGACCTGCCAGGGAGCTGCGAGAGGCTGCCAGGGCCTGCTAGGCCGCGTCCTCCTCGGCCGGGACCACCACCAGGAACGCGTCGGTCATCAGGTCCATCACGACAGTGGCCGGCTCGCCCGCGGCACGGCGGGCGGCCGCGTACTCCTCGGCCGGCCACGATCCTCGGGGTGATCCGGCCGGAAACCGCTCCAGCACCTTCGCGCTCATGGTGGTGGTCCACCTCCCCTGTCGACGGCCCCCTCGGACCGTGCGGCGTGTGCTGTACCGACTGCCCCGGATCGGTGCGGACATGTACGACGCATCCGTTTGGGCACTCGGGGTGGAAGTGGGAGAGAAGTGAGGGAGGGGACGTCGACGCGGAGGACCGAGGAGCCATGGACCGTGAGAAGGCCGAAGCGGCGCCGCGCTGTCTGGTGACTGGTGCCACGGGATACATCGGCGGCAGGCTGGTGCCGGAGCTGCTGGCGGCCGGCTACCGGGTGCGCTGTCTGGCCCGGTCTCCGGGCAAGCTGCGCGACCACCCGTGGGCGGGAGAGGTGGAGGTGGTACGCGGAGACGTCACCGACGCCGCGTCGGTCGCCGAGGCGCTGCGGGACGTCGATGTCGCCCACTATCTGGTGCACTCCCTCGGCACGGGCCGCCGGTTCGAGGAGACCGACCGGCGCGCGGCCAGGATCTTCGGGGAGTGCGCGCGGGCCGCGGGCGTACGCCGCATCGTCTACCTCGGCGGACTCGCCCCGGCGGGGGTGCCCGAGCACGAGCTGTCGCCGCATCTGCGGTCCCGTGTGGAGGTGGGCCGTGTACTGCTGGCCTCCGGGGTGCCCACGACGGTGCTGCGGGCCGCGGTGATCATCGGATCGGGCTCCGCGTCCTTCGAGATGCTGCGCTACCTGACCGAGCGGCTGCCCGTGATGGTCACCCCGAGCTGGGTGCGCACCCGTATCCAGCCCGTGGCCGTACGGGACGTGCTGCGTTTCCTGGTCGGCAGCGCCCGAATGCCCGACGACGTCAGCCGGACCTTCGACATCGGGGGCCCGGACGTGCTGACCTACCGGGACATGATGCTGCGGTACGCGGAGGTGGCGGGCCTGCCCCGCCGGGTGATCATCCCGGTGCCGGTGCTCACGCCCCGGCTGTCCAGCCTCTGGGTGGGTCTGGTCACGCCGGTCCCGGCGTCCATCGCCCGGCCGCTGACCGAGTCGCTGCGCCACGAGGTGGTCTGCCGCGAGCACGACATCGCACGGTATGTGGCCGACCCGCCGGGGCACCCGGTCGGCTTCGACGAGGCGGTACGGCTGGCGCTGCGGCGCATCCGCGAGGCCGGCGTGACCACCCGCTGGTCGTCCGCAGCGGTGCCCGGCGCCCCCAGCGACCCGCTGCCCACCGACCCCGACTGGGCGGGCGGCAGTCTCTACAGCGACCGGCGTGAGGCGTGGGTGGACGCCCCGTCCGAGGACCTGTGGCGGGTGATCGAGGGGGTCGGCGGCGACAACGGGTGGTATTCGTTCCCGCTCGCCTGGGCGCTACGCGGGTGGCTGGACCGGCTGGTCGGCGGCGTGGGGCTGCGCCGCGGCCGACGGGACGCGCAGCGGCTGCGGGTGGGCGACTCGCTGGACTTCTGGCGGGTGGAGGAGATCGAGCCGGGCAGGCTGCTGCGGCTGCGGGCCGAGATGCGGCTGCCGGGACCGGCCTGGCTGGAGATGCGCGCCGAGCGTGACGGGCGCGGGCGCTGCCGGTACCGGCAGCGTGCCCTGTTCCATCCGCGCGGGCTGCTTGGTCACGTCTACTGGTGGAGCCTGTCGCCGTTCCACGCGCTGGTGTTCGGCGGGATGGCCCGCAACATCGCCCGCGCGGCGGAGCAGGCACCGCCCGTCCTCGTCCCCAGGGAGGAACACTCACCCGCCCGTTGACGCCTGCATCCGCCGACGCCCCGGGGCCGGAAGCACCGCTCAGGAAGCAGTCACCGTCCGCACGATCTCTCCGGAGCCGTCCCCATGAATGTCTCGGTCGTCCTGTTCACCTCGGACCTGCGGCTGCACGACCAACCGGCGCTGCGGGCCGCCCTGGAGGGCGGGCGCCACGTCGTGCCGCTGTTCGTCCGCGACCGGGCGGTGGAGCGGTCCGGGTTCGCGGTGCCCAACCGGCTGGCGTTCCTCGCCGACTGTCTGCGCGATCTGGACGCGGGGCTGCGCGAGCGCGGCGGGCGGCTGATCGTGCGGTCCGGGGACGTGGTGGAGGAGGTGTGCGGGGTGGCCGCCGAGACGGACGCCGACGAGGTGCATCTGGCGGCCGACGTGAGTGCCTACGCGCACCGGCGGGAGGAGGGGCTGCGGCGTGCCCTGGAGGCGGCGGGACGCCGGCTGTTCGTGCACGACACGGTGACCGCGGCGGTCGCGCCCGGCACGGTGGCTCCGGCCGCCTCCGGCCACTTCGCGGTGTTCACGCCGTACTACCGCCAGTGGTCGCGGCAGCCGCTTCGCGAACCGCTCGACGCGCCCCGCGCGGTGCGGGTGCCGGACGGGGTGGGATCCGAGGAACTGCCCGTACGGTCGGCGGTGACCGGCGTGTCCGAGGGGCTGGCCGAGGGCGGCGAGCGGGCGGCCCGCGAGCGGCTCACCGGCTGGCTGCGCGCGGGCGTCGCCGCGTACGAGGACCGGCACGACGACCTGGCGGGCGACGCGACCTCCCGGCTCTCTCCGCACCTGCACTTCGGGGCGCTCTCCCCCGTCGAGGCCGTGCACCGGGCGCGGCGCGCGGGCGGTCCGGGCGGCGAGGCGTTCGTACGGCAGCTCGCGTGGCGCGACTTCCACCGGCAGGTGCTGGCGGCGCGGCCGGAGGCGGCCTCCGCCGACTACCGCACCAAGCACGACCGGTGGCGGACCGAGCGTACGGCGGGCGACGACATCGAGGCGTGGCGCGAGGGCCGGACCGGCTATCCGATCGTCGACGCGGCCATGCGCCAGCTGAGGCACGAGGGGTGGATGCACAACCGGGGCCGGCTGTTGACGGCGAGCTTCCTGGCGAAGACGCTCTACGTGGACTGGCGCGTGGGCGCCCGGCACTTCCTCGACCTGCTGGTGGACGGGGACGTCGCCAACAACCAGCTCAACTGGCAGTGGATGGCGGGCACGGGCACGGACACCCGGCCCAACCGTGTCCTCAACCCGGTCACCCAGGGCAGGCGGCACGATCCGGACGGCGTCTACGTGCGGCGGTGGGTGCCGGAGCTGTCCGGGGTCAGCGGTCCCGCGGTGCACGAGCCGTGGAAGCTCCGGGGTCTGGACCGGGCGGCGCTCGACTACCCGGATCCGATCGTCGAACTGTCCGAGGGGCTGGCCCGGTTCAAGCGGGCCCGCGGGCAGGAGTGAGCGCCGGTCGGCGGTCCCGCCGGATCAGCCGCGGTGGGCTCCGGACAGGATGTCGAGGGCGTCGCGCAGTGCGGTCGGGCGCACCATGCCGTGCGCCGGGCGGCCGGCCCAGCCCGGTCCGCCGAGCAGTACCAGCGGCTGTCGGCGCGCACCCCTGATGCCCCACTCGGTGGCGGCGACGTGCTGGGCCAGCGGCAGGTTCGCGGTCGAGCGGGCCTGCGCCCACAGGACCACCGCGGCCGGGCCCAGTCGCCGTACCGCGGCGGTGAGTGCTTCGACGGGTACGGCGGCCCCGAACATCCGGGTGGGCAGGCCGAGTTCGCCGAGCCCGGCGTTCAGCGCCTCCAGCGGGAGGGTGTGCTGCTCGCCGGGTGCGCAGGCGAGGACCACCGGGCCGGGGGCGGTGGCGTCGGGTGTTCGGGGACGGCGGGTGTGTCCGCGCAGCACGGTGGAGACGTGCCAGGACAGCAGGTGCTCCACCTCGACGTAACGGTCGCCGGACGAGGCCCACTTGCGTCCCACCGCGTGCAGGGCCGGCACCATCACCTCCTGCCAGGCCACGGCGAGGCCGTGAGCGGCGACCGCGTCGGTCAGCCGGTCCTCGACGGCCGCGGCGTCCAGGCGCACGGCGGCGCGGGCCAGACCCCGGCACTCCCGGCGCAGGTCACCGGGTGGCGGCGGTCCGGCCGCACGCGAACGCCCGGCCGGGGCCTCACGGGCCGCGCTGTCCCGGGCCGGGGCGGGCCGGTCTCCCGCCGCCGTCACGAGCGCGGCGCGGGCGGCCTCGGCGGGCGGTACCCCGGAGGAAGTCAGTCGGCACATCGTCTCCAGCGTCGCCACGTCCCGGGGTGTCCAGCGCCGGTGCCGGCCGTCGGCGCGCCGGGCCGGGCCCAGGCCGTAGCGTCGGTCCCAGGTGCGCAGGGTGGTGGGTGAGACACCGAGTCTGCGGGCCAGGGCACCGGTGGTCAGTCCGGCATCCGTGTCCGTGTCCGGCCCGTCCGTGGCCGGGTACGCGCTCATGGGGCGACTATACGACGCACGATCGACGCAGGTTGAGTGCAGTGGAAGCGGGATCCCACGATGGCGGCGGCACAGTCGCACGTGAGGAGCCGCGGAGATGACCACGTACCCGGCCGAGCGGCGGTCCGGCGAGGAGCGGGCCGTCGGGGCGCGTCGCGCCGACGAGGAACTGGCGCGGGCTCTGGTGGCGGGCGCGGACGACTGTCTGACCGCGGTCCATCGCCGCTGGTCCGCACTGGTGTACGCGTTGGCTCTGCGGTCGCTCGGGGACCCGGGGGAGGCCGAGGACGTCACCCAGCAGGTGTTCCTCGGGGTGTGGCGCGGGCGGCACGGCTACCGGCCGGAGCGTGGGCCGCTGGGGGCCTGGATCGTCGGGATCGCCCGCCGCGGGATCGCCGACGCCCTGGCCGCGCGGACCCGGCGCGGGGAGCTGGTCGCCGCCGCCGGGTCGGCGCTGCCGCCCGGTGGCGCCGTGACCGGCCGGCCCGAGGCCGTGCTCGACCGGGTACTGGTCCGCCACGAGCTGGCCAGGCTCCCGGCCTCCCAGCAACGGGTACTGCGCCTCGCCTTCTACGAGGATCTGACCCAGGCTCAGATCGCGGCGCGCACCGGGTGGCCGCTGGGCACGGTCAAGAGTCACGCGCGACGCGGGCTGCACCGGTTGCGGGACCGGTTCGAGCAGGAGTCGGTCACTTTCGACGCACAAACGGTGCGCGAGGCAGGAGTGACGCGTGGCCTCACCCAGAACCACCCCACCTCTACATATAAGAGTGAAATAAGGGCAGAATAGGTTCTAGCGGCGCTCACCGCACCGCACCAGACGCGGTCAGGCCTGCAAGTCAAAGGAGACGAGTTATGGCCAACGTCTCGCACAGAGGTGACATATCCAGCCACCCCGATGCCCCAGAAATGCGGGAACGCTACGCCCGCATGCTCGGCGGACGCGATGTCGCGCTCGTGGACGGACCGGTGTTCCTTCTCGGCCTGTACTGCGCGGCCTCCCCGTGGATCCTCCACTACACGACGAGCCAGCCCGCGCTCGTCACGCACAACCTGATCGTCGGCATCGCGATAGGCCTGCTGGCGCTCGGTTTCACCACGGCCCCGGACCGCATGTACGGCCTGAGCTGGGCCATGTGTGCGATGGGAGTCTGGATGATCATCGCGCCCTGGATCGTCGGCAGGAACCCCGACACCGGCGTCGTACTGAACAACGTCATCATCGGCGCCCTTGCCGTGATCCTGGGGCTGGTGTGTGCCGGTACGGCGGCGAAGCGCACCCCCATGCCATGAGGTGAGGACAGAGGAAAGGAAAACACCGTGGGCCGGTCCGCCCGAGGCGGACCGGCCTTCGTCAGGTGCCGGCCCGTTCCGTGTCCGGCGCCGGGGCGGCGGTGACGTACTCCTCGGCGATCTCCTTCGCGCCGAACGGCCACGCCCTCTCCAGCCTCGCCCAGACGGCGAACGCCAAGCAGCCGAGCGCCAGCCAGGCCAGCGACCACTCGACGGGGTGGTGGCCCGGGGAGTTCCGGTCGGCGTACCCGTAGATGACGCACCAGCCGGCGAAGGCGACGGCGCTCGGCAGCGGGTACAGCCACATGCGGTAGGGACGACGCAGCGTGGGCTGCCGTCTGCGCAGCACCGACAGGGCCACGATCTGGGCCAGCGCCTGCACGATCACCATCACCGTGGTGAGGAGTTGGATCAGCGTGGCGAGGTCGGTGTGCCGGCCGATGAGAAAGCCGACGGCGGTGATCGCCCCCATGGTCGCCAGCCCCAGCGTCGGGAAGCGGTGCCTCGGGTGCAGCCTCTCGTAGAGCCGGAAGAAGACCCGGTCCCGGGCGGCGTCGTACGGCACCCGCGAACCGCCGAGCAGGCCGGTGAACACCGAGGCGAAAGCGGTGATCAGGATGAGTACGGTGACGGTGTCCGCGGCGCCCCTGCCCCAGGTCCGTTCCAGGACCGCCGAGGCCACGGAGGTGGCGGCGATGTCACCGGGGTCGGTCATGCGGTGCCAGTCGACGACACCGAGCGTGCCGATCTGGAGGAGCAGGTAGATGGCCATGATGCCGAGGATGGAGAAGAGGACGGAGCGCGGCAGGATGCGGCCGGGGTCCTTGATCTCGGCGCCCATGTAGGCGGCCGTGTTGTAGCCGAGGTAGTCGTAGATGCCGATGGTCAGGCCCGCGGCGAAACCGGTCCAGAAGTGGTCGCCGGTCAGGTCGAAGGCGTCCGCCGGGTAGGTGAAGGCCAGGTGCGGGCTGAAGTGGCCTGCCGCGGCGGCGATCACCAGGAGCACCGAGCTGATCATCACGGTCCACATCACGGCGGTGATCCGGGCGATGTGTTCGATGCCGCGCCAGAGCAGGATCACGACCAGGGCGATGACGCCGAGCCCGATCAGGTCGCCCGGGGTCCTGCCCAGGCCCGGCGCGAGATAGCCCAGGTACTGGACGAAGCCGACCACGCCCGTGGACATGATCAGCGGGATGAAGAGCATCGCCGTCCAGACGAAGAGGAAGGGCATCAGCCGGCCCGTACGGTACTGGAAGGCCTGGCGCAGATAGACGTAGCTGCCGCCGGAGCCGGGCATCGCAGCGCCCAGTTCGGCCCAGACCAGGCCGTCGCAGAGCGCGAGGACCGCGCCCGCCACGAACCCGAGGACCGCCTGGGGACCGCCGAACGCGGTGACCATCAGCGGAATGGTGACGAACGGACCGATCCCGCACATCTGGCTCATGTTGATGGCGGTGGCCTGGAAGAGACCGACACGGCGGACGAAGCCGCCCGTGGGTGGCGGGCTACCGGACACGGGAACTCCTGACGCGGCGCTGCGGACCGGCAGGGCCAAGAAGGCCTGCTGCGAGATGATTTGCTGGCGGCGTCAAGCATGCGTCAGGGATGCGTGAGAACGGCGCGATCGCCGCCGCCGACGCCGTGGCGTCGGGCCGACCGGGTGAGGACGTGATGCCGCTCGGCGCGGGTGGCTGCGGCTCCGGGCGGTGATTGACATGATCGTCCCGCCGCCCTAGCTTGAGACAGGTTAGTAAAGTTTCCTAACTTTACAGCCTGGAGTTCCCGTGCCTCCTCGCCTCACCTCCGCCGCCGTCGCCCTCGGCCTGCTCGGCGCACTGTCCACCACCGCCTGGGCCGGGTCCCGGCAACCGGCGTACGAACGCGCCCTGTTCAGTGCCCCGACACGCGCCCGGGTCACCTCCGTACCGTCGGCGGCGGGCACCGCGACACCGCTCGCCGGATACGCGATCCAGTCGACGGCGAAGGTGGACGACTCCGCGTCGGACGTCTCCACCCCCGGCTACCCGACCGCCGGCTGGTATCCGGCGGGCCCGCGCTCCACCGTCCTCGCCGCACTGCTCGCCGAGCACGTCCACCCGGACCCGTTCTACTCGACCAACCAGCAGAAGATCCCCAAGGCCGACTTCCAGGTCCCGTGGTGGTACCGCTCCGACTTCGAGGTGGCGGACACCGACGAGCGCACCTCGCTCGACTTCAGCGGTGTGATCTCGGCGGCGGACGTGTATGTCAACGGCCGTCAGGTGGCCCGGGCCTCGGAGGTGTCCGGCGCCTACACCCGGCACGAGCTGGACATCACCTCGCTGGTGAAGCGCGGCACGAACACGGTGGCCTTCCGGATCCAGCCGAACGTGCCGAACAAGAAGCTGACCATGGGCTGGATCGACTGGCTCCAGCCGCCGCCCGACGAGAACATGGGCATCGTCCGTGACGTGGTCGTCCGCCGGGGCGGCCCGCTCACGCTGCGGGACGCCCACGTGACGACCGAGCTGGACGTCCCCTCGCTCGCGTCCGCCGACCTGACGGTGAAGGCACGGGTCCACAATGGCTCGGACCGGGACGTCACGGCCCAGGTCACCGGCAAGGCCGCCGGGACACCCCTCACCAGGTCGGTGCAACTCGCCGCGCACGAGACGAAGACGGTCGCCTTCACCCCCGCCGACACACCCGGCCTGCGCCTCACCACACCCAAGGTGTGGTGGCCCGCGGGCATGGGCGGGCAACCCCTGTACGACCTCGAGCTGTCCGTGTCCGTGGCCGGCACGGTGTCGGACACCGCTCACGAGACCTTCGGCGTCCGCGACGTCCAGGCACCGCTGAACTCCGACGGCGCCCGCCAGTACCGGATCAACGGCCGCAGGCTGCTCATCAAGGGCGGCGGCTGGTCACCGGACGAGTTCCTGCGCTGGGACCGCGGGTACGCCGAGGACCGCCTCAGATACGCGCTCGATCTCGGCCTCAACGCCATCCGCCTGGAAGGCCACATCGAGCCCGACGAGTTCTTCGACCTCGCCGACCGCCTCGGCGTCCTCACGCTGCCCGGCTGGGAGTGCTGCGACAAGTGGGAGGGCCAGGTCAACGGGACCGGCGAGTCCGGCGATCCGTGGACGGACGCCGACTACCCCGTGGCCAAGGCGTCGATGGCGGCCGAGGCCGCGCGGCTGCGCGACCACCCGAGCGTCATCTCCTTCCTCATCGGCAGTGACTTCGCGCCCGACGCGACGATCGAGAAGAACTACCTGGACGCCCTGAAGGCGGCCGACTGGCCGACCCCCGTGGTCGCCGCCGCCTCCGCCAAGTCCTCACCCCAGCTCGGCAGTTCGGGCATGAAGATGACCGGCCCCTACGACTGGGTGCCGCCGGCCTACTGGTACGACAAGCGGGAGGGCGGGGCGGCCGGCTTCAACTCCGAGACCAGCGCGGGTCCCGACATCCCCACCCTCGACACCCTGCGCCGGATGATGACGCCGGCCGAACTGGACACGCTCTGGAAGAACCCGGACCTCAGGCAGTACCACCGCTCCCCGTCGCCGGTGTTCGGCACCCTGAAGATCTACGACGCCGCGCTCGCCGCGCGGTACGGCTCCCCCACCGGTCTCACCGACTACGTGCGCAAGGCGCAGCTCGCGCAGTACGAGAACGTGCGGGCCCAGTACGAGGCGTACGGACGCAACCAGACGGACCCCTCGAAGCCGTCCACCGGGGTGGTCTACTGGATGTTCAACAGCGGCTGGACGTCACTGCACTGGCAGCTGATGGACCGTTATCTGGACCAGGGCGGCGCGTACTTCGGGGCCAAGA
Organism: Streptomyces sp. NPDC086787; assembly: GCF_044745865.1. Lineage (NCBI taxonomy): Bacteria > Bacillati > Actinomycetota > Actinomycetes > Kitasatosporales > Streptomycetaceae > Streptomyces > Streptomyces sp. NPDC086787. Next base: position 71,829 of record NZ_JBIVBC010000012.1, on the reverse strand, counting down.
AGGCCAATGAACCGGTGCACGTCCAGTACTCGTACGACGACCGGTCGGTCGTCGTGGTCGGCAACCGGCACGCACCCGCCGACGGGCTCACCGTGCGGGCCACACTGTTCAACCCGGACGGCACACAGAAGTACGACAAGACGGTCGACGGCGTGTCGGTGAAGGGCGACGGCGCTCACACCACCGCGCTCACCCTGCCCTCGTCGGTGAGCGGGCTTTCGACGACGTATCTCGCGCGGCTGGTCCTGACGGACTCAACCGGCCGGGAGGTGAGCCGGAACGTGTACTGGCTCTCCGCCGAGGCGGACCGGCTCGACTGGGCGCACACCGACTGGTACTACACGCCGACCACCGGTTACGCCGATCTGAAGGGGCTGGGCTCGATGGCCGACGCCGCGGTCTCGGCGACCGCGTCGACACAGTCGGCGGACGGCGTATCGACCACGACGGTGACCGTGCGCAACACCGGCGGAGAGAAGACCCCGTCCCTGCTGACGGACCTCCATCTGGTCGACGCGCAGGGCAGGCCGGTGCTCCCCGTGCGCTGGTCGGACAACCTCGTCAGCCTGTGGCCGGGCGAGTCGCTGACCCTGACCGCCCGCTACCGGACGACTGATCTGCACGGCTCCGCGCCGAGCGTGCGGGTGTCCGGCTGGAACACGACGGAGCGGACCGTCCCGGCGGGATGACGCGTCGCATGCCTGAGGGCAATGGCATTCCCGTGAGGCGAACAGCAGCGGACTGACTCCGGCTCCCGGGGGCAGATTCCTTAGCAGCGGGAACCTCGAGGGAATGAGGGTCGGAGATGGAGATCTCGGGCATCATCAGTGCCATCGTCATCGGCATAGTCATCGGCGTGCTGGGACGCCTGGTCGTCCCCGGACGGCAGCACATCGGCGTCCTGTGGACCATCGTCGTGGGCATCGTGGCCGCGCTGCTGGGTTCGGCGATCGCCGCCGGGTTCGGCGTGGCCGACACCAAGGGCCCCGACTGGGTCGAGTGGTTCATCCAGATCGGCCTCGCGGCGGTGGGTGTCGCCGCGCTGGACCGCTCGAGGGTGAACCGCTGAGACAGCTGGAAACCTGGGGGGCTTCTGTCGGAAGCCCCCCAGAGCCCCACCGACTCGGTGAAGATCTACAAGGACCCGAGGAACCGACTAGGGCTCGTACGCGTACGGCGTCGTCGTGCTCAGCGGGTGGAAGCCGAGGCCTTCCAGGATGGGGCGGCTCATGGGGCCCGCGTCGACCTGGAGGTAGGGGTAGCCGAGGGAAGCGGCCGTGTGGGCGCGGTGGGTGACCAGGGCTCGATAGAGGCCCCGCCCGCGCCAGGCCTCCACCGTCCCGCCGCCCCAGAGGCCGGCGAACCCGGTGCCGGGTACGAGTTCCATGCGGGCCGCGCTGACCGGCTCGTCGCCGGCCAGCGCGACCACCGCGACGAGCGTGTCCGGGTCGGCGGCGAGCCTGGCCAGCAGCCGGTGCCGCAGCCGGGTTCCGTCCGTGCCGAAGGCGCGCTCGTGCACGTCCACCACGAGGTCGACCCCGGCCGGATCGGTGGCGGACACGATCCGGATCCCCTCGGGCGGCCGTGCGCCACCGGTCAGGCCGGCGGCCTCGGCGACCATCAGCGTCTCCTCGGGCTCCGGAACGAACCCCGCCGCGACGAGCCGCGCCCCGAGGTCGTGCGGACGGTCATGCCCGTACAGCTTCCACTCGAAGGCCCGGCCGAGGCCGGTGAAGTACGCGATCTGGGCGGCGATCGCGCGGTCCGCGTCGGCCTGGTCCAGATCGGACCAGACGACACCGTTCCAGCCGTGCGCGTCGGCGACCTGCCGCACCACGTTCCCTGAGCGCTCGACCCGGGCGCCGGGGCCGTCGGGCCGTGCACCCTCACGCATCTCGCGGTCGTAGCGGGCGAGCACCGAGGCATGATCCATGGGCGTAGTCCAGCATCCCCGGGTGGCCCGGGTAAACGGGATTACCGGCTCGGCGCGGACCCGGTCAGCGCTCCTGCCGCGGGCGGAACCGCCGGTAGAGGGCGGCGCCGGTGGCGACGAACGCCGCGCCCGCGGCAGCGGGTACGGCGAAGTCCGAGCCCGTGTGGGCGAGGGTCGCGGAGGCCGGGGGGCCCATGAGCGTGTGCGCCGCGGGTGGGGTGCGGTGGGTCCGGGGCGGTGCCGGGGGCTGCGGCACGGGGTGGTCGCCGGGGGTGTTCACGGAGGTGTTGCCCGTCGCCGGGTTGCCCACGCCGACCACGTTGACGCTGTTGCCGCTGACGTTCACCGGGATGTCCACCGGGAGCTGGACGGTGTCGCCGGAGAGCACGCCCGGTGAGTCCTTCCCGCCGCCGTCCGCGGTCGCACCGCCGGGCGACACGGCGGCTCCCGCCCCGGTACCACCGCCCTCGTTGGCGCAGGTGTTGCCCGCGGCGGGGTCCAGGAGTCCCGCCACGCTCACGGTGTTGCCGCACACGTTCACCGGGACGTGCACCGGGAGCTGGACTGTGTTGCCGGAGAGCAGTCCGGGCGAGCCGTCCGCGGAGCCGGCCGCGGCGGAGTCGGCGTGCGCCGGCATCGCCACGGCCATCGCGCCGGAGGCGGCCGCGACGGCGATCACGCCGTTCCGCGTGGCCCTTCTCATCGGGGTCATGGGCGTCATAAGTTCCCTGCCTTCCAGACATGGACACGGGCACTCACCCGCGTCGGAGTAAACGCGGGCGCACCATCCGAGTTATGGCTTATCGGCCTTTCAACCCCATCGAGTGGCTGGGCGCGGGCAGAGTACGGCACTTCGTGCGAGGCCGCCCGCCCGGAGGCGGGCCCCGGCGGGCCCGCATATCGTGAGCGAGGACGCTGCCCCCCGACGACATCGCCCCCGGTCCGCAGCTTGACGTCCCTGGAGGCATCGATGCCGGCCAAACTGCCCAGGCGGCCCGCCCTCGGGCGCTGCGCGGGCGCCGGAGCGGTCGCTCTCGCCCTGCTGGGGGCGGGGCTGCCCGCGGCGGCGTCCGGCACTGTCGCGCGGCCCGACCTGTCCCGCTTCTACGACCAGAAGGTCACCTGGTCGCGGTGCACCGGCGACCGGATGCCCAAGGATCTGGAGTGCGGGAAGGTCACGGTCCCGCTCGACTACGCGAAGCCCGGCGCGGGCACCCTCGACGTGGCACTGGCCCGCTACCGGGCGAGCGGGAAGCCGCGCGGCTCCGTGCTGCTCAACTTCGGCGGGCCCGGCGCCCCGGGCATCAGCGGCCTCGCCCACAGCGGCAAGGACTTCATGGGCCTGACCAACGAATACGACGTGGTCACCTTCGATCCGCGCGGCGTCGGCCGGTCCTCGCCCGTCAGCTGCGGCGCCGACGACACGGACGGGACGGCGGCACAGGGCGAGCTGGACGTGAAGGACCCGCGGGCCGCGCTCACCTGGCTGCGGCAGGAGGCCGCCGAGTGCACCGAGCACTCCGGGCCGGTGCTGGCCCACATGGGCACCGTGGACAGCGCCCGGGACATGGATGTCATACGGCAGGCCCTCGGCGACGGGAAGCTCGACTACCTCGGCTTCTCGTACGGCACCAAGCTGGGCGCGGTCTACGCCGCTGAGTTCCCCGGCCGGGTCGGCCGGATGGCGCTGGACGGCGTGGACACGCTGACCGAGTCGATGGCCGAGCAGGGCGTGGCCGGCGCCCAGGGGCAGCAGACGGCGCTGGAGGACTTCCTCGACTGGTGCGTGACCGACGTCGGCTGTCCGTTCGGGCAGGACCGGCGGCAGGCCGGGGACCGGGTGGTGCGGCTGGTGCGGTCGCTGGACGCGAATCCGGTACCCGGGGACCTCGGCGGCACGTTCACCGGGCAGGACCTGGTCCGCGCCATCGGCCAGGCCCTCTACAGCAGGTCCCAGTGGCCCACTCTGGAACGGGCCGTGGCCTCCCTGGTCGACGACGGCAGCACCCGGGGAGCCGAGCACCTCGCCTACGGAACCATGGCCCGGCCGCGCACGAGTGGCACCGGCTCGCTCACCGACGCCGCGGACATCCCGTCCGACAACCTGATGGCGGCGCTGGTCGCGGTCAACTGCGCCGACGACCCGGACCGGCCGACCGACACGCGGATCACCCGGGATCTGCGGCAGTTGCGCGCCCGGTACCAGCAGGCGTCACCGGTGTTCGGTGAGTCCCGGCTCACCGAGGTACTGATGTGCTACGGGCGTCCGAAGGGCACGGACTACATCCGGGACGAGGTGAAGAACCTGGACACGCCGAAGCTGCTGCTGGTGGGGACGCGCGGCGACCCGGCCACGCCGTACCGCTGGACCGTGGAGACGGCCGCGCGGCTCGGGCCGTCGGCCGTGGTGCTCGACAACCGGGGCGAGGGGCACACCGGGTACTCCTCGTCGAAGTGCGTGCACCGCAAGGTCGACGACTTCCTGCTGTACGGCTCCCTGCCGCCGAGCGGCAGCTCCTGCGGTGCGGACCCGAGCGCCGGGTCCACGCCGTGAATCCGCCCGTACGCGATCGAACAGATCGAACAGATCGAACAGAGGGAAACAGAGGGAACCCGTCATGCGCTTTCCTGTCACCCGCTCCTGCGTCACCGCCCTGACGGCCGTGTCGGCCACGGCGGCGTTGCTGGCCGCCGCGCCGCCGAGTGATGCCGCGGCCGGCAGCTGTCCGGAGAAGTCCCTGACGGTCCGGGCGCGGGCCTCGTCTGCCGATCCGTCCGTGGTGCGGATGAGCGTCACCAACCGGGGCCGCAGTGCGTGCACCGTCGACCTCGTGCCCACCGTGGTCTTCCGCGACCTGGACGGCGCGGCCCTGCCGACACCCGACCGACGCGGCGGGACGTACCGCCTCGGCGCCGGCGCGACCGCGCACGCGGCCGTGCGTACGATCGTCGACCCGAAGGACCCCGAGGCCCGCCGGACGGACATGCTGATCGTGGCCGCGGACCCGTCCCACCGGGGCAGCCCCTTCACCGCGCACGGGCTCGGCACGGGTGACACGATCCGCGTGTGGGAGCCGGTGACCACCTGGTGGCAGCCGACGGCAGCGGCCGCCGACCGGGCCCTCGGCAACGGCTGACCGGTCCCGGCTCCTCGGTCAGGTGAACGTGATCCGGGGCGCGTACATGTCCAGCCAGGTCGCCAGGTCGAGGGTGCGTTCCAGGCCGTGCCGGGCCGCCTGGGTGCTCACGGGGGCGTCGCGGTACGCGACCCCGCTGACCTTCTCGTGGTCGACGAGGCCGAAGACCGCGTGGTCGGGGCGGGCGAGGAGGTCCTTCACCTGTTCCTGGAGGGCGAGGCCGTAGCGCGGGTCCTGGGTGGACGGGTAGGGGCTCTTGACCCGGTCGTACACCGAGCGCGGGATGACGTCCGCCGTGGCCTCCCGCAGCAGGCTCTTCTCCCGGCCGTCGAAGGACTTCAGGGACCAGGGAGCGTTGTAGACGTACTCGACGAGCCGGTGGTCGCAGTACGGGACGCGGACCTCCAGGCCGACCGCCATGCTCATCCGGTCCTTGCGGTCGAGCAGGATGCGCACGAACCGGGTCAGGTGGAGGTGGCAGATGCACCGCATCCGGTACTCGAAGTCGCTCTCGCCGTCGAGGCGGCGGACGCCGGAGACGGCCGTACGGTAGCCGTCGGCTATGTAGGTGCCCAGGTCGAGGGTCTTTGCGAGGTCGGGTCGCATGATGTCGGAGTCGTCCCCGAAGTGGCGCCCGGCCATCGCCAGCCAGGGGAAGGTGTCCGCGTTGCGCGCCTCCTCGTCGAAGAACTGGAGGTAGCCGCCGAAGACCTCGTCGGCGGACTCCCCGGACAGTGCGACCGTGGACTGGTCGCGGACGGCCCGGAACAGCAGCAGCAGCGAGGCGTCCATGTCGCCGAAGCCCATCGGCAGGTCCCTGGCGCGGATCACCCTCTGCCGGGCGCCGGGGTCGGCCAGGGTCCCCGCGTCGAGGACGATGTCCTGGTGGTCGGTGCGGGCGAGGCGGGCCACGTCGTGCACGAACGGGGTGTCCGGGGTGCCGCGCAGTTCGTCGGCGACGAAGTTGTCCGTCTGGCCGACGAAGTCGACGGCGAAGCTGCGGACCTTCTCGCCGTCCTCGGCGAGCCGGCGGGCGGCGAGCGCGGTGAGGGCGGAGGAGTCGAGGCCGCCGGAGAGCAGGGTGCAGCGCGGGACGTCGGCCACCAGCTGGCGGCGCACGATGTCGTCCAGGAGGGAGCGGACGGTGGCGACGGTGGTGTCGCGGTCGTCGGTGTGCGGCCGGGTGTCCAGGCGCCAGTAGGCGCGGATGCGCAGGCCCGCCCGGTCGACGGTGACCACGGTGCCGGGTTCGACCTCGCGCATGCCCGACCACACCGCGTGCCCCGGGGTCTTGATCATGGTGAACAGTTCGCGCAGCCCGTCCAGCCGGACCTCGGCCGGGGCCAGCGGGTTGGCCAGGATCGCCTTGGGTTCGGAGCCGAACAGGACGCCGTCGGACGTGGGGTAGCAGTAGAACGGCTTGATACCCATGCGGTCGCGGATCATCACCAGTTTGTCGTGGCGGCCGTCCCAGACGGCGAAGGCGTACATGCCGTTGAGGCGTTCGGCGAGTGTGTCGCCCCATTCGAGGTAGCCGCGCAGCACCACCTCGGTGTCGGAGTCGGTGGTGAACCGGTGGCCGCGGGCCACGAGTTCACGGCGCAGTTCGGTGAAGTTGTAGGTCTCCCCCGAGTAGACGAGCGCGACGGTGCCGTCCGGCGTTCTCGCGGTCATGGGCTGCCGGCCCCCGGGCAGGTCGATGATCGCGAGCCGGCGGTGGCCCAGGGCGGCGGGCCCCTCGGCCCAGGTGCCGCGGTCGTCGGGGCCACGGCAGGCCATGGTCTCGGTCATCGCGTCCAGTACGGCCGCCTCGTCGCGCAGGTCGCGGTCGAAGGAGACCCAGCCGGTGATGCCGCACATGTCCTGCCTCCAGCCTCCGGCCCGCGGACCGGATGTATCCGGCACCTATATGACGAGCGTGCGCCAGACACGGGGCAGGGTCAACGCGGTGACGGGCCGGGCGGCCGCCCCGGCCGCTCCTTTCGGCCGGGTTTTGCCTGCAGGAGGCATACTGGGCTGTACTCTGCCGGGCCGGTCCCGCCGGGAACCGGCCATGAGCAAACACTTCGCCAAACCAAGCCAAGTCGTCCGTCGGTCCGGCCGGACCGACGGACGGCGAAGGGGTCAGACGCGCGCGGTCAGGAACCGGTCCAGGGCCGCGGTCAGCTCGGCCGGCTTCTCCACGGGCAGCTCGTGGCCCGCGTCGATGATCCGCACCTCGGCGTCCGGGTAGGCCTTGGCCATGCGGAGCATCTGCTTCAGCGGCAGCTGGATGTCGTGGTAGCCGTGCACCAGCAGGGTGGGGGTACGGATCTCGCCGACCCGGTCGAGGACGTCGAACGCCCGCATGGCGCCGTACAGCGTCATCACGACCTCGCGCGGGGTGGCGGCGGAGGCACGCACGTACTCCCGGATCCGCTCGCGCGGATACCCGGGGGCGAAGGCCCGCTGGATGTTGGCGGCGACGAACAGCTTGTACGGCACGAGCGTGGACACACCCATGAGCAGGCCCCGGCCCCGGCTGTACGTCATCCGGCTGATCGAGTTGACCAGGACCATCCGCTCGACCCGCTGGGGGTGGGACAGGGCGATGGTCTGCGAGATCATCCCGCCCATCGAATGACCGACCAGGACGAAGCGCTCGATCTTGAGATGGTCGAGCAGGGCGAGGACGTCCCCGGCCAGTTCCGCGACGGTGCGCACCCCGGCGCCGGTGCTCTCGCCGTGCCCGCGCAGGTCGAGCCGGATCACCCGCCGCAGCTCGCCGAAGTGTGCGACCTGGTGGTCCCAGCGGTGCCGGTCGGCGGTCCAGCCGTGCACGAACACCAGCGGCACCGCGTCGCCGTCGCGGGGGCCCTCGTCGTCGTACGCGAGCGTGGCGCCGTCGACTTCGAGCTTCGGCATGAGGGGCCTCCTGGATGCGGTCCTGGTTACTGTCGGGTACGGTATCCGGCCGCGCCCGTCCCCGTCACCGCCGTTCGCCCAGGAATTCGAGGATGTGACCGAACACGTCCAGGGCCGCGCCCCGGCCGAGGAACGTGTCGAGGTGCCCGTAACCGGGGATCTCGGTGTACGACACGTCGAGCTGCGGCTGCCGGTGGGCGAGCACCTCGTGGCAGAGCCGCTGCGAGTCCTGCCACAGCCCGTTCTCGCTGCCCGCCAGCAGCAGCACGGGGGTGTCGATGCGGTCGGCCGCGTCCAGCGCGTTGGGCGGCAGCGCGCGGTAGCGGTGGTCGGTGTCGTGCCAGCGGACGACGCTGCGGGCCAGTTCCATCCGGCGCAGATGCGGCAGGATCCACAGCGGTGCCGGGCCGAGCAGTTCGGCGAGCCGGTCGTGGGTGGCCTCGGCGAGGTTCTCGTGCACGAACAGCGAGGCGCCCGTGCCCCAGGCCGAGTTGTGCAGGATCTGGCAGGTCGGGTCGGGGCAGTCGGCCTTGCGGGAGGCCAGCGCGAACAGGGGCGTGTACTTGGACCACAGGCCCACCTTGCGGATGTCGACCGGGATGTGGTCGATCCGTCCGCGCAGCAGTTCCCCGGCCACCGACATGCGCAGCGAGGTGCGCCCGGCGAGCTTCGGGGTGAGGAACACGCCCTGGGAGACGACTCCGGCGAGGCCGGGCACCAGTCCCGCCGTCATGCTGAGCGACAGCGCGAGCGAGCCGATGCAGTGCGCGACCACGAACAGCGGCCGCTCACCGATGCGTTCGCGGATGTGGGCGACGGCCTCGGGGATGTCGTACAGGGCCACGTCGTCGTAGGTGTACCGGTGGCCGGTCTCGTTGTACGGCAGGCGGCAGCTGCCCCGCCAGTCGAGCAGCCAGGGTTCGTAGCCGTCGTCGAGGAGAACGTCCACCAGGTTGCGGGTCTCGGGCAGCAGGAACATGTCGGACGACGCCGTGTGCCCGTGCAGGAGCAGTACGGCGGGCCGGTCGGCGCCGCCGGCGGGTCCGGCGTCGACCCGGGTGAGGCCGAGGCGTACGCCGTCGCTCGTGCGCAGCGGGATCTCCTCGACGCGGGCGGGGTCGAGCCGGTGGCGCAGCGGGCGCGGGGTGGCGGTGGTGCGGACCCTGCGGAGCCCGGGCCGGGCCGTCCGGGAGGGGGTGGTCTTGAAAATCATCCGTGGTGCTCCGTGAGGTTCGGGGTGCGGCGCAGGTCGAGGAGGTCCGCGGCGGCGCGGGCGAACGGCGCCGCGAGGCCGCGGCCCATCTCCAGGCCGAACCAGGCGAGCCAGGCCAGCTTGGCGGCCCGCTTCTCCTGGCCGGTCAGCCGCGGGTCGACCCGGATGCCGTCGATCTGGTCGCGGACGTAGGAGTCGCCGGGCACCACGACCTCGCCGTGCAGGCTCGCGGCCTCGCCCTCCCGGCCGATCTCCACGCTCAGGGCACGGGTCTGCCGCCACAGGTCCCGGCGGGCGCGGGCGTACTTGCGGCCCTCCAGCCACCAGCGGCCGCCGTCGGCGTCGGTCAGCCGCAGCCGGTAGCGCAGGAGTTGGTGCCGCAGACCGTGCTGCTGCGGGATCCCCTCCTCGGGGCGGATCCAGACGTCGCCGTGGTCCACGGTGAGTGGTCCGGGGTGGATCGCGGCGCACCGCACTTCGCCGGTCACGTCGACGCGGCGCTCCTTGACCAGCTGGTACATGCTCGCGATGGACAGGGTGAGCGCCATCGAGCAGGGTGTGCCGGAAGTGGCGCCCACCGGGGCGACGGTGCCCTCGGTCGTCTCGCTGAACCACAGATGGGGCTGGTCGTCCTTGTGGGGCAGCCGGGCCAGTCCGTCGTCGGCGAGCTTCTCGAAGGTGCGTTGCTGCGCGCGGGCGTCGAAGCGGGCCGCGGGCGGCAGGCCGAGGGCGTGGACCAGGGCGTCTGTGCGCTCGCCGAGGGCCGCGGGCCCGGTCAGCGTGGCCTCCACCAGTTTGAGCGCGGTGGAGCTCTGCAACACCCGGGTCAGAAAGGCCAGTTCGGGTACCGGGTCGGCTTCGAGACGGGCCAGGGTGTCGGTGCGCCACTCGTTCCAGTCCTGGACGCGCACATGCATCCCGCCGAGCGCCATGTCCGCCACCACGTCGTCGAGGGTGTTGGGGACGCCGGTCAGGTTGTAGTCGAAGCCCCAGGCGTCCGGTTCGCAGATCGCGGCGACCGCGACCCGGCTGACCCAGTCGACGGGGGCGGAGTTCAGGCGGTGGAACGCCGGTACGGTGCGGAAGCGGCCGAAGGCCGAGGTCAGTCCGCTGCTGAGGTCGAACGGGTTGTAGGCGCCGGTCTTCGTGTGGCCGCCGATTCCGCCGGGGCGCAGCGCCGTGACCACCAGGCCGTGGTCGCGGGCCCGGCGGAGCGCGACCTCGGCGGCCCACTTGGACTGGTCGTAGCCGGAGACGAGGCGGTCGATGTGGGCGAGCGGGTCGTCCTCGCCCATCGAGGTGATGCCGACCTCGTTGAAGACGGCGATCGAGGAGATGTGGTGCAGCGGCTTGGGGCGTCCGGTCGCCGCGAGTTCGGCGAGGGTGAGCGCGCCGAGGACGTTGCTGCCGCGCAGCGACTGGTAGCCGCGCAGGAAGTCCACGGCGGCCGCCACGCCGACGACGCTGTCGAGTTCGTGGGCGAGGGTGTGCCACAGCTCGTCGGACAGGCCGAGGCGCGGGCGGCGGATGTCGCCGGGCAGTGCGGTCACCCGGCGCCGCACCTCCGCCGACCAGGGCAGCCGGTAGCCGCGCAGCTGCTCCCCGAGCCGGGCGAGGGCCGACTCCTCGTCGTCCGCGCGCACCAGGCAGTACACATGGGCGTCGCTGTGCCGCAGCAGGTCGAGCAGCATGTGGCTGCCGAGGAATCCGGTCGCCCCGGTGAGCAGGATCCGCCGGGGCGGCACGGGCTCGGGTACGTCGGTGAAGGGGAGCCGGTCGGCGAGGGCGAGGTCGGCGAGGATCTGGTCGAGGTCCTCCTGCCGTGCCCGGGTGTGGCCGGCCTGGACGGACGGCGAGGCGGGCGAGGGAGCAGCCGGCGCTGCCGGAGCGGGGGTGAACGCCGGGGCCGTGCCCGAGGCGGGCCCGGCGGTGCCGCCCAGCAGGGGCAGCCAGCGGTGGGCCAGGGCCAGCGGGCGGGCGTCGGCGAAGACCTCGTCCAGGTCGACCTCGATGCCGAACTCCTCCTCCAGCTCCGCGACAAGCTCCACCGCCTGCACGGAGGTACCGCCCGCGTCGAAGAAGTCCGCCTCGACGCCCAGTCGACCCGAGGGCAGGTGACGGCCGGCCGTCGCGGCGATGGCGGCGGCCAGGCCGTCGGCGTCGAGGGCGGTGCGGTCGAAGGCGGGTTCGGCGGTGGTGCCCGCCGCGGTCACCCGGGCCAGCAGCTCGGCCACGCCGAGACCGACGCCGCCCCGCTCGATCGACTCGGCGGTCGCCCGCTGTCCGGCGTACGCCGGGGCGGCGGTGTCATCGTTCACGTCACGCATGGGAGCCCTTCACGTTGTGCACTGTCCTGTCCGTCACTGATGTCGCTCACTGCTCCCAGGACCGGAAGGCCCGCAGCTGCTCGGGCGTGACCACCACGTCCAGCCGTTCGTCGTCCTGGTCGGCGCCGCCGAGCGCGGCCAGCAGCCGCCGGGCGGGTACGTTGCGCGGGGTTCGCTCAGCGGTGAACCGCACCTTGGCACAGCCCAGTTGGTCGGCGCGGTCGGCCAGCCAGCCGAGCAGCCGTTCCTCGACTCCCCGGCCGAGTGCCCGGCAGCTCATCAGCCAGGCCGTCACGTCGAGGCGGCCGTCCTCGGCGCGGACGGCGAGCAGGGCGATCTGGCCGTAGTCGCCGAACCGGTCGCGGGCCGCGGCGGTCCACACCTCGCCCGCCGCCCGCCACCGGGCGAGGTCGCCGCCGTCGGCGGAGCGAGCGCGCAGCGTGAACTGGTTGGTGCGGCGGACGAGTTGCTCGGCGCGCGGCACGTCGTCCTCGCCCAGCGCGCGGATGTCGACCGCCAGTTCAAGCTGGTCAAGGAACTCCGCGAAGCCGGCCTGTTCGCGTGCCGCGTCCCGTTGCCGCTCCTGTGCGTAGAAGCCCGCCCGGAGCGTGTCCTCGGCAGTTGCGGCCAGGGGTACGAGCGGCCACAACCGGGCCAAGAAGTCACCGAGTTCGGCGGCCGGCGGGCAGGTCACCGACAGCACCTGCGGGAGCGTGGCCCGCATCCTGGCGATCTCGGCCGGGTTGTCGTCCAGGAACAGGAAGCTGTCCAGGCCGAGGTTCAGGGCGCGGGCCGCGTCGGCGAGGCGGGTCGGCTTCGGCCCCCAGGCGGCGGACAGCACGCTGAAGTGCTCGGCCTTCAGCAGGCTGTCGGGCCGGTCGAGGACGGCACGGACCGTGGCCTCGTCGTTGTTGCTGACGAGCGCGAGCAGGGCGCCCGCCGCCCGCCACTGGAGCAGCCTGCGGGCGAGTTCGGCACGCGGTCCAGTGAGGTCCACCGCCTCCGGTCCGGCCTCCCCGGCGACCGAGCCCCACAGGGTCTCGTCCCCGTCGACGGCGATGACCTTGGGCGCGGGGCGCCGTACGGCCCGCACGGTCTCGGCCAGGCACAGGGCGACGGCCGCCTGGAACCGGGGCGTGAACGGGAGGTGGGCCAGCCGTTCGGTCCGTACGTCGAAGGGGTCGCCGTCGGGGTGGTGGCGGGTCCAGTCGTCGGGTCGGATGACCGCGATGCCGGGCAGTTCGGCGAGTTCGGCGGCCAGGCCGCGCTCCCACTCCAGGAACCGCTCCTCCGGCTTCGCGGTCGGCGGGAAGCCGACCACCAGGGGTTTGCGGGTCCGTTCGGACAGGGCCTTCAGCGCGGCCGGGTAGGCAGTGCGCAGTTGGGTGAGGAGCGTGTCGTCGACCGGGCCGAACCGTGCCAGGTCACAGGCGCGCAGCAGCACCGCGCCCACCGCCGTGGCCGGGTCGGCGAACACCCCGGCCGGGTCCTGGAGAGCGGCCAGTACCTGGTGGTACGGCGCCTCCTCGACGGTCACACCGTCTTCTTCCAGCGCGGCCCCGCACATGAGTGGGAGGTTGCCGAGGGCGAAGGTGGCGGCGAGGGCGATGCCGGACGACTGAGCGGGCCGCGTCACGGCGGGCTCCGTCACGGCGGGCTCCGCCGCCTGGGGCTTTGCCGCCTCGGGCTCTGCCGTGGTGGCTGCCGGGACGGCCCCCGCGCCCACGCGCACCGGCCCCGACGCGTCCTGGGCCGTGTCCGTGAGGAGCAGCAGGAACTCCTCCCCCAGGCCGGTGACGGCCGCCGCGTCCAGGATGTCGAGGTTGTGGTCGAGGCGGACCGTGCCCGCGTCCGGGGTCAAGGTGACCATCAGGTCGAGGTCGGTGTGGCCGGTCCCGGCAGGCAGCACTTCCAGCCGTTGCAGACCACCGGAGAAGCGGACGAAGTTGAAGTACACCTCCACCAGTGGCGCGTTGGCCCGGTGCAGTCCCTGGCGGGCCAGGGTGGCGAGGACGTCGGAGAACATGGCGCCCTTCGCCAGGATCTTCTCCAGTCGGCCGTCGGTGCGGCGCAGCACCTCCTCGACCGTGTCGGCCGCCCGTGCCTCGGCGGGGAACGGGACGGGCACCCCGAAGAAGCCGACCGCGCCGAAGGCGTCGGCGTGCATCCGGGTGTCCACGGGCACGGCGAGCGCGAACCGCTCGCGCTCCCGCTTCCTGGCCAGCAGCACGGTGAGTGCGCCGAGGCAGAAGGCGGCGGGAGTGACGGCGAGCCGGCTCGCGGCGGCGGAGATCCGCTCCATGAGCCCGTCGGGGAGGGTGAGGGTCACGCTGCCCGCCCGGTAGGAGCGGGTCTCGGGGCGTGGCCGGGTGAGCGTCAGGTCCAGCCGCTCGACCCCGTGGAAGGCCTCGCGCCACTCGGCGCCGGCACCCTGGCCGCCCTGCTGGGCCGAGATGAGCAGGTCGATGTCCCGGTTGGTGACGGTGCCGTCGAGCGGGGTCCCGGACAGCTCGGCGTCGATCTCCCCGGCCACCAGCAGCAGGGACTGGAGGTCGCTGACCGCGTGGTGGGCGCCGAAGAGCAGGACCTGGCCGCGGGGTCCGCCGTCGAGGAGCTGGAACCGCCACAGTGACGGGGTGGTGAGGTCGAAGGACGGCTCCAGCAGGAGGCGCAGCCCTTCGGCCGGGTCCGGGTCGGTGTCGGCCGTCCAGCGCAGCAGCGGCTCGGCCGTCTCCCGGTCGACGCGCAGCTGCCGTGCGCCGTCGGGTCCGGTGGCGATCGCGGTGCGCAGGGCCGCGTGCCGGGCGGCGAGCCGGTCCAGGACGCCGGTGAGGGTCTCGCGGGTGACCGGTTCGGCGAGGCGTACGGCCAGGCCGACACCGTGCGCCGCGTCGGGCATGCCGGGCCGGGCGCTGCGCAGCAGGCGCACGACGTCCCGGGTGGCGGGCCGGAGTTCGGTCTCGGGCACCTGGGCGGTGCGCACCTCCGCCTGGTCGGCCTGGTCGGCGCGGGCGGTGGAGTCGCGTTCGGGCAGGGCCGCGCCGAGGGCGCGGGCGAGACCGCGGATGTCGGCGGCGGAGAACATGTCGGCGGCCGGGAGTTCGACGCCCAGTTCGCGGGCGAAGGCGTTGCGCAGCCGGACCAGCATGAGGGAATCCAGGCCGAGTTCCTTGAGGGCCGTGGTGGCGAACACGTCCACGGCGCCGCCCGAGACCTCGCCGACCCGGGCGCGTACGTACGCCTCCAGCCATTCGGTGCGGTCCTGTTCGGTGACCGCGGCGAAGACCTTGGCGACGAGGTCGTCCGTGTCGCCGCCGCCGGCCGGGAGGCTGATCAGGTCGGCCAGGATCGGGCGGCTCCGGACGGCGTCGGGGTCGAGGCCCAGGAGTTCCCAGTCGAGCGCGATGGGCGCGAGCTGGCGACGGGAGGTGTTCAGTACCCGTTCGAACAGTTCGCCGCCGTCCTGCGGGGAGAAGGCGATCAGGCCGGAGCGGCTGGTCTCGGCGGCGCGGGTGCCGGACTCGGCGACCATGCCGACCCCGGCCCAGGCGCCCCAGTCCAGGCTCAGCGCGCGTCGGCCGGTGTGCGACAGGTGGTGTGCCCAGGCGTCGAGGAAGGCGTTGGCCGCGGAGTACGGGCTCTGTCCGGCCGAGCCGAGCAGTCCGGCCGCGGAGGCGAACAGCACCAGGTTCCGGGCCTCGGGAACGAGTTCGGTGAGCAGGGCGGTGCCGAGCACCTTGGGTGCGAGGACGCGCAGGACGCGCTCGTCGGTCAGGTTGGCCACGGTGGCGTCGTCGAGTACACCGGCGGCGTGCACGACGCTGGTGATGGGTCCGGCCTCGTGCCGTACGGCGTCCAGCGCCGCGGTGAGTCCGGCCCGGTCGGCGACGTCGGCGCGGGGCAGGTGCACGGTGACGCCGCGCTCCTCGATGCCCCGGATCCAGGCGGCGGTGTCCGGGTCGGGTGTGCCGCGGCTCATCAGGGCGAGATGGCGGGCGCCGCGGCGGACCAGTCGTTCGGCGACGACCCGGCCGAGGCCGCCGAGGCCGCCGGTGATCAGGTGGACACCGTCGGTGCCGGCCGGTTCGCCGTCGTCGGGGCGGGTGCGCGCGAGGCGCGGTACGAGACGGCCCGACTCGCGCAGTGCGACGAGCCGTTCGTCGTCGGCGTGCCACAGCTGGGTCCACAGTTCGTCGGCGCCGCCGACCGGCGGCAGGTCGACGAGGGTGGTCGCGAGCTCCGGGTACTCCTGTGCCGCGGCGAGGGCGAAGCCCCAGGCCAGCGCCTGCTCGGGGTGGGTCACCCGGGTGCTGTCGCCGGCGGCCTGGCTGCCGCGCACGACGACGAAGAGGCGCGGGGTGCGGCTCTTGGGGCGCTCGGCGAGGGCCCGTACGAGGTGCAGGGTGCTCAGGCAGGCCAGCCGGGCCGCCGCCTCGGCGGTGTGCCGGTCGCCGATGGCGGGGGCGTCGAGCGCGGAGAGCTGGACCACCCGCTCGGGTGGCCCGTCCGGGTAGGCGTCGTCGAGGAGTTGGGCGAGCTGGGCGGGGTCGGCCGGGTCGAGGACGTATCGTCCGGGTGCCTCGACGGCGAACGTCTCGCCGCGGCGGGCGATCACATGGGGTGCCAGACCGTCGAGCCGGGCGGCCAGTGCGGCGGCCGTGCCGGACTCGTCGGCGAGGATCAGCCAGCCGCCGTCGGCGGGCGGCTCCTCGGCCCGGGGGCGCGGCTGCCAGCGTGTCTCGAACAGGGCGCCGTCCAGTGGTGAGAGCGCGGCGAGCCGGAAGCCCTTTGCCTCCAGGATGAGTTGCTCGTCCTCGTCCCAGAGGGCGAGGTCGAGGGTCGCGGTGTCGCCGTCCACGCCGCGCAGGGCGCAGGTGACCCAGACCGGGGTGGTGCGCAGTCCGGTGAACCGCAGTTGTCCGACCCCGGCCGGGACGAAGGCGCGTCCTTCGGGTGCGTCGGTCGGCAGCGCGGCCGTGTGGAAGGCGGCGTCCAGGACCGCGGGGTGCAGCAGATGGCCGGCGGCGGGCCTGGCGGCGAGCCTGCCGAGCGCGACGGTGTCGCCGCGGTGGGCCTCCTCCAGGCCTCGGAAGGAGGGGCCGTACTCGATGCCGAGGGCGGCGAGCCCGGCGTACACGGAGGGCAGGTCGACCCGTTGGGCGCACCGCTCGCGCAGCGCGGCCGGGCTCTCGGCCGCGTCGGGTTCGGTCCCGGTGGTGACGGCGAGCCGTCCCGTGGCGTGGTGCTCCCAGCGCGCGCCCGCGGCGGCGGAGGCAACGGTGAAGTGCCGGAAGCCGTCCTCGGCGGGCCGCAGCACGATCTGCAGCCGCACGGGCCGGTCGTGGTCCAGGCGCAGCGGCTGGACGAAGGCGATTTCGGCCAGCCGTACCTCGCCGCCGGTCATCTCGGACCCTGCCTCGACGGCGAGATCCAGGAAGGCGGCGCCCGGCAGCCACACCTCGCCGGTGACCTGATGGTCGGTGAGATAGGTGAAGCGGGTGTCGCGCAGGTCGATCTCGCTCTGGAAGATGTCCTTGTCCGGTTCGTCGCTGGCCGCGACGTGGGTGCCGAGCAGCGGGGAGCCGCCGTCCTGGCTGCCGCCGCGGACGGGGGCGAGCCAGTGCCGCTCGCGGGCGAAGGCGTACGTGGGCAGGTCGAGCCTGCGGCCGCCCGGGAACAGCGTCGCCCAGTCGGGCGTGTGCCCGGCACTGTACAACTCGCCTAGCCTGCCCGGCAGTACGTCCTCGCCGTCGCGCTGTCGGCGCAGCGAGCCGACGCCGACGGCGTCGGTTCCGGTCTCGGCTGCCACCGCCTCGATCGATGCGGTCAGGGACGGGTGCGGGCTGAGTTCCACGAAGTAGCGGTAGCCGTCGTCCAGCATCCGGCGGACGGTGTCGGCGAAGCGCACCGGACGGCTGAGGTTCGCGAACCAGTACCCGCCGTCCAGCTGGTCGCCGGGCACGGGTTCGGCGAGCACCGAGGAGTAGAACGGCGTCGGTGTGCGGGTGCCGTGGATCCCGGAGAAGCGGTCGAGGAGTTCGGCGCGCAGCGGTTCCATCAGCGGGGTGTGGGAGGCGAACGGCGTGGACAGGACGCGGGTGGGAACGCCCTGTTCGTCCAGGGCCTGCCGCAGTTCCGTCAGCGCCGCCAGCTCGCCCGAGACGGCCGTGGCGCGGGCGCTGTTGACGGCGCCGACGAACAGGCGCCCCGCGTACGGTTCGAGGAGCCGTGCGACGTCCGGGTGGGGCAGTTCCACGGCGAGCATTCCGCCGTGCCCGACGACGGGGACGACCGCCTGGGCGCGCCCGGTGACCGCGACGACCGCCTCGTCCAGGGTGAGGGCGCCCGCGATGTGGGCGGCGGCGATCTCGCCGAGGCTGTGTCCGACGACGGCGTCCGGGGTGACGCCGAGTTCCCGCCAGGCGGCGGCCAGGGCGGTGTTGACGGCGAAGAGCACCGGCTGGAGGTACTCGGTGCGGTCGAGCGGGGAGAACTCCTCCGGGGCTCGGAGCACGTTGAGCACCGACCAGCCCGCATGCCGCTGAACGGCCTCGTCGATACGCGTGAGTTCGGCGCGGAACGCCTCGGAGTGGTTCATCAGCTCGACGCCCATGCCGGTCCACTGGCCGCCGTGTCCGGCGAACACGAAGGCGACCTTGCCGGTCTGTTCCTCGCGCGGTGCGGTGAGGGGCCGACGGCCGCTCGCCAACGCCTTCAGAGAGGAGCGCAGTTCGTCGCGGTCGCCCGCCACGAACGCGGCACGCCACTCGAAGTGGCTGCGGTGCCGGGCCAGGGTGTGGGCGAGGTCGGGCAGGGGGGTGCCGTCGGTGACGTACCGGGCGAGTCGGGCGGCCTGCCCGCGCAGCGCGGTCTCGCTGCGCGCGGACAGCGTGAACAGGGTTTTGCCCTCGGGGAGTTCGACGGGGGTGCGGGGTGCGGCGGGCGGCGCCTCCTCCACGATCACATGGGCGTTGGTGCCGCTGATGCCGAAGGCGCTGATCCCGGCGCGCCGCACCCGCTGCGCCGTCGCCGGCCAGTCGGTCGCCTCCTGGAGCAGGTGAAGTCCGCTGCCGTCCCACTCGACGTGCCGGCTGGGTGCCTGGGCGTGCAGGGTGCGCGGCAGGGTGCCGTGGCGCAGCGACTGCACCACCTTGATGAGCCCGGCCACGCCCGAAGCCGCCTGTACGTGACCGATGTTGGACTTGAGGGAGCCCAGGTACAGCGGGCGGTCCGCGGGGCGTGAGTCGGCGAAGACCGCGGCGAGCGCGTTCGCCTCGATCGGGTCGCCGAGCGTGGTGCCGGTGCCGTGCGCCTCGACGTGGTCGATGTCGGCCGGTTCGAGGCCGGACAGGTGCAGTGCGCGCCGGATCACCTTTTCCTGCGCGGGTCCGTTGGGGGCGGACAGGCCCTGGCTGCGGCCGTCCTGGTTGACGGCGGTGCCGCGCAGCACGGCCAGCACCTCGTCGCCGTCGCGGCGGGCGTCGTCGAGCCGCTTCAGCACGAGCATGCCGGCGCCCTCGGCCCAGATCGCGCCGTCGGCGTCGTCGGAGAAGGAGCGGCAGCGGCCGGTCGGGGACAGTCCGCGCAGTCGGCTGAACTCCACGAAGGTCTGCGGTGTGACCATCAGGGTCACACCGCCGGCCAGCGCGAGGTCGCACTCACCGGTGCGCAGTGCCTGGGCGGCGAGGTGGGTGGCGACCAGGGAGGAGGAGCAGGCGGTGTCGACGGTCATGGCCGGGCCGTGCAGTCCGAGTGCGTAGGCGAGGCGGCCGGAGGCGACACTCAGCGCGGAGCCGGTGCCCACGTAGCCGTCGAGCTGGTCGAGCCGGGAGCCGGAGAGGTAGTCGCTGCCGAACATGCCGACGTAGACGCCGGTGGTGCTGCCCGCGAGCCGGGCGGGCACGATCCCGGCGCGTTCGAGTGCCTCCCAGGAGGTTTCCAGGAGCAGCCGCTGCTGGGGGTCCATGGCGGCGGCCTCCTTCGGGGTGATTCCGAAGAAGCCGGGGTCGAAGGACTCGATGTCGTCGAGGAAGCCGCCCTCGCGGGCGTAGGTGCGGCCGAGGGCGTCCGGGTCGGGGTCGTAGAGCGACTCCACGTCCCAGCGCCCGGCCGGGAACGGGCCGACGGCGTCGCGGCCTTCCGCGACCAGGCGCCACAGGTCGTCGGGGTCGTTGACGCCGCCGGGCAGCCGGCAGGCCATGGAGATCACGGCGATCGGCTCGTCGGCCGCGGGGGCCGCGGCGCGGGCCGGGGCGGGCGCGGTCCGTGTGCCGGTGCGGCCGGGGTGCGGGGTGACGACGTGGCTCAGCAGGTGGGCGGCCAGGCGGTCGGCGGTGGGGTGGTCGAACAGCAGGGTGGCGGGGAGCCGGGTGCCGAGGCGGCCGCTGATGCGGTTGCGCAGTTCCACGGCGGTCACCGAGTCCATGCCGAGGTCGCGCAGTGGCTGGTCGGGGCGGACGGACTCGGCCGAGCGCAGGCCGAGGGCGCGGGCGGTCTCGTCGCGGACCAGGGCGAGGACGCGTTCGGCGCGCTCCGGCTCGGGCAGCCGGGCCAGTCGGCCGGCGAGGCCGTCACCGGTGTCCGCGGTGCGGGGCGCGGGCAGCAGGGAGCGCCACAGGGCGCCGCCGTCGGTGTGCTCGCGCAGCCGGGGCAGGTCCAGGGACCAGGCGACCAGGTGCGGGGCGCCGCGCCGCAGAGACAGTTCCACGAGGTCGCGGCCCTGGTCGGGGGTGAGGGCGCGGTGGCCGAGGCGGGCCATGCGGTCCAGGTCGGCGTGCGCGACGGCGAGTCCTTCGCCGGCCCATGCGCCGAAGGAGACCGAGACCGCGGGCAGGCCCAGGGCGCGACGGTGGTGGGCCAGTTGGTCGAGGAAGACGTTGGCGGCCGCGTAGTTGCCCTGGCCGGCGTTGCCGACGACTCCGGCGGCCGAGGAGACCAGCAGGAACAGGTCGAGGGGCAGACCGGCGGTGAGCCGGTGCAGATGGGCCGCACCGTGGGCTTTGGGCGCGAGCACCCGGGCCAGTCGCTCGTGCGTCAGCTCGGCGAGTACGCCGTCGTCCAGTACACCGGCGCAGTGCACGACGCCCCGCAGCGGGAGTTCCTCGTCGACGCGGGAGAGCAGCCCGGCCACGGCCGTGGCGTCCGCGATGTCGCACGCCGCGATCTCGGTCTCGGCGCCGAGCGCGGCCAGTTCCGCGGTGATCTCGTCGGCGCGGGGATCGTCGGGACCCTGACGGGAGGTCAGCAGCAGCCGTGGTACGCCGTGTTCGGCGAGGAGGCGGGCGATGTGCCGTCCAACGGCGCCGAGGCCGCCGGTGATCAGGACGGTGCCGTCGGTGGGGACCGGGGCGGGGGTGCCGGCCAGGTCGAGGACCACGGGAGCGACGGTCCCGGCCCGGCGGCGCACCGCCTCGCGCAGCGCGGTGACGTGCAGGACGTGCGGGCGGCCGGGTCCTGCGACGGCGGCGGTGTGGGTCATGTCGTCCGCGAGCACGGTGACCTGAGCGGCGTCGGCGACCGCCTCGGAGCCGGGGGCGGCTCCGGCCGGGGCGGTCACCCGCAGGCCGGGGGCGAGGTGGTGGGCGTCGGCCGCGACCTCGGTGATGACTCCGGCGCAGGCGGCGGGTGCCGCGCCGGGGGCGGGCAGGGCGAGGGCGTGGACCTGGATCCGCACCTGGCCCGCGCCCAGCGGCCGCCGGTCGGCCACGCGCAGGGCGGCCGGGCCGGTGAGGTCGAGCTCGTAGCGGTCGCCCGCCGGGACGCGCACGGTGTCGGCGGGGCGGGCGCGCACCAGCCTCGGGGCGAGCAACGTATCGTCACGGAAGGCGAGTTCGGGTTCGTCGGGCCGGGTCAGGGCGGCGCGCAGGGCGTCCGCCGGGTCGGAGTCGTCCAGGTCGAGCAGGGTGAGACCGAGGTCCGGGTGTTCGGCGCGGGCGCTGCGCACGAGGCCCCACAGCACCGACCGCGCGAAGCCGCTCACCGGGTCGCCGTCGGCTGCCGCGATGGCGCCGCGGGTCACCCAGACGGTTCGGGTGGGCGCCTCGCCGTCGGGCAGGGCGAGCAGCGCGTGCAGTTCGTCCAGCGCCGTGGCCGCCGACTCCTGTGCCACGAGGGCGGGGTCGGCGTTGTGGTCGGGGTGCGGCCAGAGTCGTACGGCGATGTCGGCACCGGTGTCGCGCACTTCGGCATCCGGCACACCCAACGCGGCTGCGAGGGCGCCGACCTGGGGGTCGGCCGGGTCGCCGGTGACGGACCGGACGGTGCCGGGTGCGGTCGCCGGTTCGCCGGGTACGGCGGTCCAGGCGACCTCGTAGAGATGGCGTCCGTTCGCGGAGCCGCCGTCGAGGTCGGCCGGGTCGGCGGCGCGCAGCCGGACGTTCTCCAGCCGTCCGGCCGGGAGGCCGTCGGTGTCCCACAGCGTGATGTCGAGGGTGAGGTCGGTGGCGGACTGCCCGGTGCGCCGCACGGACGCGGTCAGGTCGGTGGCGCCGCCGGGCGGCAGGACACAGCGGCCCACGGCGACCGGGAGAAGGGCCCGGCCGTCGTCCGCGCCGAAGGCGGCGGCCGCTTGCAGGGCCGCGTCCAGCAGAGCGGGGTGGACCGGGTACGGGTCGGCCGTGTCACGGGCGGCGGGCGGCAGTGAGAGGCGGACGAGGAGCGTGTCGTCGCCGGTGCGGACCGCGGACCGGACGCCCTGGAAGGCGGGGCCGTAGCCGAGGCCGAGGGCGCCGAGCCGCTCGTACATGCCCTCGGTCCAGGCCTCTTCGGCCTCTTCGGGCCACACCGGAGGCGGCCCGGCGGGTGCGGGTTCGGGTGCGGCGGCCGTGGCGGTGGCGTGCAGGGTCCAGCCGCCGGTGTCCCGGCCGTGCGGGCGGCTGTGCACGGTGATCTCGGCTGCCGGGCCGACGGTGGTGACGTCCACGGACACTTCGACCGTGGACCTGTCGGGCAGCACGAGGGGGCTGAGCAGCAGCAGACCGGTGAGGTCGGCCTGGGTGTCCGGGAGGGCCGCGGCGAGGGCGGCGCGGCACAGTTCCACGAGGGTGGTGCCGCAGACCACGGTCCGGCCGAACACGGCGTGGTCGGGCAGCCAGTCGGTGGTGGCCGGGGACCACTCGTCGCGGAAGGTCCAGCGGGTCTCGTCGGCGGACTGGAGCTGTATGCCGAGCAACGGGTGTGCGGCGCGGTCGAACAGGCCGGGGCCGCCGCTGCCGGACTCGGGGTCGGTCCAGTGACGCTGTGCGTCCCAGGCGTAGGTGGGCAGGTCGGCGGGGGGCGTGCCGGGGACCAGGCGGCGCCAGTCCAGGTGCCGTCCGTGGACGTGGAGTTCGGCGGCGGCCCGGTCCAGCCGGCCGGGGCCGTCCTCGTCGCGGTGCAGTGAGCCGACGGCGACCAGGTCGTGGCCGGTGTCCTCGCCGATGGTGCGGATGGCGGTGAGCAGGGAGGGGTGGGGGCTGAGTTCGACGAAGTGGCGATAGCCGTCGGCGGCCATGCGGCGCACGGTGGCCGAAAACCGTACGGGCTCGCGGAGGTTGGTGTACCAGTAGTCGGCCTCCAGCTCCTCCGTGACCGGTTCGCCGGTGACCGTCGAGTACCAGGCGACCTGCGCCGGGCAGGCGGTCACGCCGTCGAGTTCGTCGAGGACGGTCACGCGGACCGGTTCGACCAGGGCGCTGTGGGAGGCGTAGTCGACGTCGAGGCGGCGGACGAAGACCTGCCGTGCCGCGAGTTCGGTGAGCAGGGCCTCCAGTGGGGCCACCGCGCCGGAGAGCACCGTGGAGCGGGCGCTGTTCTCCGCGGCGACGAAGACCCCGTCGGGCAGCAGCGGCTCGGCCTCGGCCCGGGGCAGGGCGACGACGGCCATGGCGCCGGTGCCGCGGAGCCCGGTCAGGGCCTGGCTGCGCAGGGCGACCACGGCTGCGGCGTCGTTCAGACTGAGGGCTCCGGCGACACAGGCCGCGGCGGCCTCGCCCTGACTGTGTCCGATCACGGCGTCGGGCCGTACGCCGCGGGCCCGCCACACGGCGGCGAGGGAGACCATCACCGCGAACAGCACGGGCTGGACGACGTCCACCCGGTCCAGGGACGGGGCGTCGGTGTCGCCGCGCAGCACGGAGGCGACGGACCATTCGGTGAAGGGGCGCAGGGCGGCGTCGCAGCGGTCGAGTTCGTCCGCGAACACCGGGTCCCGGTCGAGCAGGTCGCGGGCCATGCCGGTCCACTGGGCGCCCTGGCCGGGGAAGACGAAGGCCACCTTGCCGGTGGGGAGCACCTGTCCGGGGCCGATGGTCCGGTCGGGGTCCTCGTGCCCGTCGGCGAGGGCGCGCAGGGAAGTGAGCAGGTCCTCGCGGCCCGAGGCGTGGATCACGGCCCGCCGGTCGAAGTGGGTGCGGTGGCGGGCGAGGGCGACGGCCACGCCGGGCAGCGGCAGTTCGGGCCGTGCTTCGAGGGCGGCGAGGAGGCGGGCGGCCTGTCCGCGCAGGGCGGGCAGGCCGCGGGCGGAGAGCGGGAACAGGGCTGCGCCGGGCACGTCGGCGGTGCCTTCCGGCTCCTCGGGCTCGTGGGGCGCCTCTTCCAGGACGACGTGGGCGTTGGTGCCGCTGATACCGAAGGCGCTCACCCCGGCCCGCCGCACCCGGCCGGGCTCGTGCGGCCAGGCCTCGGCGGTGCCGCGCACGCGCAGGCCGCTGCCGGTCCAGTCGATGTGCTCGGTGAGGGTGTCGGCGTGCAGGGAGGCCGGGATCCGCTCGTGGCCGAGGGCGAGCACGGTCTTGATGACGCCGCCGATGCCCGCGGCGGCCTGGGTGTGGCCGATGTTGGACTTCAGGGAGCCGATGCCGAGCGGCCGGTCACCGGTCCGGCCCGGCCCGAACACGTTGGCCAGGGCCCGGGCCTCGATCGGGTCGCCGAGCCGGGTGCCGGTGCCGTGTGCCTCGACGTAGTCCAGGTCGTGGGGTTGCAGTCCGGCGGCGTCGAGGGCGGCGCGCAGCACCCGTTCCTGGGCGGGGCCGTTGGGCGCGCTCAGTCCCTGGCTGCGGCCGTCCTGGTTGACGGCGGAGCCCTTGATGACGGCGAGCACCCGGTCGCCGTCGCGGCGGGCGTCGGTGAGCCGCTTGAGCAGGACGAGACCGCAGCCCTCGGCCCACACCACGCCGTCCGCGTCGGTCGAGAACGGGCTGCACCGCCCGGTCGGCGACAGCCCGCGCAGCCTGCTGAACTCGACGTGCCCGCGCGGTGTGACGAGGAGCGTGGCGCCGCCGGCCAGCGCCAGGTCGCACTCGCCGCCCGCCAGGGCCTGTACCGCGAGATGCAGCGCGACCAGTGAGGAGGAGCAGGCGGTGTCCACGGTCACCGCGGGCCCGTGGAGTCCGAGTGTGTAGGCGATGCGCCCGGAGGCGACGCTGGCCGCCGATCCGGTGCCCACGTGGCCGTCGAGCTGGCTCAGCGAGGCCGCGGCGAGGTATCCGCTGTCGTACAGGCCGAGATAGACGCCGGTGGGGCTGCCACTCAGCGTGTCGGGGACGATGCCCGCGCGTTCCAGCGTCTCCCAGGCGGTCTGGAGCAGCAGTCGCTGCTGCGGGTCCATGGCGGCGGCCTCGCGCGGGGAGATGCCGAAGAAGGCCGCGTCGAAACGGTCGACGGAGTCCAGGAAGCCGCCGCGGAGGGTGTAGGCGGTGCCGGTGGCCTCCGGATCGGGGTCGTGGAGCCCGCGGGTGTCCCAGCGTCCCGCCGGTACCTCGCGGACGGCGTCCTCACCCGCGGCGAGCAGTCGCCACAGTCCCTCGGGATCGTCGGCGCCGCCGGGGAAGTGGCAGGCCATGGAGATGATGGCCACGTCGTCGGCCGGGCGCCCCGGGGTCCGTTCCGCCGCGGGGTGCGACAGGGCGGGGGCCGGGGCGGCCGGTCGCAGGATCGCGTCGGCGATGGCCGTGATCGTGGGGTGGTTGAAGACGAGGGAGGGTTCCAGGGTCCGGCCGGTCAGCTCGGACAGCTCGGCGGCCAGCGTCACCAACCGGCGTGACCCGATGCCGTATTCGGCGATCGGCCGGTCCGGGTCGACGGCCGCCCGGTCGGTTCCGGCCGCCTCGGCGACGGCCGAGGCCAGCCAGGCCCGGATGCCCTCGGAGGTCACCGGGGACGGCTCGGGGGACTGGTTCACGGACTCGTTCGCAGGCATCTGGGCGGCTGTCCTCGCGGCAATCGGGGTCAGGGGTTTCGGTTCGGCCGGGGGCACGCGCGGCGGCGTCCGGGCAGGGCCGTCCGCCGCGCGGCGGACCGGCCGGCGGGGGCGTGGTGACGGGCTCGGTCAGCTCTCGGCGGCCTCGGTGACCCTGGCGAGCGTGCCGCCGAGATACGCCGTCCGGGTGGCGTGGCGCTGGATCTTCCCGCTGGACGTCTTGGGGATGGTGCCGGGCATGACCAGTACGACGTCGCGTACCGGCAGGCTGTGCACCTCGCCGATCGTGCTGCGGATCAGGTCGGTGACCTTCTCCGACTCGCCGGCCATGTCGGGGGCCAACTCGGCCACCACGACGGTCTGTTCGCCCTCCGTGCCGAGATCCACGGAGAAGGCGGCGGTGCAGCCGGGGCGCAGCGCCGGGTGGGACAGCTCGGCGGACAGTTCCAGGTCCTGCGGGTAGTGGTTGCGGCCGTCGATGACGATGAGGTCCTTCAGGCGGCCGGTGACGAACAGTTCGCCGTCGTGCAGGAACCCGAGGTCGCCGGTGCGCAGGAAGCGACCCTCGTGACGGGGCAGCGTGGCGCGGAACGTCTCGCGGGTGGCGAGGGCGTTGCGCCAGTAGCCCTTGGCGACACTCGCGCCGGCGACCCATATCTCGCCGGTCTCACCTTCGGGCATCTCCTCCTGCCGTCCGGGGTCGACGACGGCGACGGTCACTCCGGGGCCGGGGCGTCCGCAGCCGACGGCCGCCGCGTCCGCCTCACCGGCGTGCGGTCCCGTCTCGGCGGGTGACAGCAAGGTGGGCGGGGCGTCCACCGCGCCGCCGGTGACCATCAGGGTGGCCTCGGCCAGTCCGTAGCAGGGGTAGAAGGCCTCGCGGCGGAAGCCCGCCTCGCCGAAGGTCTCGGCGAACCGGCGCAACGTGGCCGCGCGTACCGGTTCCGCGCCGTTGAAGGCGACCTTCCACGAGCCGAGGTCGAGGCGGTCGACCAGGTCCTCGGTGGCGTGCTTCAGACAGAGTTCGTAGGCGAAGTTGGGGCCGCCGCTGGTGTGCGGGCGGAACCGGCTGACGGCTTCCAGCCAGCGTGCGGGCCGCTGGAGGAAGTGCAGCGGCGAGAAGAGGGTGCTGGTGGCGCCGAGGTACAGGGTGTTCAGGACCGGGCCCATCAGGCCCATGTCGTGGTAGACCGGCAGCCAGCTGACGATGAGTTCGTTGCCGTACTCGGCGAGGACCTCCGGGGTGTGGCCCATCCGCTCGGTGATGACCCGCTCGTTGTCCAGCAGGTTGCCGTGGGTGACGGCCACTCCGCGCGGGGCGGACGTGGAGCCGGAGGTGTACTGGAGGAACGCGACGGTGTCGGCGGCCAGTTCGGGCTCGCGCCAGCCGGCGGCTGTCTCGTCGGGGATGTCCTCGGTGGCGATCCGGGCGATGCCGTCGAGTTCGGGCAGGTGCTCGGCCATGCTGTCCAGGGCGGCGACGACCTCGCGACCACCGAGGATGACCTTGGCGTCGGCGTCGGCCACGAGCCGCTTCATGCGGGTCAGGGCGCGGTGGTTCTGGGACCGTCCCTGCGGGGGGACACCCGGCACGGCGGCCACTCCGGCCGAGAGGCAGCCCAGGTAGGCGCTGATGAAGTCGAGGCCGGGCGGATGCAGCAGCATGGCGCGGCTGCCGGCGAGTCCGCGTTCCTGGAGCCAGGCGGCGACGGCCCGGGAGCGGACGGCGAGGCGGCCGTAGGTGAGGTGCTGGATCTCTCCGTCGCTGTCGCCGGTGACGAGGTAGCGGTAGGCGGTCCGGTCAGGGTGGATCGAGGCGTGCGTGGTCAGCAGATCGACCAGGGAACGAGCCATAGTGACGAGTCTCACCTGTCTGAATCGATGTGCGGGGAGGCGGTGTTCGAGGGCCACGTCGCATGGGTCCGCACAAGTCGAAGCCGTCCCGGCCCCCTTGCCGGGTTCTTCGACTTGGCACCCTCGCCGTCGGCGCCGCGGGACAGGCGGCGACCAGGAAATCCCCACTTCGGCTTGCTACCGATAAGTAACACTCTAGCAAGGGCTCATTGCCGCAAGTGGACCGCGTGTAAATCCTGGGTGACCAGAACACCGCGCGAGACAGGGCTAGTTGGCGTGAAACCGACCGTGACGCACCGCCCGGCGGACGGCCCGCACCAGGCCCTCCGGACCGGCCACGGATCGCGCGAGCCCGGACCACGAGCCCGGACAGGGCGCACGCACGGCACAGACCGACGACCACGACCCGGGTACGGCACTGCGCGCAGCCCTCACCCTCGGTCGCCCATTTCCGGCCGACCGCGGGCGTCGCGGGAAACCACCGGCCATATACCCCAAATGCCCGATCGCTGAATCGGCCCTATCGTTCTGTTATGGAGCACGCACTCAGTCCCGTGAACCTTGCCGAGCTGCGCCGCCCGCGCCCCTATCCCGCGGTGTCCGTGCTGACGCCGACGCACCGCCGTGAACCAGAGAACGCCCAGGATCCGGTGCGGCTGCGCAATGTCGTGGCGGAGGCGAAGAAGCAGCTGGAGGCGGACCCCGCGGTCACCCGGGAGCGGCGTGCCGACGTCGTCGGACACCTCGACCGGGCGATGGCCGAGGTGGACCTGTCGCACGCCGAGGACGGCCTGGTGATCTTCGCGGCTCCGGGTGAGCACCAGGTGTGGTCACTCGGCCGCGCCGTGCCCGAGCGGGTCCTGCTCGCCGACACCTTCCTCACCCGCAACCTCGTCTCCGCACAGGCCGCCGAGCGGCCTTTCTGGGTGCTGTCGGTCTCGGCCGACCGCGCCACCCTGTGGAACGGCGGCATCGACCGGGTCACCGAGTACCGGGCCGACGCCTTCCCGCTGGTCCGCAGCCACGAGAACTTCGACCCCGAGCGCCGGATGCGGATCGGTGACGTACCGAGCACCTTCCGCGACGAGGACATCCGGCACTTCCTGCGCGAGGCGGACACCGCGCTCGCCGCGATCGTGCGCACGGACCCGAGGCCGCTGTACGTCACCGGCGAGCAGGCCGCGCTGTCGGCGCTGGCCGAGGTCGGTACCGTCACCCGGGGGGCCGTGCACGTCCCGCACGGCGGTCTGGCCGGCGGCACCCCGGACGCCGTGTGGCAGGCGGTGCGGGAGGCGGTCGCCGCGGTGAAGCGCGCGAACACCGACAGGGTGACCCGGGAGCTGGACACCGCCCGGGGGCGCAAGGACTTCGCCGCCGGTGTCGACGAGATCTGGCAGAACGCCCGCGAGGGGCGGGTACGGCTGCTCGCCGTCGAGGAGAACTACCGCACCACCGTCCGTGACGAGGGCGACCATCTGATCCCGGCGATCAGTGGCGACCTCGACGCCCGCGACGACATCGTGGACGAGATCGTCGAGCAGTGCCTGGAGACCGGCGCCGACGTGCGTTTCGTGCCCGACGGCACACTGGGTGACGAGCACGGCATCGCGGGCGTGCTGCGCTACTGAGACTCCCCTGCCCCGCGCCGCCGAGGCCTCCCGAAGCCCGCCGCGCCCGGCGGCGTACGCTACGGCGGTGAGCGCCGGGTGGGCCGGGTGAGAGGAAGTGCGCGTGGGTGACCTGCTGGGGGTGGCCGTACTGGGCGCCGGACACATGGGAGCCGATCACATACGGAGGCTGGACCGCGTGGTGGGCGGCGCCAGGGTGGCCGCCGTGGCCGATCCCGACACCGCGCGCGCCGAGGCGGCGCTGGCCGGTGTGTCAGGAGCCTCGGTGCACACCGATCCGGAGTCCGCGCTGGACGCCCCCGGTGTCGAGGCCGTGCTGATCGCCTCCCCCGGCCCCGCACACGAGGAGGCGCTGCTCGCGGCCTTCGCCCGCGGCCTGCCGGTGCTGTGCGAGAAGCCCATGGTGCCGGACTCCGCCGGAGCGTTGCGCGTCGTGGAGGTGGAGGCCCGGCTCGGGCGACGGCTCGCCCAGATCGGGTTCATGCGCCGCTACGACGCCGAGTACCTGCGGCTCAAGGAGCTGCTGGACGGCGGCACCCTGGGGCGGCCGCTGATGCTGCACTGCGTCCACCGCAATGTCTCCTCACCGCCCGGTTTCACCAGCGCCATGCTGGTCAACAGCTCGGTGTCGCACGAGATCGACGCGGCCCGCTGGCTGCTCGGCCAGGAGCTGACCGCGGTGACCGTGCTGCGCCCGGCGTCCTCGGCGGTCGCCCCCGAGGGCCTGGTGGACCCGCAGTTCGTGCTCTTCGAGACGGACCGGGGCGTTCTGGTGGACGTCGAGGTCTTCGTCAACTGCGGCTTCGGCTACCAGGTCCGCTGCGAGGCCGTGTGCGAGGGGGGCAGCGCCCGGGTCGGCGACGGACACACGATGGTGGTGACCTCGGCGGGCGGCGCGCGTGAGGAGGTCGCCCAGGACTACCTCGTACGGTTCGCCGACGCCTATGACCGCGAGGTGCGGGCCTGGGTCGACGCCACCCGGCGCGGGCGGGTCACGGGGCCGAGCGCCTGGGACGGCTACGCGGCCTCCGTGGTCGCCGAGGCTGGGGTCCGGGCGCTGGAGAGCGGCCGCCGCACCGACGTACGGCTCGCTCCTCGCCCGGATCTGTACGCGCCGCTCAGCCGCTGACGCTCGCCGCGCCGGTCTCCAGGTGCCCGGTGAACCGGCGCGACCAGGTCGCGTCGGAGTCGACGGTCACCGTGAAGTCGTACCAGCCGTCCGTGTAGGCGACCGCGTTGAAGTAGTCCTCGGTCGAGGCGCCCGCGGCGACGGTGTGGGGCCAGGGGCCGTCGCCCCGGTAGTGGTTGGAGGTGATCGTGAACTTCACCGCCGCGGTACCGGAGTTGGTCAGCTTGAAATAGACGGCCAGCTTGCCGGTGCCGGGCTCCACGGCGTAACGCGTGCTCACCTCGGCGGTCTTGCCCGCCTTCGTCGCGTCGCCCTGGAAGCGGCGCAGGAAGCGGTTGGGGCCGGTCATGGTGAAGTCGTACTTCCCGCCGCCGTACCCGGTACCGATGTTGAAGAAGTCGGTGGCGGTGCCGGCCGGGTCGACCGTGTACTGCCAGGGGGTGGTGTCCCGGTAGGCGTTCGGATGGATGGAGAAGTGGGCCGCGCGGGTCGCCGGGCCGCCCTGGTTGGTCATGGTGAACCAGGCGACGATCTTCCCGGCCGACCCGAACTCCAGACGGTCGAGCTGGCCGCCGGGCTGGTAGGGCAGCGCGCGGGCCGGACGGGTGCCGGGTTCCTGTGCGGGCAGCGCGTTGCTGGTCGGCACCGGGTTGGTCAGCGGCCCGCAGGTGCCGATGCCGATGACACTGGTCGCGGGCAGGGAGACCGGGCCGTACGCCGGGCGGGTGAAGTCGAAGACGCCGGTCAGGTCTCCGCTGACCCTGCGCCGCCAGTCGCTGATGTTGGGGCACTTGGCGGGCTTGCCGAGGGCTGTTGTCCAGGTTTCCAGGAAGCGCAGCACCGAAGTGTGCTCGAAGACCTCCGAGGAGACCCAACCGCCGCGGGTCCAGGGCGAGATGACGAGCATCGGGACCCGGAATCCGAAGCCGTACGGCAGACCGTTCAGGAACTCGCCGGCCGTGCCCGCAGGCGGACAGGGCGGCGGGACGTGGTCGAAGAAGCCGTCGTTCTCGTCGTAGTTCAGGAACAGTACCGTCGAGTCGAAGACGTCCTGGTTCGCGGCGAGGGCCTGGTAGACGAGGTTCACGAAGTGGGCGCCGTCGCCGGGCGGGGCGTACGGATGCTCGGAGAAGGCCTGGTTGGCGACCACCCAGGAGACCTGCGGGAGGGTGCCCGCGACGACGTCGGCCCTGATGGCGGCCGCGATGTCGTCCGGGGTCGAGCCGGTGACGGGCGGCACGGAGGACATGCCCCGGTCATGGAGCGGGTCGCCCGCCTTGGCGTCCGTGAACTTCTTGAAGTAGGCGCAGGCGTTGTCGCCGTAGTTGTCGGTCGCGTTCTGGTAGACCTTCCAGGTCACCCCGGCCGCTTGCAGCGCCTCGGCGTAGTTCTGCCAGGTCAGGCCCGACTCGTCGCCGCCGTCGTAGCTGGCGGCGTCGACCTTGCCGCTCCACAGGAAGGTGCGGTTGGGGCCGGTGGCGCTGAGGGCGGAGCAGAAGTAGGCGTCGCAGATCGTGTAGTTGTCGGCGAGCGCGTAGTGGAAGGGGATGTCCGAGCGGTCCAGATAGCCGAGCGTGCGGACGTTGCCGACGCCTTTGACCCAGCTGTCGAGGCGGCCCTTGTTCCACGCGGAGTGCTGCGAGGCCCAGGAGTGCGGGAGGTCTCCGCTGCATTGGGCGAGGGTCTCCCCGTCCTTGCCGCCGGCGGCCGGGGTGTCGCTGAGCTTCCAGGGGTACTGGCGGGTCGTCCCCTTCGGCTGGTTGAAGACCGGGTAGCCGCCGCTGAGCGTGATTCCGCTGCGGTCGTCGAAGCCGCGGACGCCCCGCAGGCGCCCGAAGTAGTGGTCGAAGCTGCGGTTCTCCTGCATGAGGATGACCACGTGCTTCACGTCCGAGATCGTGCCGGTCGCCGCGTTCTGGGCCGCGGCGGCGGTGTGGCTGCCGACCCCCACTGCCATGCCCGCCGCCACTCCGGCGCCGAGCCCTACGAAACCTCTTCGGCTGATCGGTGTCATTCGTCCCGTCCTCGTCGCGGACAGTGCCCTTGCGGCACGCCGCGCGCCAGGGTGCACGCAGTGATGGTCGGGTGCCATACCCGTGCGGTGAGACGAAGGTGAACAGAAGTCAAAACCACCGGCGGGAAAGGCGTCAGACCCCGCCGAACAGGGCACTCAGCCCGCGTTCGACGACCTCCGTCACGTCCTCCTGCCCGGCCGGCACCACGGCGTAGGTGCTCAGCAGGAACTCGTGCAGCGCCGAGGTGTCGAACCGGAGCACGGCGAGCCCGTACGGCGAGTGGAACTCCAGGACCGTACGCGTGCCGTCCCACGGCCAGATGTGCACGTCGCCGTGTCCGGCCGGAGCGTGCAGGCCCTCGTCGAGGAGGCTGCGCGCGAAGGTCCAGGTGACGCAGACGCCGTCCAGGGTCGACCCGGGCGGGAAGTCGAAGTAGACGGCCAGCGGGTCTTCGCAGCTGTAGCGGAGCGTGGCGGGCACCGGGAGCCCGGTGTCCTCGGGAGTGACCAGGTGGGCCCGGGCCGGCTGTTCGATGGTGTTGTCCATACCCATAGGACGCCCGGACGGCTGCTCGCATGCCGCGAAATCCGGACAGAGTTGGTGCGGTTCACCCCCGGTTCGGCCAAGTCGTCCGCGACGGACACGACTTGGCGTTCCGGCTGCTCGCGCCCGGTCTGCCGGGCGGCCGCCCCGGAGGACTCTGACATATTCCACGGGCACCACCGGATCGGGTGTCGCCAAATCCCTTACAGGGCGTCGCGGGCTGTGCGACAGTCGTAACGGTCCTTCCGTGCTTCCGTCCCCCCGGTCGAACCGTCCCCCCGCATCGGAGTGCGTCATGCCGTCCCATCTGTCCGCGGACCGCCCCTTTGCCCAGCCGCCAGGGCGCGGCTCGGTGGAGGCGCTGATCTCGCAGACGCGACGGCTCCGGGGCGAAGTGGACGCCGCGCGCCGCGCCGCACACCGTGACGGCACGCACCCCGAGAACCGGTGGCAACGCGCGCTGTACGACCTGACACTGCACCAGCTCGACGATGTGAAGGGGTACTTGGCACAACTGCGGGACGGCCCTCGGCCCCCGACCGCGGTGCCCCCGCCGACACGCGGTCCGCTGCTGAGCCGGGTCGGCAGTGCCGAGTGGAACCTGCTGACCGGCGAGGCCAGTTGCTCCGGGGAGCTGTACGAGATCCTCGGCCGCGATCCGGCCGCGCCCGCCCCCACCCTGGACGAACTGCCCTCCCTCGCACTGGCCGAGGACCGGCCGGGACTGACTGCCATGGTGACGTCCTGCCTGGTGGACGCCAAGCCGATCGACGGGGAGTTCCGGGTGGCGCGGCCGGACGGGGCCGTACGGACCGTGCACATGATGGGCGAGCCCGTGCTCGACGCCGACGGCGGCACCGCCTCCATGTGGGCCGTGCTCCGGGACGTCAGCGAACTGCGCCTGAGCCGGTGGACGGTGAGCGAGACCCACGACGCTCTACAGGATCACCGACGTCCGCACCCGGGGCCGAGCTCTCTCGATCTGGCGGCCCGCTTCCTGCCGCCCACGACGAGCGCACCACCCGGCGGCGACTGGTACGACGCGCTGGAACTGCCGGATGGTGAAATCCTGTTCGGCGTCGGCGACCTCACCGGGCCCGGCGTGAGCACGGCTTCGGGCACGGCGACCCTGCTGGGCGCCCTGCGCGGCATGGCGATGGCCGGCACCGAACCCGGCCAACTGCTGTGCTGGCTTTACCAGTTACTGGACATCACGGGACCACCGCCCCGGGGCGGCACGGTCTGCTGCCGCTACCGGCCCGCGACCCGAACCCTGCTCTGGGCGCAGGCGGGCCACCCCGCCCCGCTGCTGTTCCGCGACGGGACGGGACGCCTGCTCGACGCACCGGAGCGCGGCACAAGCACCCTGGCGGCCTACGGGCAACACGAAGTCACCCTCGTACCGAATGACGTACTCGTGCTGCACACCGGGACAGCGGAGGCGAGCCGTCTCATCGGCATGGCCGAACGCTTCACCTCCAGCGGCACCGCACACGACGTCGTGCGGGCGGTCGTGGAGGAGTTCGGCACGGCCGAACCTCAGGACGGCGCCTGTGTCCTGGTCGCCAAGGTACCGCCGGGGTGATCCCGCGGTCCGTGCCCCTACGCCGGTGCGCTGTCCGTCCCCCTGCCCTTCTGCTTCGGCATGGCGAGCTCGATCTCCTCCCGCAGTTGGCTGATCTGTGGAGAGGCCGCGTACCCGGCGGTCAGCCGGTACATCTGACGCAGCCGGTCCCAGGTGCGGTGGGAGGAGTTCGAGCCCATCGACACCAGGGCCAGCCGGGCGTACCGGTCCGCCTGTTCGGGGTCGTCCGCGATGAAGCAGGCGGAGGCCATGGAGAGATAGTCGAAGATCTTGGAGCGCTGCCGGCCGTCGATGCGCAGAGCCAGCGCCTTGTCCGCGAAGTGCCGTGCGTGCACGGCCGCCTGCGGGTCGTGCTCCGCCAGGGTGCGATAGGCGAGGGCCTGCATACCGTACAGATCCGCCTCCTTGAACAACTGCATCCAGCTCGGCGGCGGCACGTCGCCCTTGTCGGAGACGAAGAGGTCCTCCGCCTGTCCGAGCGTCCGGCGCATCGCCTGGCCCTTGCCCATGGCCGCCTGTGCCCAGGCCTCGATGGTGTGGAGCATCGCCCGGGTGCGTGGCAGCACCTCCTCGCCCGAACCTGCCCTGGCGAGCTTCATCAGGTCCAGCGCCTCGTCCGGCCGGCCGAGGTGCACCATCTGGCGGGCCGCCCGGGAGAGCGCCTCCCCGGCGCGCGGCCGGTCGCCGCCCTCACGGGCCGCGTGGGCGGCGATGACGAAGTACTTCTGAGCCGTGGGTTCCAGGCCGACGTCGTGCGACATCCAGCCCGCGAGCACGGCGAGGTTGGCCGCGACCCCCCACAGGCGTCGTTGCAGATGCTCGGGGTGGCGATAGGCGAGCATGCCGCCCACCTCGTTGAGCTGACCCACCACCGCCTTGCGTTGCAGTCCGCCACCGCGGGCCGCGTCCCACGCCCGGAACACCTCGACCGAGTGTTCCAGCTCCTCGATCTCCTGCGATCCGATGGGGGCGGCCTCGTAGCGGTCGAACCCGACGGGGTCGGCGTGCAGGGGGTCGTCGAGAGCGGGGGCGTCGGCCTTGAGTGTCGGGTCGTTGTGCAGCCAGTCGTACATGGCGCTGCTGAATGCGGAGCCCGCGGCGAGCACGGCACCCGCGCCCACCAAGCCGCGTCGGTTGAGCATGAGGTCCATTCCCGTGAATTCGGTGAGGGCCGCGGCGGTCCGACCGGGCGTCCACAGGAGGACACCGGGAGATTCCGCACTCCCGCCGTCCGAACGCTTCCCGGTACGCCGTCGCACCAGACCGAGGTCCTCGATGGTCACGACACGGCCGAGACGCTCGGTGAACAGAGCCGCCAGCACCCGCGGCACCGGATCACGCGGGATTTCTCCCAGGTCGATCCACCGCCTTACCCGCGAGGTGTCGGTCGCCAGCTGCGGATGGCCCATGGCCGCCGCCTGCTTGTTGACCATCCTCGCGAGTTCGCCCTTGGACCAGCCGGCCAGGCCGAACAGGTCCGCGAGCCGGGTGTTGGGTTGTCCGCTCACGTCAAGCCCCCAGGTTCTCGGCTGAGTTGACAGTAGCCCGGGGAGACATGCCGGGCGACTATTCGCCACGGTTCGCCAGGGTGCGCCAGATGGTGTGCCACGGGGCGTCGGGTGTCGAGTAGGAACGCGCCACCCCGACCCGGTCGCCACTCGACACGAGGGGCACATTCCCCAGGATGCGTCCGGGCCACCGGGCCGGGATGGCGCGAGACAGCGAGAACTCACAGCAGGCAACAGCAGGCACAGCAGGCACACGAAGGGATGGGTATCTCCCATGTACGCAGCATCGTCCTCCGTGTCCGCCCCGCCCCGGTCGCCGCGCACCCGTCCGGCGGGTGGCGTCCCCTACCTCGACCCCGCCCGTCCGGGGTCCCCCGTGCCGGTCGTGGGCCGGCCGCGACGCGCCGCGGGGCCGGGCACCCAACCGCTCAGCGGGAGAATCGACTTGTCCGGCCCCCAGGGCGCCCAGCTGCGCACCGCGATCGCCTCGGTGAACCGCATCTGTCCGGAGTTCACGCCGGTGCAGGTGCTGCGCCGCAGCGGCCGCTCCGTACTCGTCGTCGGAACGACGGGACGGAGCACCGCCGTGGCGAAATGCCTGCTGGACCACTCCCCCGCCTGGGCCGAGCGGTACAGGCACGAGATAGCCGCATACCGCTCGTTCGTCCGGCACCGGCCACCGGTCCGGGCGCCGAGGCTGATCGCGGCGGACCCGGACAACTGCACCCTGGTGATCGAGCGCATGCCGGGACGCGTGGCGGCCCTCCAGCGGCACCCGGCGGAGGCCCCGCCGCGCGCCGACATCCGGGCGGCGCTCGGCGCGATCTGCCGGCTGAACGCCTGGCGGCCCCCGGCGGGCACCTTCGACGCACCCCTGGACTACGCGGCCCGCATCTCCCGCGACCACGACCTGGGCCTGCTCACCGACCGCGACCTGGGCGACCTCCAGAAGCTGCTGCGCGGAATCGCGCAGGCGGCGGGCCGACAGGGGATGGGCCAGTTCTGCCACGGCGACGCCCTGCTCTCGAACATCCTGCTCTCACCGGCCGGTCCAGTGCTGGTGGACTGGGAGCACGCGGGCTGGTACCTACCGGGGTACGACCTGGCGACCCTGTGGACGGTCCTCGGGGACGACCTGGCGGCCCGGCGGCAGATCAGCCAGATCGCACAGGCGGCGGGACCCGCCGCGCGGGATGCCTTCCTGGTGAACCTGATGCTTGTCCTGACCCGGGAGATCCGGACCTACGAGACAGCCGTGCAGCGCTCGATGCAGGACACGGCCCCGATCCCGCCCGCCGGGGTCCAGCCCGGCACCATGTCGGCGGGCGAGGAGCAGCGGTTACTGCTGAGGCGGCTGCACGACGACTGCCAGATGGCCCGCAAGGCGGTCCGCGCGGCGGTCGGCACACGCTGACGACGGACACGTCGGTCCGCGGTGCGCCCGAGGCATCAGCGCCGGGCGCACCGCGGATCTACGTGTGTACGGCGCCACACCCCTCCGTGACATGGGAATCCTTCTTCCTCCGGGCATGATTGACGGATCATCAGCCTGCCGGTTCCCCTGCCTCGGCCCGGCGGGCACGCTGCGCCACGCCCGCCCGTCGCAGGAGGCCGCCATGCGAGGATCCGTCACCGACCCCACCCCGCCGGCCGGTGGCGGACGCGTCCGCGGCACCGCGGTGGCCGCCTCCGCGGCACTGCTGCTGCCCCTGCTCGGAGCCGCCCCCGCCCCGGATCCCGTGGACACCGGCACACTGCAGCGTGCCTTCGCGGCCGCGGCCGACGCCCACCACGTACCGCCGGACGTCCTGCTCGCCGTGTCCTACCTCCAGTCCCGCTGGAACACACACGGCGGGACACCCAGCGTCCTGGGCGGCTACGGCCCGCTGCACCTGACCGACGCGCGGGCCGCGCTCGGCGCCGCCCGCGAGCATCTGGCGGCGGGCACCGAGGACCCACGCGGCGACAGCGCCCGCCCCGGACCACGTCCCCGCGCCCGGGTTCGGGCCCGTTCCGCGCTCCCGGCCCGCCTGCGGACGCTGCCCCGGGCCGCCCGGCTGACCGGGATCGCCTCCGTCGAGCTGCGCACCGACCCGGCGGCCAACATCGCGGGCGGTGCCGCACTGCTGGCCGAGGCCCAGCACGACCTGGGCGAGCCGCTCAGCCGGAACCCGGCCGACTGGTACGGCGCGGTGGCCCGCTTCTCCGGCGCCGACGACACGGCGACCGCGGCGGCATACGCGAACGACGTGTTCGACGTGCTCCGCACCGGCGAGGAACGGGTCACCGACGAGGGGCAGCGGGTCATCCTCGCCGCCCGGCCGCACCTCACCCCGCGCACCGCGCAGCTGCGGCTCATGGGACTGCGCACGCTGCCCGCCGACGGCACGGAGTGCCCCGGGACGGTGTCCTGTGTATGGGTCCCGGCGCCGTACACCCGGCTGGCGGACGGGGACCACGGCAACCACGACCTCGGCGACCGGCCCGGGACGCAGAGCATCAGGTACATCGTCGTCCATGACACCGAGGGCGCCTGGGACGGTGTCCTCGACCTGGTGCGGGACCCCGCCTATGTGTCGTGGAACTACACGGTCCGCTCCACGGACGGTCTGATCGCCCAGCACGTCAGGGCGAAGGACGTGGCGTGGCACTCGGGCAACTGGTACGTCAACGCCAAGTCCGTCGGCATCGAGCACGAGGGCTTCCTGGCGTCGCCGGACGCCTGGTACACGGAGGCGATGTACCGGTCGTCGGCGCGTCTGGTGCGGTACCTCGCACGGACGTACGGCATCCCGCTGGACCGGCAGCACATCCTCGGCCACGACAACGTGCCCGGCACCACCGCGGCGACGATCCCCGGTATGCACACCGACCCGGGGCCCTACTGGGACTGGCGGCACTACTTCGAGCTCCTCGACCACCCCTTCCGGCGTACCGCGGACGGCGGGGGCGGTCTGGTGACCATCCGGCCGAAGTACGCGTCGAACCGGCCCGGGTACACCGGCTGCGCCGCCCCCGGTGAGCCCTGCCCGGGGCACGGCTCGGGCGAGGTGCGGCTGTACACCGACCACGACGAGCGCTCCGCCCCGGTCCGGGACATCGGGCTGGGCAGGGCCCCGACCACGGGGGTGAACGATCTGTCCTCGCGGGTCTCCACCGGCCAGCAGTACGCGGTCGCGGGCCGCTGGGGCGACTGGACCGCCATCTGGTACCTGGGCCGCGAGGCCTGGTTCCGCGACCCCGGGGACGCGCCGGTGGCGGTGAGCGCGTCCGGCCGGGTGGTCACCCCGAGGGACGGTCTGGCCGGTGTCCCGGTGTACGGCCGGGCGTACCCGGAGAAGGAGGCCTATCCGGCCGGGATGCCGGCCCAGCCGGTGGAGCCGCTGCCGTACACCGTCCCGGCGGGCCAGCGGTATGTCGTGGGTGACGAGGTGCCGGGCGAGTACTACTCCGCGGTCGCCTTCAGCGACGACTCACACAGGGTCGTGAGCGGTACGGACCTGTACTACGAGATCCAGTACGGGCACCGGGTGGCGTTCGTCCGCGCGGCGGATGTCCGCTCGGAGCCGTCGTCCCGGCTCA
Source organism: Streptomyces sp. NPDC086787 (assembly GCF_044745865.1). Taxonomy (NCBI): domain Bacteria; kingdom Bacillati; phylum Actinomycetota; class Actinomycetes; order Kitasatosporales; family Streptomycetaceae; genus Streptomyces; species Streptomyces sp. NPDC086787. The sequence goes on along the minus strand of NZ_JBIVBC010000012.1, from coordinate 32,295 downwards.
GCCCTGCTGGAAGAGTTCCGCCGGGAGCGGCTTCAGCAGGGCGTACAGGTCGTCGGTGATGGGGCGGTCCCAGGCGGCGATGGTGACCAGGACGCCGTCGCTGCGGTCGAACTGGACGCAGGAGATACGGCTCTCGGAGAGCTTCAGCCGCCGCACGATGAGCAGGTTGTCGCCCTGGAGCACCGGCATGTCCTCGGTGTCGGCGACGGTCACCTCCTCGTCGTTCTCCAGCGCCAGCAGCAGCTGCGCCACCTCGAAGGGGACCTCTCCCTCGGCGACCTCGCGCGCCGGGGAGCCCTGCGGCAGATTGCCGATGATCATGGCAGGGCCGCGGCCGCCGAACAGGTCGTAGCGCAGGAAGACGCCCTGGCAGCTGCCGTCGGGTGCGGGCAGCAGGCCGGCACCGAGATTGCCGGGCCAGTCGTCCGGGTCCATGGCCAGGACGTCGAAGTCGGGCCCGGCGGGGGTGGCGCTGCGGCGGCGGAGGAACGACATGCGGCCATGGTACGTGCACGGACGCGCCCGGTGAGGTGCGGGAGCCGTCTCAACGGGTGCCCGCGGTCTGACCGAGCGTCGCCGTCAGACCCGAGCTGTCGGTGCCCAGCTTGCGGTAGACCGCCGACAGCAGGCGTACGGCTCCCTGCTCGTCGGTGTGGAGTTCGGCGGCGATCTCCGCGTGGGTTCGGCCGCCGACGGCGAGGTCGGCGGCGGCGCGCTCGCGGGTGGTGAGGGTGTCGGTCTCGGTGCTGTGCAGGCGGCGGGGGCGCAGTCCGGCGGCGGCGAGTTCCTCGCGGGCCGTTTCGGCGAGGCCGTCGGCGCCGCACTGGACGGCGGTGTCGAGGCCGCGGTAGAGCTGTTCGGCGGCTTCTCTGAGCCGGCCGGTGCGGCGCAGTTCGGTGCCCAGGGCGACCAGTGCGCAGGCGAGCTCATAGGCGGCCGGTGAGCGGTCGAGGTGGCGGACGGACTCCTCCAGATACGTGACACGGGAAGGGCCTGAGGCGACCTCCGCGGCCGTGCGCAGCGCCTGTCCGATGGCGGAGGGGGCGCCGAACTGACGTGCGCGGGCGACCGCTTCGAGAGCGGTGTCGAGCGCCCGTCCGGGAGCGACCTGGCTCTCGGCGCGGGCCAGGTGGAGCTGCCAGGGGCACCATGTGGGGTTGCGGATGCCCCGGGGGTCGAGGCGGTGTCCGACGGCGGTGAGTTCGGCGGCCGCCTCCTTGTGGCGACCGCGGGCGAGGAGCAGTTCGCCGTACACGGTCTGGGCGTCCGGGAAGACGACGGCCGACGGGAAGGGCGCGCCGAAGCAGAGGGTGTCGGCGGTCCGCGCGGCCTCCTCGACCCGGCCCCGGGCCAGCAGCACCTCGATGAGGGTGCCCATGGCGTACCAGTGCGCGGGGGTGCCGGGGCCGACGCGTTCGGCGAGCCTGAGTCCCGCGCGGACGAAGTCCTCGGCCTCGGTGAGCCGGCCGCGCCGGTAGCGGACGTAGGCGAGGAGGGTGTAGGCGAAGGAGAGGTGGGCGCCGCGCCAGCCCTGTTTCTCGTAGTCGGCGATTCCGGCGGCGAAGAGTTCTTCCGTGCGGCCCGGCCGGTCGGCGTACATGAAGGCGAGCGACACCAGGACGGGGACCTCGAAGCCCCGGTCGGGCTCCGCCCAGCGCAGGCCGCCGGCCAGGGCGCGCTCGGCGTGCTGGAGGGCGACGGGGGCGGGTTCGCCGCGCAGGACCGCGTCCCAGGTGCGCAGGCCGATGATGTAGCGCTCGGTGAGGTCGCGGCCCGTCAGTCGGTCGGCGAGCCGGGCCAGACGGCGGGAGCGGGAGGGGTGGTCGGGTTCGTCGGCGCGGAAGGCGTCCCACATGAACTGTTCGGCCACCATGCGCATTCTGACCCGGGCGTCGGAGGTCACCCGGATCTCGCGGGCGAGGGTGTCCGACGCCTCGGCGAGACGGTCGCTGTGCGCGAGGACCTGGGAGAGGCGGTAGACGATGTTGTGCCGCATGCCGGGGTCCGCGATGGGCTCCTCGAGGGCGGCGCGCAGATGGTTGACGGTGGTCGCCGGTTCGGTGAGCAGGGAGGCGCTGCCGAGTTCATAGAGGACGGCGGCCCGGTCCTCGAAGGGCGGGGGTTCGCGCAGGGCGCGGGCGAGATAGGTGCGGGCGGCGTCCGGGGCGCCGGCGCGCAGGGTCTCCCCGGCGGCGGCGCGCAGTTGCTGTACGACCCAGTTGTCTCCCTCGGGGTGGGTCTCCAGCAGATGGCGGGCGGCGGCGGAGGCTCCCTGCCCGTCGTCGATCAGACACCAGGCGGCCTGTCCGTGCAGGGCGACCCGGACGGCGGTCGGGATGGCCCGGTAGACGGCGGTGGCGATCAGCGGATGCACGAACTCCAGGGTGCCCGCCGCGTTCACGGTTCCGGCGAGGATGCGCGCTCCGCGCAGCGCGTCGGCGGCGTCGGCGGCCTCCTCGGGGCCGAGTCCGGCGACGGCGGCGGCGAGCCCGGGGTGGGTCTCGGTGCCGAGGACGGCGCAGGCCCAGGCGAAGCGGACGGTGGAGGTGCCGAGGCGTTCGAGCCGGGCGGCCAGCCCGCTGCCCTTGACGGCGGCGCCGAGGTCGCGCAGCAGATGTGCGGCAGGCTCGGTGGGGGTGAGGCCGCGGTCGCGCACCTTGGCGATCAGCTCGGTGCTCTCGAAGGGGTTGCCCGAGGTGACGGCCCAGCACTCGTGGCAGAACGCGTCGTCGGCGTGCCTGCCGAGCGCCTCACGCACCAGCTCGGCGACGGCGGCCGCGCTGAGCGGTTCGAGGCCGAGCGGCCGTCCACCCGCGCGGCCGGGCAGTCCGCGCAAGGACGCGGCGTGGTCGGGGAGTTCGTCGGGCCGGTAGGCGACGACGATCAGCAGCGGGAGGTCCTCGGCGCGGGGTGCGAACGCGGCCAGCCACTGGAGGGACTCGGGGTCGGCCCAGTGGGCGTCGTCGAGGACGAGCACCATGGGGGCACGCCGTACGGCGAGGTGGGTGAGGACCCAGTCCAGGCCGTCGCGCAGGCCCTGCTGGTCGGGCGGGGCGCCGTCGGTGGGGGCACACAGGCCGAGGGCGGGGCCGACGATGTCGTACCAACTGCCCAGCGAGGAGCGCAGACCGGCCTCCGGCACACCCGCGAGCTGGGGTTGCAGCAGCTGGCGGGCGACGTGGAAGGCGACACGCTGTTCCTGGTCGCCGCCCCGGGCCGAGAGCACCGTGCAGCCCCGCGCGGTGGCGCGGCGGCGGACCTCGGCGAGCAGGGTGGTCTTGCCGATGCCGGCCCGGCCCGCGAAGGCGAGCAGCGCCCCGCGCGCGGTGGCGGCCGGTTCGGCGCCGTCCGCGCGCGGCTCGGTCAACTCACTCAACGCCTCGTCCACGGCGGCGAGTTCGCCTTCACGTTCGAACAGCGTCCGCCTGTTCCGAACGGTGCGATGTTCCATCACTACCCCCCGCCACGGCGCCGCGTCCGCGGCGGGAGGCGGACGCACAGCGTGGCTGTCAGGCAGCTCAGAGTACGCCGTACGTGGCCTGGGTGAACCTCCTAGTCGGTTACTGGTCGAACCGGTTCGCAGGAGGTGCGGTTTTCACTTCTCCTCGGCCGACGGGGGCACCACCGCGACCGGACTCGCCGCGTGCAGCAGGACCGCCTGGGTGACCGATCCCGTCATACGGGCCGGTGCGAGGAGACGTCGGCGGTGCCGGCCCACGACGACCAGTTCGGCGTCCCGGGAGGCGGCGACGATGCGGCCGGCCGCGTCGCCGGGGAGGGCGTGGACCTCGGAGAGGACGTCCGGGTTGGCCTTGCGGTGCGGGGCCAGGAGCCCTTCGGCGAGGGCGCGTGTCTCCTCTTCGATGGCGTCCTGGTCGACACCTGGCGGAACGAGTGCGCCGGGTCCGCCGAGGCCCGTCACCGGCCAGGGGTAGGCGGCGATCACCTGGACCCGCGCGCCGAGCAGGGCGGCCTCGTCGAACGCGAAGGCGAGGGCGGCCTCGTCGGGGCCGTCCACGCTCAGTCCTACCACCACCCGGGGCCCGGGCCCGTCCGGCACCTCGCCGTGGACCTCACGGCCGGGCTGCGGCACCACCACGACGGGGCAGTCCGCGTCGCGGGCGGCGGCCATGCCGTTGGAACCGAGGAGCAGGCTGGCGAAGCCGCCGCGCCCGCGCGAGCCCATCACCAACAGCTGCGCCTCGGAACTGAGTTCGGGCAGCAGTACGGCGGGCGGCCCGGCCGGGGCGACGCAGTCGACGGCGAGGTCCCCGGTGTGCCCGGCCAGCCGGTGGCGTACCAGGTCGAGGACCGGATCGTCGTCCGGCTCGCGCGGGCCCGCGATCAGGACTTCGGGCTGCGCCCAGGGAACGTACTGCCGTGCGTGCACCACCCGCAGGGGTGCCGCGTGCCTGCGGGCGGCGTCCACGGCCCAGTCGAGGGCGCGCAGGCTGTCGTCCGAACCGTCGACCGCTGCGATGACGGGCGCAGTGATCATGTTCCCCACCTCCGGTGAATGCGACCTCCCCCCGGCCGGGGGGACTACAGGTCACGTGTCCGGAAAATGCGGCGGAACACCCCTGGCCCCAAGAAGACTCAGGTGAGGTCGAACTCACCTTCTCTGGCTCCACAGACGAAGGCGCCCCATTCCGCGGGGGTGAAGATGAGGGACGGGCTCTCCGGGTGGCCGCTGTTGCGCATCGCGATGAATCCCTCGACAAAGGCGATCTGGACATCCCCCAGCCCACGGCTGCTGGACTGCCACTCTGCCCCGCTCAGGTCCAGCTCGGGCTTGTCCCAGCCCACGAGCGGCTGCTGCTGGATGGTGCTCTCGGCCACGACCGTGCTCCTCCCGACTCGTCGTCCGCGGCCAGCCTAGCGAGCGGCCCCGACCGCCGACAGGGCACGTGATGATGACCTTTCAGGAGTCGGGCGGTTCGGAGCCCACGAGCCACATGGCGAAGAACTGCGAGCCACCGCCGTAGGCGTGCCCGAGCACCCTGCGGGCCCGTGCCACCTGGTGCTCTCCGGCCAGCCCGCGCACCTGGAGCGCGGCCTCGGCGAAGCGGATCATGCCGGAGGCGCCGATCGGGTTGGTGGAGAGCACCCCGCCCGACATGTCGACGGGCAGGTCGCCGTCGAGTTCGGTCACCCCGGACTCGGTGAGCTTCCAGCCCTCGCCCTCCTCGGCGAAGCCGAGGTTCTCCAGCCACATCGGCTCGTACCAGGAGAAGGGCACGTACATCTCGACGGCGTCGATGTCGCGGCGCGGGTCGGCGATGCCGGCCTGCCGGTAGACGTCGGCGGCGCAGTCCTTGCCGGCCTGCGGCGAGACGAAGTCCTTTCCGGCGAACAGCGTGGGTTCGCTGCGCATGGCGCCGCCGAGCATCCAGGCGGGCGGACGCGGCGCGCGGGCGGCTCCGGCTCGGTCGGTGAGGACCATGGCGCAGGCGCCGTCGGAGGACGGGCAGGTCTCGGAGTAGCGGACCGGATCCCACAGCATCGGAGAGGCCTGCACCTTCTCCAGGGTGACGTCGTGTTCGTGCAGATGGGCGTAGGGGTTCTTCAGGGCGTTGCGCCGGTCCTTGTAGGCGACGAGGGAGCCGATCGTGTCGGGGGCTCCGCTGCGCCGCATGTAGGCACGCACGTGCGGGGCGAAGAACCCGCCCGCGCCCGCGAGCAGCGGCTGCTGGAAGGGGATGGGCAGGGACAGGCCCCACATGGCGTTGGACTCGGACTGCTTTTCGAAGGCGAGGGTGAGCACGGTGCGGTGGACGCGGGAGGCGACGAGATTCGCGGCGACGAGCGCGGTGGAACCGCCGACCGAGCCCGCGGTGTGCACGCGCAGCATGGGTTTGCCGACCGCGCCGAGCGCGTCTGCCAGGTACAGCTCGGGCATCATGACGCCCTCGAAGAAGTCGGGCGCCTTGCCGATGACGACGGCGTCGATGTCGGCCCAGGTGAGCTCGGCGTCGTCCAGGGCACGCCGGGCGGCCTCGCGGACCAGCCCGGCGATGGACACGTCCCGGCGGGCCGCCACGTGCTTGGTCTGGCCGATCCCTGTGACGGCCACGGGCTCCTTGCTCATCGTGGATCCCCTTCGAGTACGGCGACGAGGTTCTGCTGGAGGCAGGGGCCGGAGGTGGCGTGGGCGAGCGCCCGGTCGGACGTGCCGCGGTGGATGCGGGCGGCCGCCTCGCCGATGCGGATGAGTCCGGCTGCCATGACCGGGTTGGCGGCGAGGGCCCCGCCGGACGGGTTCACGCGCACGGTGTCGTCCAGCCGCAGTGCCTTGCGCAGCACGATCTCCTGGGAGCTGAAGGGCGCGTGCAGTTCGGCGGTGTCGACGGGCCGCTCGAAGGCGCCGGCCCGTTCGGCGGCCAGCCGCGCGGACGGGGAGTCGGTCAGGTCGCGGACGCCCAGCGAGTGTGCCTCGATACGGTGGTCGATGCCCCGGATCCAGGCGGGCCGTGCGCACAGTTGGCGGGCCCGGTCACCGGCGGCGAGGATCACGGCGGCGGCACCGTCACCGATGGGCGGGCAGTCCCCGGTGCGCAACGGACGTACCAGATAGTTCCCTTGCGGCACCGAACCCCTCAGCTGTGCTTGCGGGTTGGCCTCGGCGTCCGCGCGGCTGCGGGCGCCGACGGCAGCCAGCGCGGGTTCGTCGGTGTCGCCCGCGTCGATGAGGGCCTGTGCCTGAAGAGCGGCCAGGGCCACGGAGTCGGGCCACAGCGGGGCGACGTAGTAGGGGTCGAGCTGCCGGGTGAGGACGTCACGGACCTGCCCCGGCGAGGACTTGCCGTAGGAGTAGACGAGCGCGGTGTCCGCGTCCCCGGTGAGCAGTTTGGTCCATGCCTCGTAGAGCGCCCACGCGCCGTCCATCTCCACGTGCGACTCGGAGATGGGCGGCCAGGCGCCCACGCCGTCGAGGGCGAGGGTGAAGGAGAACGCCCGGCCGGCGAGGTAGTCGCTGGAGCCGGAGCAGGTGAAGCCGATGTCGGAGGTCTTCAACCCGGTCTGTTCCAGAACCTGGTGCAGGACCGGCATGAGCATCTCGACCTCGGAGGACTCCTCGGTGGAGCGCCGGTGTCCGGTCTGCGCGAACGCGACGACCGCGATCTCCCGTGTCACAGCAGCTCCTTGTAGATTTCGTAGTCGGCGTCGGGCTCTCCGGTGGGGCGGTAGTGGTCGGGGTAGCGCGCGCCGTCGCTCCACACCGGTTCGACGCGCAGTCCCATCCGCACCTGGTCGTAGGGGATGCCGCCGATCCGGGCGTGCAGGGCGAGGTCGGCTCCGTCCAGTGCGATGTGCGCGTAGACGTAGGGCACTTCGATGTCGAGGTTCTTCGCCGCGATGTTGACGATGCAGTAGGTGGTGACGGTGCCACGGGGACCCACCTCGACCCGCTCGGCTGTGGCGACGCCGCAGGTGGGACAGGCGCCCCTCGGCGGGACGTACACCTTGCGGCAGGACGGGCAGCGCTCGCCGACGGTCCGCCGCTCCGACAGCGAGTTGATGTAGGCGGTCTGCGCGCGGCCGGGCGAGTAGGTGTAGTCCAGCCGGGCGTGGGCGACGATGCCGGTGACGGCATCCGCGAACTCACCGCTGTGGCCGCCGACTTCGATTGGCTCACCGTCGTACGGCTCGAAGCAGGCGATGTCCGTGATGGCGCCGGTGCGCTCCCCGGCCCAGCGGATCCGCACCCGCATGCCGGTGTGCACGGCGTCGGGTCCGGGGGCGTCGAGGGCGTGCAGCAGGGCGGTGTCGGCGCCGTCGAGGCGGACCAGGGCCCAGGCGAAGGGGGTGTCCAGGGGCTGGCCGCGGCGGGGTTCGTGGTTCCAGGCCCAGGTGGTGACGGTGCCGGTCGGGGCGACCTGGACGAGGTCGCGTATCTCCTCGGCGGTGACCGGGTCGTATTCGACGGGCGGGACCAGGGTACGGCCGTCGCCGGTGCGCACGCCGAGGACGACGCGCTCGCGCAGTCCGGTGAGGAATGCGCTCTGGACCGGTCCGAGCGACCGGGTGAAGGGGAACTCCACGACCAGCGGGGCTTTGAGGACTTCGGGCATGGGCGGCTCGCTCCTTCGGTGCGGGTCAGGCGCGCTTGTAGACGGGGGGTCGTTTCTCCGCGAAGGCGCGCGCGCCTTCCTTGGCGTCCGCGGTGTCGAAGACCGGCCAACCTCGGACGAGTTCGGCGGCGAGGCCGTCGGTCTCGGTCATCTCGGCGGTCTCGTAGACGGAGGCTTTGACGGCTTCGACCGCCAACGGCCCGCAGGCATTGATCTGTTCAGCGATCTCAAGGGCCTTGGCGAGCGCGGCACCGTCGGGAACGACATGACCGACGAGCCCGATGTCCGCGGCCTCGCGGGCGCTGTAGGGGCGGCCGGTGAGCAGCATCTCCAGGGCGTGGGTGCGTGGGATCTGGCGTTGCAGGCGGACGGTGGAGCCGCCGATCGGGAAGAGCCCGCGCCGGACCTCGAAGAGGCCGAAGGTCGCGGACGCGCCGGCCACCCGGATGTCGGTGCCCTGGAGGATCTCCGTCCCGCCCGCGACGCAGTGCCCCTCGACGGCGGCGATCACCGGTTTTCGCGGCCGGTGGTGGCGCAGCATCGCCTTCCAGTGCAGGTCCGGGTCGGCCTTGAGCCGGTCGCGGTAGTGCTCGCCCGCCATGCCCCGGCCGGCCAGGGCCTTGAGGTCCATTCCGGCGCAGAAGGCGTCCCCGGCACCGGTGAGCACGACCGAGCGGACCGTGTCGTCGGCGTCGGCCTCCAGCCAGCCGTCGTACAGGCCCACCAGCATGGACAACGACAGCGCGTTCTTCGCCTCGGGCCTGTTGAGCGTGAGCACCAGTGTGGCGCCCTCGCGTTGCACGGTGAGGTGTTCCGTCCCGCCCATCGACCGTCTCCCCTCCGACTTCCCTACGACAGAACGAGAACAGGTTGCAGTAGGCGGGTGGGCACTTCAAGGGTTTTCTGACAGACAGTCAGATTTCTTGTCGCGGACCCTTCCCAGTTGCCGCGCCCTTTGCTCTGATGACCGGCGAACCGTCACGGATGCCGGGCACGCCGGGGGTCAGGAGGAGCGGTGGAGTACAACCTTGCCGATCTGTTCGAGTCGGTGGTCGACGCGGTCCCGGACCGCGAGGCGTTGGTGTACATCGACCACCCCGGCACGGGCGCGGAGCGCCGGCTGACCTACGCGCAGCTGGACGCCGCCGCGAACCGCATCGCGCACCACCTGGCCGACCAGGGGATACGCCCCGGCGAACATCTCGGTCTGCACCTCTACAACGGCGTCGAGTACCTCCAGACGGCGCTCGGCTGCCTCAAGGCGCGGATCGTCCCGGTCAATGTGAACTACCGCTATGTGGAAGAGGAGTTGGTGTACCTCTACCAGGACGCGGACCTGGTGGCCGTGGTCTTCGACGCCGAGTTCACCGACCGGGTCGCCGCCGCGCTGCCGCGCTGCCCGGAGCTGCGCCATCTGCTGCGCGTCGGGGACCCGGCGCCGGGAGCGGCCGAGGTGCCGGCCGTGGACTTCACCGCGGCCGAGGCGAGCGGTTCGCCCGAGCGCTGCTTCCCGGAGCGCTCCGGAGACGACCAGTTCATCATCTACACCGGCGGGACCACCGGGATGCCCAAGGGAGTGATGTGGCGTCAGGAGGACCTGTTCTTCGCCGGACTGGGCGGCGGGGCGCCGACCGGGGAGCCGGTCGGCCGGCCGGAGGAACTGGCCGAGCGGGTCGCGGCGGGCGGTTCCGGGATCACCTTCTTCCCCACCCCCCCGCTGATGCACGGCACCTCGACCCTCACCGCGTTCATCGGCTTCAACTTCGGGCAACGGGTCGTACTGCACCGCAAGTTCTCTCCGGAGGAGGTGCTGCGGACCATAGAGCGGGAGCGGGTCACCAGCGTGTCGCTGGTGGGTGACGCGATGCTGCGGCCGCTGATCGACGCGCTCGGAGGGCCGATGAAGGGCACGGACTGCTCCGCGCTGTTCAGTGTCTCGTCGTCGGGCGCGATCATGTCGGAGACGGTGCGCAGACAGTTCCGGGAACTGGTCCCGAACGCCATGCTGCTGAACAACTTCGGTTCCTCCGAGTCCGGCTTCAACGGCACGGCCACCGACGACTCCGGCCCCGAGCGCGGCTTCCGCATCCGCGTCAACTCCCGTACCCGTGTGGTCGACCCGGCCACGCACAAGCCGGTCGCCCCGGGCGAGACCGGCCGTGTCGCCCAGTGCGGCCACGTCCCGCTCGGCTACTACAACGACCCGGGGAAGACCGCGGAGACCTTCTTCGAGGAGGACGGCCTGCGCTGGGTGCTGCTGGGCGACATGGCGACCGTCGACACCGATGGCGTCGTCACCGTCCTGGGCCGGGGCTCGCAGTGCATCAACACCGGGGGCGAGAAGGTGTACCCGGAGGAGGTCGAGCAGGCCCTCAAGTCCCACCCCGACGTGTACGACGCGCTGGTGGCCGGGGTGCCGGACGCCCGGTGGGGCAACCATGTCGCGGCGGTGGTGCAGTTGCGCGAGGGCGCGGACCGGTTGTCCCTGACCGACCTCCAGACCCACTGCCGCGCCCACCTGGCCGGCTACAAGATCCCCCGCCAGCTCGTACTCACGAACGCCATCCAGCGCTCACCGAGCGGCAAGGCGGACTACCGCTGGGCCCGCGAGGTGGCGGTGGCGGCGGACCGGTAGAGAGGCTCAGAGTCTCTCCCCAAAGGGAATCCGCATGGACCCTTGCCCCGGGCGGTCCTCGCCTGAATTACTGATCCCGAACGGATCTACCGAATGATCGGTCGATTCGGCAGGACGGGTTCGGCGAGGAAGAGGTGCCCCCATGACGGACGACGCGACACGGCTGCTCGACGCGGGGGAACGGCTCGACGCCGAAGCGCTCAGGGCGCTTCAGCTGGAGCGGCTGCGCACCACCCTGCGGCACGCGTACGACAACGTGCCGTTCTACCGGGAGGCCTTCGCGAAGGCGGGGGTGCGGCCGGAGGACTGCCGTTCCCTGGACGACCTGGCGCGCTTCCCCTTCACCACCAAGGCCGACCTGCGCGAGAACTATCCGTACGGCATGTTCGCCGTGCCCCGCGACCGCGTCCGCCGTATCCACGCCTCCAGCGGCACCACCGGACGCCCCACCGTGGTCGGCTACACGGACAACGACCTGTCCATGTGGGCGGACATGGTGGCGCGCTCCATCCGGGCGGCCGGCGGCCGCCCCGGTGACACGGTCCATGTGGCTTACGGATACGGGCTGTTCACCGGCGGGCTGGGCGCCCACTACGGCGCGGAGCGGCTGGGCTGCACGGTCGTCCCCGCGTCCGGCGGCATGACGGCCCGCCAGGTCCAGCTGATCCAGGACCTCGAACCCGGGATCATCATGGTCACCCCGTCCTACATGCTCACTCTGCTCGACGAATTCGAACGGCAGGGCGTGGACCCCCGCTGCACCTCACTGCGCGTCGGCGTGTTCGGGGCGGAGCCGTGGACGGAGGAGATGCGGCGGGAGATCGAGGAGCGGTTCGCGATCGACGCCGTGGACATCTACGGACTGTCCGAGGTGATCGGTCCGGGGGTGGCCCAGGAGTGCGTGGAGTCGAAGGACGGGCTGCACATCTGGGAGGACCACTTCTACCCGGAGATCGTGGACCCGATCACGGGCGAGGTGCTCCCGGAGGGCGCGGAGGGCGAACTGGTCTTCACCTCGCTCACCAAGGAGGCCATGCCGGTCGTCCGCTACCGCACCCGGGACCTGACCGCGCTGCTGCCGGGCACCGCGCGGGTGTTCCGGCGCATGCGGAAGATCACCGGGCGCAGCGACGACATGGTGATCCTGCGCGGGGTCAACCTGTTCCCGACGCAGATCGAGGAGATCGTGCTGCGCACTCCGGGCGTCGCCCCGCACTTCCAGCTGCGCCTGACCCGCGAGGGCCGTCTGGACGCGCTCACCGTGCGGGCGGAGGCGCGGGCCGACGCGACCCCGGCGGACCGGGAGAGGGCCGCGCGGGACATCGCCGCGGCCGTGAAGGACGGCATCGGCGTGTCCGCCACGGTCGAGATCGTGGATCCGGAGACGCTGGAGCGGTCCGTGGGCAAGATCCGGCGCATCGTGGATCTGCGGCCGCGCGGGTGACGGCGGCGGCGCTCAGGCGCGTTTGCGCACCCGGAAGGCGAACTGCCCGCAGAAGGTGAGCTTGCGCAGGTTCACCAGCGCGGTACGCCGCCGGTTGGTGCGCGCCCAGGTGTCGATCTCGGTGTTGAGCGGCGACTCCTCGCTCCAGTACCTGCCGTAGCGCTGCTTCCCCGACGGATGGTAGGCGCGCATGATCAGGGTCACGCCGTCGAGCGAGGGCCGGATCTCCTCCAGGGCGAGCCCGGCCTCCTCGACCAGCATCCGGAATCCGTACGGCGTGTAGTTCCACAGGCTGTAGGAGTGGTACGGCTCGAACTGGGACGTGCTGCCGATGAACAGCCCGCCCGGCCGCAGCACCCGGCCGACCTCGCGCAGCAGGTCACGCGGCCGGGCGACGTGCTCGAAGACCTGGTGCGAGTAGATCAGCGGTACGCCGTCCGAGCGGAACGGCAGGTTGACGCCGTCGAAGTGCACCACGGGGTCGGCGCCGGGCCGGTGCTGCGAGGCCTCCGGGGAGTACGGGATGTCGACGCCCGTCCAGTGCACGGAGGGGTCGTGTGCGCGGAAGAGCCCGGCCGACGTGCCACGCCCGCAGCCGAGGTCGACCACCCGTTCCGGTGCCCCCGGCGAGCGCATGGCCTCGTCCAGGTAGTAGCGGGAGGTGACCTGGCGCGCGTGGTCGTCGGGGATGCAGTCGCGCATGAGTTCCCACAGGGTCGACATGCCCCGAAGCTACGGAAATGCCCCGCCCCGGGCCAGATGGCACGCCGCGCACGGCGCCACCGTCACCGCGCCTGGCCGAATCGGTCCCGCAGCTCCCGCTTGAGGATCTTGCCGCTGGCGTTGCGCGGCAGCTCCGTCACGAACAGCACCCGCTTCGGTGCCTTGAAGGCGGGCAGGCTCTCCCGCGCGTGGGCGATCAGCTCCGCCTCGGTGACCTCGCCTCGTGGGACGACGACGGCCGTGACGGCCTCGATCCACCGTTCGTCCGGGAGGCCGATCACGGCGGCCTCGGCCACCCGCTCGTGCGTGTACAAAGCGTCCTCGACCTGCCGCGAGGCGATCAGCACACCACCGGAGTTGATGACGTCCTTCACCCGGTCCACGATCGTGAAGTAGCCGTGCGCGTCGCGCACCGCGAGGTCCCCGGAGTGGAACCAGCCGTCCCGGAAGGCGGCGGCGGTCTCCTCCGGCTTGTCCCAGTACCCCTCGCACAACTGCGGTGAGCGGTAGGCGATTTCGCCGGGCGTGCCGTCGGGCACGTCCGCGCCGTCCTCGTCCACCACGCGCGCGTCCACGAAGAGCACGGTGCGCCCGCAGGAGTCCATCCTGCCCTTGTGCTCGTCGGGCCCGAGCACCGTGGCGAGAGGCCCGATCTCGCTCTGCCCGAAGCAGTTGTAGAGGGCGAGCTTCGGCAGCCGCTCCCGCAGCCGCTCCAGGACGGGCACCGGCATGACCGACGCCCCGTAGTACGCCTTGCGCAGCCCGCTGAGATCCCGGCTCGCGAAGTCGGCCCGGTTCGTCAGCCCGATCCACACGGTGGGCGGCGCGAACACGCTGTCCGCCCGCCCGGCCTCGATCAGCTCGAACAGGCTGTCCCCGTCCGGCGCGTCGAGGATGACGTTGGTGGCGCCGACGGCGAGATACGGCAGCAGGAACACGTGCATCTGGGCCGAGTGGTACAGCGGCAGCGCGTGCACGGGCCGGTCACCGGCGCTCAGGTCGAGGGCGGTGATGGCGCTCAGGTACTCGTGCACCAGCGACCGGTGCGTCATCATGGCGCCCTTGGGCAGCGCGGTGGTGCCGGAGGTGTACAGCAGCTGCACCAGGTCCTCGGTGCGCGGTTCGGGACCGTCGTACGCCGGCTGCGCCGGGAGCCGGGCGAGCAGCGAGCCCTCGGCGTCGCGCAGCGGCAACACCCGCACGCCGTCCGGGAGTCGGCCGGCGATGTCCGGATCGGCCAATACGAGCGCGCTGCCCGACTGGCCGACGATGTAGGCGAGGTCGGCGCCGGTCAGGTTCTGGTTCACCGGCACGTGCACCAGGCCCGCGCGGGCGCAGGCGAGGAACGCGATCAGATAGGCGTCGGAGTTGTGGCCGTAGCAGCCCACCCGGTCCCCGGGGACGAGTCCCTGGGCGCGGAGAACGCCCGCGGCCCGGGAGACGGCGTCGTCGAGCTCCCCGTACGTCCACGCACGCTCGCGGTATTCGACCGCGACGCGTGCGGGCGTGCGCCGGCTGCTGCGCCGCAGCACCCCGTCAACCGTGCTGCCGTGTCCCTGCCTCATGGCACATGATCCTCGTTCCGCTTGAGGCACAGGTCAAGAACCGGGGTCGGTGACACACTCCGATGTACGCTCAACCGCCCCTTCCCTCAATGACGTTGGGAGGAACCATGCGCACACGGATGAAACGGCTCGTGGTCACGGCCGTCACGCTGCTCACCGCGGCGGCCTCACTGCCGGCCGCGGCCGCGCAGAGCCGCGAACGACCGGAACACGCGTCCCAGGGCGGATTGTCCGCCGTCATCCGCTACACCGAGTACGGCATTCCGCACATTCTCGCCAAGGACTACGCGAACCTCGGTTTCGGCACCGGCTGGGCCCAGGCCGCCGACCAGATCTGCACCCTGGCCGACGGGTTCGTCACCGTCCGCGGTGAACGTTCACGCTGGTTCGGACCCGACGCGGCCACCGACCAGTCGCTGTCCTCGGCCGGCACGAACCTCTCCAGCGACCTGTACTTCCGTGGGGTGCGGGACGCGGGCACCGTGGAGAGGCTGCTCGCCGGGGCCGCGCCGCTCGGCCCGAGCGACGAGGTGAAGGACCTCATGCGCGGCTTCGCGGCCGGTTACAACGCCTGGCTGAAGCAGCGCCGCATCGAGGATCCGGCCTGCCGGGGCGCCGCGTGGGTGCGGCCGATCACCCCGGTGGACGTGGCCGCGCGCAGCTACGCGCTCGCCGTGCTCGGCGGTGAGGGGCGTGCCGTGGACGGCATCACGGCCGCGCGGCCGCCCGCCGCGACGACGGCCGAGGCCGCCGGCCCCAGCGCCCCCGACCCCGCGCGCACGGCACGCGCCGTTCACGCCCTGCTGTCCCCCGACACCGCCGACATGGGCTCCAACGCGGTCGCCTTCGGCGGCTCCACCACGGCGAACGGCCGCGGGCTGCTGCTCGGGAACCCGCACTATCCGTGGCAGGGCGGCCGCCGGTTCTGGCAGTCGCAGCAGACGATCCCCGGCAGGCTGAACGTCATGGGCGGCTCGCTGCTCGGCTCCGTCACGATCTCCATCGGCCACAACTCCCGTGTGGCGTGGAGCCACACCGTCTCCACCGGCGTGCCGCTCGCTCTGGCGCAGCTCACCCTCGATCCGGCCGACCCGACCGTCTATCTGGTCGACGGCCGCCCGGAGCACATGACCCGGCGGACGGTCACCGTCCCGGTCAGCGGCGCTGCGCCGGTGACCCGCACCCAGTGGTGGACGCGCTACGGGCCGGTGGTCACCTCGCTCGGCACCGGGGTGCCGCTGCCCTGGACGTCCACCACGGCGTACGCGCTGGGCGACCCCAACGCGTCGAATCTGCGCTTCCCCGACACCGGACTCGGCTTCAGCAAGGCCCGCAGCACCGAGGACGTCCTCGGTACGATCCGGCACACACAGGGCCTGCCGTGGGTGAACACGGTCGCCGCCGACTCCGCCGGGCACACGCTGTTCACGCAGGCCCAGGTGCTGCCCCGGGTCACCGACGACCTGACAGGGCGCTGCTCCACCGCCCTCGGCCGGGCCACCTACGCCTCGTCGGGACTCGCGGTCCTGGACGGCTCACGGGGCGACTGCGCGCTGGGCCGTGACCCGGACGCCGTACAGCCGGGCATCTTCGGCCCCTCCAGGATGCCGCTGCTCAGGGACGCCCCGTATGTGGAGAACTCCAACAACAGCGCCTGGCTGGCCAACGCGGACCGTCCGCTGACCGGCTATGAGCGGGTCTTCGGGGACATCGGCACGGCCCGTTCGCTGCGCACCCGGGGCGCGTTGGACGACGTATCGGCGCTGGCCCGGCGGGGCGGCCTGGGCGTGGCCGACCTGGAGCGGCAGGAGTTCGCCAACCGGGTGACCGCGGGACGGCTGATCGCGGGCGACGCGGCGACGGCGTGCGCGGCACTGCCCGGTGGCACGGCGAAGGACAGCTCCGGCCGGGTGGTCGATGTGGGCGAGGCGTGCGGGGTGCTCGAGAAGTGGGACCGTACGGCGGACACCGGCAGCCGGGGCGCGCTGTTCTTCGACCGGTTCTGGCGCAACCTGACCGCGGGGGTGCCGTCGGCGCAGCTGTGGAAGGTGCCGTTCTCCGCGGCCGACCCGGTGCACACCCCGAACACGCTCAACACGTCCGCGCCGGGCTTCGCCACGGCTCTCGCCGACACGGTGGCCGCGCTGCGCGCGGACGGGGTGGCGTTGGACGCGCCGCTGGGTGAGCGCCAGTACGTCGTGCGGAACGGCAGCCGCATTCCGGTTCCGGGCGGCACCGAGTCCCTCGGTGTGTGGAACAAGGTGGAACCGGTGTGGGACCCGGCCCGGGGCGCCTACACGGACGTGGCGTTCGGCTCCAGCTACATCCAGGCCGTGGGCTGGAACGGCGGGGGCTGCCCGGTGGCCCGCACGCTGCTGACGTACTCCCAGTCCTCGGACCCCGGCTCGCCGCACTACAGCGACCAGACGCGTCTGTACTCGAGGGAGCGGTGGGTGACCTCACGCTTCTGCGAGAAGGACATCCTCTCCTCGCCCGCGCTGCGGGTGGTCCGGGTCGCCGGACGCTGACGACCGGGTGTCCCGCCCCCGCACAGCGGGCGGGACACCCGGTCCGCCTCACACGGCCCTGGCCCGTCCTTCCCAGTACGGGTCCCGCAGCCGTCGCTTGTACAGCTTGCCGTTGGGGTCGCGGGGCATCTCGGCGGTGAAGTCGATGCTCCGGGGCCGCTTGTAGCCGGCGAGGCGCTCGGCGCAGTGGGCGAGGAGGGCGGCAGCCAGCTCCGGTCCGGGTCGGTGCCCGGGGGCGGGCTCGACGACGGCCTTGACCTCCTCGCCCCAGTCGTCGTGCGGGATCCCGAACGCGGCGGCGTCGGCGACCGCGGGATGGGAGAGCAGTACGGACTCGATCTCGGCGGGGTAGATGTTGACGCCGCCCGAGATGATCATGTCGATCTTGCGGTCGCGCAGGAAGAGGTAGCCCTCCTCGTCCAGGTAGCCGAGGTCGCCGACGGTGAAGAAGTCGCCGATGCGGCTCTTGCGCGTCTTGGCCTCGTCCTTGTGATAGGAGAACCCGCCGGTGTTCATCTTCAGGTAGACGGTGCCGAGTTCGCCGGGCGGGAGGCGGTTTCCGTCGTCGTCGAAAACGGCGAGTTCGCTGATGGGCCAGGCCTTGCCGACCGTGCCGGGCTTCTTCAGCCAGTCCTCGGCGGTCGCGAAGGCACCGCCGCCCTCGCTGGCCGCGTAGTACTCCTCCACACAGTGGCCCCACCAGTCGATCATGGCGCGTTTCACATGGTCGGGGCAGGGGGCGGCGCCGTGGATGGCGTGCCGCATGGACGAGACGTCGTACGACCGCCTGGTGCTGTCGGGCAGGGCGAGCAGCCGGTGGAACTGGGTGGGGACCATGTGGGTGTGGGTGCACCTGTGGGTGTCGATGAGCCGGAGCATGTCCTCCGGTGTCCACTTGTCCATCAGTACCAGTCGGTGCCCGATGTGCAGGGAGGCGCCCGCGAACTGGAGGACGGCGGTGTGGTAGAGCGGTGAGCAGACCAGGTGCACGTTGTCGTCGAACGGCTTGATGCCGAAGATGCCGAGGAAGCCGCCGAGGTAGGCCTCCTCGGGGAGTTTGCCGGACAGCGGGCGGCGGATGCCGCGCGGGCGGCCGGTGGTGCCCGAGGTGTAGTTCATGACCCAGCCGAGGGTGCGGTCGGCGGGCGCCGACTCGGGCTGCCCGTCGAGGAGTTCGGCGTACGGCCGGAAGCCCGGGACCGCGCCGACGGCGTACCGGTGGTCGGCCGGGAGGTGCGCCTCGTCGGCGGCGTACCGGGCGGCCGCGGCGAAGCGTTCGTGGGCGATGAGCACCTTCGCACCGGAGTCGGACACGATCCAGGCGATCTCCGGGCCGACCAGGTGGTGGTTGACGGGCACGAGGTAGAACCCGGCCTGGCTGGCGGCCAGATACGCGGTGAGGAACTCGACGCCGTTGGGCAGTACGGCCGCGAAGGCGTCGCCGCGTTCCAGGCCCGCGGCGCGCAGACCGTGCACCAGCCGGTTGGTGGCGGCGTGCAGCCGACCGGCGGTCCACTGCTCGCCGTCCGGGGCGACCAGGATCATGCGCTCGGGGTCCCGGGTGGCCTGGGCCCAGAAGCCGACGGGGGGTGTGTTCACGACTGGCCGCTCCTTCCGGCGATGCGGTTGATGCGGTCGACGGCCCGCTCGAAGCCGCGGGTGAGGTCGTCGAAGACGGCCTGCACGCCGCGTTCGGCGTTCATCCGGCCGACGATCTGGCCCACGGGCGTACCGAGCAGCGGTTCGACCTCGTACTTCTGGATGCGGGAGACCGCCTCGGCGACCAGGAGGCCCTGTAGCGGCATGGGCAGGGTGCCGGGGCCGTCCTGGTCGTCCCAGGCGTCGGTCCATTCGGTGCGGAGCTGGCGGGCCGGCTTTCCGGTGAGGGCGCGCGAGCGCACGGTGTCGCCGGATCCGGCGGCGAGCAGCTTGCGGGTCAGCGCGGCTGAGTGGAGGTCGGCCTCCGTGGTGGTCAGCCATACGGAGCCCAGCCACACGCCCTGGGCGCCGAGTGCCAGCGCGGCCGCCACCTGCTGTCCGCTGCCGATGCCGCCTGCCGCCAGCACCGGCAGCGGGGCGACGGCGTCGACGACTTCGGGGGTCAGCACCATCGTGGCGATCTCACCGGTGTGGCCGCCCGCCTCGTAGCCCTGCGCCACCACGATGTCGATGCCCGCCTCCTGGTGCTTGCGGGCGTGCCGGGCGCTGCCCGCGAGCGCGGCGACCAGTACGCCCCGGTCGTGCGCGCGGGCGACGACGTCGGCGGGCGGCGAGCCGAGGGCGTTCGCGAGGAGCCGTATCGGATAACCGAAGGCGACGTCGAGCTGGGTGCGGGCCACCTGCTCCATCCAGCCGGTGATACGCCACCCGGAGGCCTCGCCCTCGGCCAGCCCGGGGACCCCGTACTTGGCGAGGGTGTCCCGCACGAACCTCCGGTGCCCCTCGGGGATCATCGCCTCGACGTCGGCTTCGGTCACACCGTCGACCTTCTTCGCGGGCATGACGACGTCCAGGCCGTAGGGCCGTCCTCCGACGTGTGCCTCGATCCAGTCCAGGTCGCGTTTCAGTTCGTCCGGATCCGTGTAGCGGACCGCGCCGAGCACGCCGAATCCGCCGGCCCGGCTGATGGCCGCGGCGACGGCCGGGAACGGGGTGAAGCCGAAGACGGCGTGCTCTGCTCCCAGTTGCTTGCTCAGCTCCGTCTGCATGGGCGCAGGATGCCGCAGTCGCCCGGCCGACGGAAGAGCTTTTCTGATGCTCCGTCAGATTTCTGTTCCGGCCGACGCGGTGAGCACCGGCCGGCAGAATCCGGAGTCGGGCGGCCCGTGCCAGGTGACCCCGGTGAAGCCATCCGCGCCGTCCGGCCAGTGCCACAGCTGGAAGCTGACCCGCAAGGCGCGAACCGAGGACGTGTCGGACATCTTCCCGCCGATCTTCCCTCAGTCCTGCTCCAGCGCCGCCATCGCCGCGTTGTGCCCGGGCACCCCACTCACCCCGCCCCCGCGCACCGCGCCCGCCCCGCACAGCAGCACGTTGGCGTGGGCGGTCTCCACACCCCAGCGGCCGGTGCCCTCCTGGGCGTGCGGCCAGGCGAGGTCGCGGTGGAAGATGTTGCCGCCGGGCAGCCGCAGATCCCGCTCCAGGTCGAGCGGTGTCTTCGCCTCGATGCAGGGGCGGCCCTCGGCGTCGAGCGCGAGGCAGTCGGCGATCGACTCGGCGAGGTGCGCGTCGAGCTGGGCCAGCGTGGACTTGAGGAGTTCGTCGCGCGCGCCGTCGTTGTCCTTGGCGAAGAGCCGGGCGGGCGTGTGCAGTCCGAACAGGGTGAGTGTCTGGTAGCCGCGTTCGACCAGGCCCCGGCCGAGGATCGTGGGGTCGGTGAGGGAGTGGCAGTAGATCTCGGACGGCGGCGCCGCGGGCAGTTCGCCGGACGCGGCCTGGGCGTGAGCGGCGGCCAGTTGTTGGTAGCCCTCGGCGATGTGGAAGGTGCCGGCGAAGGCCTCGCGCGGGTCGACGGAGCTGTCCCGCAGCCTCGGCAGCCGCTTGAGCAGCATGTTCACCTTGAGCTGAGCACCCTCGGCGGGTGCCGGCGGCGCGTCGCCGGTGAGCGCGGCCAGCTCCTGCGGCGAGGCGTTCACGAGGACGTGCCGGGCGGCGGCGATGCCCTCGCTGTCGGCGGAGCGGTGGGTGACCTCGGCCATCCGTCCGTCGGTCTCGATCCGTACCGCCTCGTGCCCGGTCGCGATCACCGCGCCCGCGGCGCGCGCGGCGGCCGCCAGCGCGTCGGTCAGGGCACCCATGCCACCGACGGGCACGTCCCAGGCTCCGGTGCCGCCGCCGATGATGTGGTAGAGGAAGCAGCGGTTCTGCCGCAGGGACGCGTCATGGGCGTCGGCGAAGGTGCCGATCAGCCCGTCGGTGAGGACGACACCCCGCACCAGGTCGTCGGCGAAGTCCCGCTCGATGGTGACGCCGATGGGCTCCTCGAACAGCGCGCGCCAGGCCTCGTCGTCGCCGACGCGGTGGCGCAGCTCCTCACGGGTGGGCAGCGGCTCGGTCAGGGTCGGGAAGACCCGCTGGGCGACCTGGCCCGTCATGCCGTAGAAGCGCTGCCAGGCGCGGTACTCCTGGTCGCCGCCGGTCAGCCGGGCGAACGCCTCCCGGGTGCGCCGCTCCCCGCCGCCGACGAGCAGGCCGGTCGGCCGCCCGTCCCGTTCGACCGGGGTGTACGACGAGATGGTGCGCCCGCGTACCCGGAACCCGAGGCCCAGGTCCCGCACGATCTTCTTCGGCAGCAGGCTGACCAGGTAGGAGTAGCGCGACAGACGGGCGTCGACACCGGCGAAGGGGCGGGTCGACACGGCCGCGCCACCGGTGTGGTCCAGGCGCTCCAGCACCAGCACGGACTTGCCGGCCCGGGCCAGATAGGCGGCCGCGACCAGGCCGTTGTGGCCGCCGCCGACGATGACGGCGTCGTACGTCCGGGTTCCCTCGTGTGCAGACATGGTTCTTCGTAACACGTGATGATCTACCGCGGCCAGAGGCGTGCCGTGCCCCGTCCCCGCTCAGTGTCCGGCTTTGTACGGCGCCGGGCGCGCGCCGGGGCCGAGCCTGGCCATGGCGCGCAGGATGTGCTTCGGCGGCAGCTGCCAGCGCAGCCGTGCGGGCACGCGGCGCAGCAGGGTGCCCGTGGCCCTCAGCCGCCGGGTGACGACGGCGGCCTCGGGGGCCGGTCTGCCGTACAGGTCGTGGGCATAGGACGGCAGGGAGGCGTACGCGAGTTCCGCTACGCGACGCCAGAGCAGTTCGCGTGCCGGTATCAGCAGGATGTGCGTCGGAGGGCGCAGCAGGAAGTCGTCCACCGCACGCGCCTCGTCCCCGGCGGCGAGCTGCGGTCGCACCTTCTCGAAGTACGCCGCCATCTCCGCCCGGTCGGCGGGTACGGTGCCCGGGTCGAGGCCCACCAGCCGGGCACTGACGCGGTGTTCGGCGATGTACCGGTCGGCCTGCGCGTCGGTGAGGGGGAAGCCGGAGCGGCGTCCGACGTGCAGATAGGAGTCGATCTCCGCGCAGTGCACCCACAGCAGCAGCCCGGGCTCGTCGACGCGGTACCGCTCCCCCGTGTCCGGGTCCGTCGCCCCCAGCATGCCGTGGATCTTCCGCACCCGGGCACCCGCCCGCTCCGCGGCCTCCGTCGTGCCGTACGTCGTCGTGCCGACGAAGCTCGCGGTGCGGAGCAGCCGTCCCCAGGCGTC
This sequence comes from Streptomyces sp. NPDC086787, assembly GCF_044745865.1. Classification (NCBI taxonomy): domain Bacteria; kingdom Bacillati; phylum Actinomycetota; class Actinomycetes; order Kitasatosporales; family Streptomycetaceae; genus Streptomyces; species Streptomyces sp. NPDC086787. Next base: position 10,076 of record NZ_JBIVBC010000012.1, on the reverse strand, counting down.
CCGCCGGAAGTCGGAGTTCTGCATGACGGCCCGCACCGCGCGCGGGTGCAGTGCCTGGAGGTAGAGCGCGCGTATTCCGGCGACCCACATCATCGGGTCGCCGTGCATCTGCCAGGTCACCGATCGCGGGGTGAACAGGCCGGGGTCGCCAGGTCGCTGGTCCGCCGTGGGCGCAGGCACACTCGCAGGTGGGACCACAGCCATTGGTTGTCACCCCTTGTCGCCACTGACCTGCCATTTTGTCCACCAGCGGCGGCTGCGCCGGCGACCGAGTTCTCTTGGCACATCGGTACGCCGACGGCCCCAGCTCACGACGACCTCAGTGCCCACGGGGCCACCCCGAGCACGAGGCACCGCTGCGATCAGTACCTGCCCAGATTGCCAGTGCATCATTCGAAAGGGTAGTCATCCGTCGTGCACGCGTGCATGCAGACCACGCTGCGTTCATGAGCTGCTACGGCGTCCGACAGATCCCTTGGGCATGGGCGCGGGACGCCCCCTCCGCGAGTTTCGCGGTGCTGCTTCCCCGCAGTTGTTGTCCAACCCCGTCGACCGCCGGTCACGCGTTGCCGGATCCCGGCCGGCGAGGATGGCGGCTCTGGCTGCGGCGAGTTGCTGTCGTACATCGTCGGTCAGGTCCACGCCACTGTCAGGCACAGGCGCCCCCTCGCATCCGTACCGCCGGGACAGGTGCTCCCGGAACGGCCATCCTGTGGCAATCGAGTGGGAAGCAAGGACACTGAGGGAGCTGCGCCGCGTCCCGTACCCCGGCGAAGGCTGGGGCGTCCGCTTTGACCGCGGCAAGCGGCAGCTGGTGGCATGAAGAGGTGTCACTGGCCCCGGCTTCGACGGACCGCTGATGAGGAGAGTGAGGACGTCCCTGCCTCGGTCGTCCGCGGCTGCGGAGGTGTGACGTCGTCGGCGGCAACCCGGCGGAGACGGCTCGGCCACCACAGGCTGGCCCCCATGTCTCTGACCAGGGCGGGGACCAGTAGCGAGCGGACCACGACGGTGTCGACCAGGACGCCGAAGGCGACGATGAAGGCGATCTGCGCGAGGAACGCGAGCGGAATGACGATCAACGCGGCGAAGGTGGCAGCCAGCACTACGCCGGCAGAGGTGATGACGCCGCCGGTGGCGATGAGTCCCCGAAGCACGCCCTGTCGCGTGCCATGGCGCAATGTCTCTTCACGCACGCGTGACATCAGGAAGATGTTGTAGTCCACCCCCAGTGCAACCAGGAAGACGAATCCATACAGCGGCACCGAGGCATCGGTGCCGGAGAACCCGAAGCCGTGCTGGAAGACCAGACCGGCGATGCCGAGCGTGGACAGGTAGCTCAACGCGACCGTTGCGACCAGCAGGATTGGCAGCAGCAGGGAACGCAGCAGTACGGTCAGGATCACGAAGATGATCGCGAGCACGACGGGAATGATCACGGTGCGGTCATGCTCGGCGGTCCGCTGGGTGTCGTACTGCTGAGCGGTGTAGCCACCCACCAGTGAGTGCGTGTCGACCGCATGCAGACGGTCGCGCAGCCGCTGGACGGTCTCTTTGGCCGCGTCGCCATCAGGCGCATCCGCCAGGATGGCGTCGATACGTACGCGGCCGTCCACGACCAGAGGCGCGCCGCCCGGCCGACCCGATGCCGATACCGCCTCTGCTCCCGCGACGCCGCGCGTGGCTGCCGCGGTTGCCGTGGCCTGGGCACGCCGGGCTTCGTCGACGATGATGACGACAGGTTGGCCGGAGCCGCGCGGGAAGTGTTCCCCGAGTACTTTCTGCGCGGCGACGGACGGGGCGTCATTGATGAACAGCTCGTCCAGAGGCACGCCTTTGGAGGTCAGGGCGGGGAAGAGTGCCGCCCCTGCCACCAGTACGGCGGACGTGCTCAGCCACAGCCTGCGGGGGTGAGTGTCGACAACATGTGCCACTCGTCGCCAGACGCCGTGGCCGCCGCTCTCCGCGTCGGATGACCGGGGTGTGGCGGGCCAGAAGGCGACTTTCCCTGTGAGGGCGAGCACCGCCGGTAGAAAGGTGAGGGTCGTCAGGACCGCGCACACGATGCCGATTGCTCCGACTGGACCAAGGGCCTGATTGTTCGCCAGGTCGCTGATCAGCAAGGCGAGCAGCCCCAGGGCCACCGTCGCGGCACTGGCGGTGATCGCGCCGAGTGAGCCGCGCAGCGCAGCCCAAGCTGCGGCTGTCCGGCTGCCGGTGTGGGCCAGCTCCTCGCGGAACCGGGCGGTGAGCAGCAGGGCGTAGTCGGTCGCCGCTCCGATGACCAGAATGGACAGGATGCCCTGGACCTGGCCATCCACGCGCACGAGGCCATGCTCCGCAAGGACGTAGACGATGGCGCAGGCGACGCCCAGAGCGAACATGGAACTGATGAGGATCACGAGTGGCAGCAGCACGCTGCGGTAGACCAGCAGCAAAATGATCAGTACCGCGGCAAGGGCCACCGCCAGCAGAATTCCGTCGATGCCGGCGAAGGCATCGGTGAGGTCGGCCTGGGTGGCTGCAGGGCCCGCGATCCGGACTCGCGTGCCGTCGACGCTTGCTGCGGCCCGTTCAACCTGATTCAGGACGCCGGTGAGCTTGTCTCCGAGGTCAGGGCTGAGCGGCACGATCCCTTCCAGCGCCTTTCCGTCGCCCGAACGAAGCACGGGAGACGGCTCGCCCTGAAGGCTCTCCGACGTGGCCAGGGAGCGAAGCGCACGCGTGGCGTCGTCACGTTGCGCAGTGGTGATCCTCCCGCCGCTGTCGGCGGTCCACACCACGATGGCCGGCAGGGTCTCCTGTTGCTTGAACGCCTTTTGTTCGGTGACGACCATGGTGGCCTCGGCGTTCTGTGGCAGGAAAGCGGCCTGATCGTTGGTTGATACCTCTCCGAGCTTGCCTGTGTAGGAGCCGGAGGCTGCGCCCAGGGCGAGCCAGACGAGCACGAGAACGAGGGGTACCAGCCACCGGACCGGTCGACGCAGGGTGTTCATTCGCTCCCCAACTGAGGTGAACGGGTACAGCAACCAAGTTAACTCAAAGGTCAAGTATCTCAATCATTGAGAGATAATACCCTTGAGGTATGCAGTCAGATCGTCAAGGCCCTGACCGACCGGCCAGCGACCTCCAGGGGTACGCAGTGCTCCTGCGCACCCTGAACATGGAGTTCAATCGAATCGCTCACGCATTCGCCCAAGCACACGGCCTGCACGCCACAGACGTACACGCCCTGGCCGCGATCATGGATGCCTCCGTCACGGACGGCGCGCCCATGACGCCTTCCCGCCTGCGGGAACGCCTGAACCTCACGTCGGGCGCCGTGACAGCATGCTTGGACCGGCTGGAGCACGCCGGTCACATCAGCCGCACCCGAGACAGTGCAGACCGGAGGGTCGTGCATCTGCACTACAACCCGAGAGCCCGGATGCTCGCCCGCCAGTACTTCAGTCCCCTGTCCCGCAGTACCGAGGCTGCACGCAGCCGATTCACGCCGGCAGAACTCGAGACGATCGCCGCCTTCCTCAACGCCCTCAACCTCGAACTGGCCTCAGAGCGCTGATCGGGCCGTCTCCTGCACCACGTCCACGGCACCTTCGGCGATGCCCCGCGCAGACCAGCGAGTCTCGCGTTTGCCAGTCCGCTTCACGGAGAGACGGATCCCGCCGAGAAAACCAGGATGCGCGGGCATCCCTCGACGAGCATCAGACGAGGACGAACATGACTGAAAACGTATGGAACTACGCGCCGACGGCGGGCCACACAGCCGACAGCGATCTGGCCGGCTACACGGTAGAAGCGACGGACGGACACATCGGCAAGGTCGACAAGCACTCCAGTGACGTCGGATCGCAGTACATCGTCGTCGACACGGGCGCGTGGATCTTCGGCAAGCAAGTCCTGCTCCCGGCCGTGACGATCACCCTCATCGACCACGAGACGAGGACGATCAGCGTCGCCCGGTCCAAGGACCAGATCAAGAGCGCACCGGAGTTCGACAAGGACAAGCACCTGGGCGACCCCGCCTACCGAGACCAGATCAGTGGCCACTACGGCACCGGCGGCCCTGGGCACTAGGTGTATTGAGCCGCAGCGTTGTTCACACGGGTGATTGGTGGGTGGCCGCCGAGTGCGGTGTGGCAGCGGTGGTGGTTGTAGGGGTGCGGGAATTCTGCCAGGGCGGCGGTGCGTTCGGTGTTGGTGCTGTAGGGCCGCCGCCAGCAGGGCCTTGCGGGCCGGACCCTCGATGATCATTCGGCTCACCTGCGCGTCGCGGTAACGCTCCGCCGGGCCGCCCAGGGCGTCGTCGAGCACCTGCGCCGGCGCGCGCCGAAGGGCCCCCAGGGGCCACGATGGCGCTTGAGGCGTACCGAGAGCACCGAACGGTGTTGCCCAGGCGGGCACTGCCGCCGGTCGGCAGTGCCGCGTATGAGCCTCGCGGAACGCGAACGGCACGGCCGTGTCGCTTCCCTCTCCTTCCTCGACACCGACGACGATGCTCCCGAACCGGGTGCTCCGGTGATCTGCCACACCGCGCACCACGACGCCCCGGGCAGTCCGCTCGTGCCGCCACGGCCAGGCTGACCGAGCTTGTGCATCGGAGCCGACATCGCCCACCGGGTCGGGGAGTGAGCCGTGGACAGCCGTCGCAGGGGCGCGCCGAAGACGGCCGGGTCGGCGAAGTCCATGACCCGGTCCCGGCAGATCTGGGCGAAATGGGGCCGACCATCGCGGAGTCGAAGACCGGACGCAAGTGCCGCCAGACCCCGTCGGTGTCCTGCTGCTCCAGCGCAGGACGGTAGGACCGGACGGCCGTGCTCTGCCCCGCCCGGGTGTCCGTCGACGGGCACTGGCTGAGCTCGCGCCGACTGGTGCGCGAGCGGCGGGTGCGGACGGACTGCTGGTGTCGGTGCGCTGCCTGGACGGCATCTCCCAGCGTCTCCTGTTGAGCGACACCCTGGGGCCGCGTCGAGATCGATCCCGAAGTCCTGGTACGCGATCCGCAGCTGTGGTTCCGCCTGAACGAAGGCGCGCAGAAGGCGGCAGCCGACGGTCTGCTGCTGTGCGGGCAGACCGCGCCGCGCAGCCTCTCCGCCCGCGGGGACCGCGAGACCGCGCGGGCCGTGTTCAAGGTGTCCGGGCTGGACCAGGTTCTGTCGGACGGACCGTGGCTCGTAGGCTGCAGGCACCTCACAGCACGAACGTGAACACCGGAGCGCTCCTTTTGCGGAGCTGGCTTTCGCCACCACGGAGCTGGCTTTCGCCACCACGGATCCGATCCTGGCCGTGCCGCACGAGTGCGGAACGGGACGCGCGCCAGCGCGACCGGTGCGCACCAACCAGATGTGGACATAGGGCGGCGCATTCGCCCACGGGTGGGGCTTCTACGTGCCGGTCAGAGCGGCTCATCGCCCATCCCTTGCCGTTCGCTCGGTTCGGTCGGTCCCGCGCCCACCGCCTGTGCAGCGGAAGGCAGAGACACCACCATGGTGAGGCCGCCGCCGGGAGTGTCCTCCGGGGTGAGAGTGCCGTTCATCGCCTCGGTCAGCCCTCGTGCGAGGGCGAGCCCGAGGCCGAGTCCTGTCGTGTTGTCGGTGTCGCCAACTCGCTGGAAGGGCTCGAAGAGCCGATCCCGGCCGTCGGCCGGCAACCCGGGGCCCCGGTCCACCACCCGCAGTTCCACCCTTCCGGCCAGAGCACTGGCAGTGACCAGCACCTTCTTTCCCACCGGGGTGTGGCGGACGGCATTGCCTACCAGATTGGCCATCACCCGCTCCAGCAGGGGCGGGTCGGCCAGCACCACGGGAATGTCCTCCACGTCCGTCACTTCGGCCTCCGGCACGTCGGCCAGTGCCGTCGGCAGCACCTCCTCCAGGGAGGTGGGACGCAGGCTCAGGGGGAGGACGCCGGCCTCCAGGCGGCTGAGGTCGAGGAGATTCTCGACCAGGCGGTTGAGCTTGGCCATGGACTCGTCGGCGGTGGCGAGGAGTTCGTCGCGGTCCTTCCGCGAGAAGGCGACGTCCCGGCTGCGCAGGGAGGCGACCGCGGCCCATCCCGCGGCGAGCGGTGTCCGCAGGTCATGGCCAACGGCCCGCAGCAGGGCCGTCCGCAGCCGGTCGGCTGCCTTCACGGGTTCCACTTCGGCCGCCGCCTCGGCCAGCCGGGCCCGCTCGACCGCGGAACCCACATGAGCGGCGAACGCGGCCAGCACGCGCCTCTCGGACGACGACAGCGTGCGGCCTCTCAGCACGAGCCAGGAGCCGGGCCCGGCGGGAACGGCCGTTGCCTCGGTGTCGCCGGACGGCTCGTCCAGTAGCTCGGCCGCCTCCATGCCGAAGGTCTCCCGGGTTCGCTCCAGCAGGGCCGGGATGGTCGCCTCGCCGCGCACGATGCTGCCGGCCAGGGATGACATGGTCTCCGCCTCGGCCGTCGCCCGCGCGGAGCGGCGCGACAGGCGCAGGGAGCGGTCGACGACCGCGGCGACTACGGCTGCGACGACCACGAACACCCCCAGGGCGACCAGCGCGTTCGGATCGTTGAGTGTGAACGCGCCGATGGGCGGGATGAACCAGTAGTTGAGCAGCAAGGACGCCGTGACCGACGCGATCACCGCGGAGGCGACCCCGCCTATGCAGGCCACACCCACCACGGTCAGCAGGAAGAGCAGGGCCTCGCTGGTCAGGTTCAGTGTCCCGCGCAGCTGGGCCAGCACGGCGGTGAGGAGGACCGGCAGCACCAGTCCGGCCACCGGACCGGCGATCAGCCGGGCCTTCGACAGCGTGCGCCGCCTTGACTGCAGCAGGGTGCCGCGGCCGGCTCGTTCGTGGGTGACCCGGTGGACGTCGATGTCGCCGGACAGCTCGGTCACAGTCTCCCCGGTGCCGGGTCCGGTGAGGAACCGCGCCAGCCGGCCTCTCCGGCTGGTGCCGAGCACCAGTTGGGTGGCGTTCTCGGCACGGGCGAACTCCACCAGGGCGGTGGCCACGTCGTCGCCGACGACCGAGTGGTAGCTGCCGCCGAGATCCTCCACGAGTCGGCGCTGTCGGGCCAGTGAGGCGTGCGAGACACCAGCGGCCAGGCCGTCGCTGCGTGTCACGTGCACGGCCAGCAGGTCGCCGCCGACGGACCGGTCGGCGATGCGTGCGGCCCGTCGTACCAGCGTGTCGCCCTCCGGGCCGCCGGTCAGCGCGACGACGACGCGCTCACGGGTCTCCCACACCCGTCCGATCCCGTGCTGTGTGCGGTACTCCTGCAGTGCCTCGTCCACCCGGTCGGCCACCCACAGCAGGGCCAGCTGCCGCAGCGCCGTGAGATTGCCCGGCCGGAAGTAGTTCGCAAGGGCTGCGTCGATCTTCTCCGGGGTGTAGATGTTGCCGTGCGCCATCCGCCGTCGCAGCCCTTCGGGTGGCATGTCCACAAGCTCGATCTGCCAGGCCCGCCGTACCACCTCGTCGGGAACGGTCTCGTGCTGCGGCACGCTCGTGATCTTCTCGACCACGTCGTTGAGGGACTCAAGGTGCTGGATGTTCAGCGCGGTGACGACATCGACGCCGGCGTCGAGCAGCGACTCGATGTCCTGCCAGCGTTTGGCGTTGCGCCCGTCTCCTGGAACATTGCTGTGGGCGAACTCGTCGACGATGACGACCTGCGGTCGGCGGGCCAGCACCGCGGCCAGGTCCATCTCCTCGAAGCCGCCGCCGCGATAGGTGCAGCAGGTACGCGGGACGACCTCGAGTCCGTCCAGCATGGCCTCTGTGCGCGGGCGCCCGTGGTGTCCATGCTGCCGGCTGCTCCCGAACAGGCCCCACCGTCACGCTCCCGAAGCGCATCCTGGACAGGCCCGGAGGGAGGTACTCGCCGCCGGGCCCCGAGCGGGCTGTTCGAGCCGGACCAGCTCGTCCGTTCCTTCCCGGAGGCGCTGCGCAAGCTGCATCCGCGCGTCCTGGTGAAGAACCCGGTGCTGTTCGTCGTGTCCGTCGGCGCGGTCCTCACCACACTCTCGGCGTTACTCCACCCTGCCGTCTTCACCTGGGTCATCAGCGCCTGGCTGTGGCTGACGGTCGTCTTCGCCAACCTCGCCGAGGCCGTGGCCGAGGGCCGGGGCAAGGCACAGGCCGAGTCGCTGCGCAGGGCTCGCACGGACACGGTGGCGCTGCGTCTGCTGCACTGGACCTACGGCACCGACCTCTCCTCCGCCCGCACGGAGGCCGTCGCCGCCACCGACCTGAAACCGCTCGACGTCGTGCTCGTCGAGGCAGGCGAGATGATTCCGGCCGACGGCGACGTCGTCGACGGTGTTGCCGCGGTGGACGAGTCGGCGGTCACCGGCGAGTCGGCACCCGTGATCCGGGAAGCGGGCGGCGACCGCAGCGGTGTCACGGGCGGAACGACGGTCCTGTCCGATCAGATCGTCGTACGGGTCAGTGCCCGGCCCGGCCACAGCTTCCTGGACCGCATGATCGACCTGGTGGAAGGCGCCTCAAGGCAGAAGACGCCGAACGAGACAGCTCTGAACATCCTGCTGGCCTCGTTGACCGTCATCTTCCTTCTGGTCGTCGTCACACTGCAGCCGATGGCCGAGTACGCGGATGCCGCGCAGTCGACGACCGTGCTGGTCGCCCTCCTCGTCACACTCATCCCCACCACGATCGGCGCCCTGCTGTCCGCCATCGGCATCGCCGGCATGGACCGGCTGGTGCAGCGCAACGTGCTCGCCATGTCCGGCCGGGCGGTCGAGGCCGCCGGCGACGTCAACACTCTGCTGCTCGACAAGACCGGCACCATCACATTGGGCAACCGCGAGGCAGGCGCTTTCATCCCGCTCCCCGGTATCGACGAGCGGCAGCTGGCCGAGGCGGCCCAGCTCTCCTCGCTGGCCGACGAGACCCCCGAAGGCCGCTCCGTCGTCGTCCTCGCCAAGAACGAGTACGCGCTACGGGCGCCGGCCGAGGGCGAACTGGCCAACGCACGCTGGGTCGCCTTCAGCGCGCGGACCCGGATGAGCGGTGTCGACCTGCGCTGGGAGAACGGCGCCGTGTGCACCATCCGCAAGGGCGCCGCCCAGCAGGTGATCGACTGGTCCCAGATGTACGGCGGCCGGGTGCCACCCGAGGCACGGCTCTATGCCGACGCCGTGGCTGCCTCGGGCGGGACACCGCTGCTCGTGGCGGTGCACGACTGGGACGGGCCACGCGTACTCGGTCTGATCCACCTCAAGGACGTGGTGAAAGAAGGCATCCGTGAGCGCTTCGCCGAACTGCGCCGCATGGGCATCCGTACCGTGATGATCACTGGTGACAACCCGCTCACTGCCCGCGCCATCGCCGAAGAGGCCGGCGTGGACGACTACTTGGCCGAGGCGACCCCGGAGGACAAGCTCGCGCTGATCAAACGGGAACAGGAGGGCGGCAAGCTGGTCGCCATGACCGGCCGGGACCGCCTGCTGTACGCCCTTGGCCTGGTCCTGCGCCAGACGTACATTCCCCTGACGCATCCACCCCGGCCCCCGCTGCCCGTCGTGGCACTCCCGCAGCCACGCGCCCTCATAGTCCTGCTGCACAGGGCGCAGCCCAGCGCACCCTAGTCACACGCACTCCACCATCCCCACATGTCATAGCGCACGCCCTTGCCTTCGGCGTGCCGCCATCGACCGGAGTGTCATACATGCTCACTTTTGGCAGTGGAGTGCACTTGGCTGCCCAGGAGATCCGCCGACCGTACGTGCCGAGCGAGCCCGCCACCGACAATGGCTTTGTGGGACTGTAAGAAGAACGGTGTAACTCCGATCTTGAAAGAGTGCACCTGTGACCAGTGAGAACATAGCCAGGGAGCCCGCGTCGGGGTCTGTCCCCGAGGCGGTGGATGACCGGCTCATCGAGGAGTTCGTGACCCGGGCTCAGTCCGAGGGTCTGCAGCTGACGGGTGAGGGCGGGCTTCTGCAGCAGTTGACGAAGCGGCTGCTGGAGTCGGCTCTCGAGGGCAAGATGACCGATCACCTGGGCTATGACCGGCACGATCCGGCGGGGAAGAACGGCGGCAACTCCCGCAACGGCAAGCGGTCCAAGACCGTCGTCACG
>NZ_JBIVBC010000011.1:0-269338 GCF_044745865.1 Streptomyces sp. NPDC086787 | reverse complement strand
GATGTCCGCGGCCGCTGCCAGGGTGTTCCGGGGCCGGGGGCCGTCCGGTGGCCGGGCCAGCTCGAAGAGCCGGCTGCAGGTCCGGCCGTCGGCGCGTGGGTGTTGCCGACCGAGATGCCGATGAAGAGGGCAGTCCGTTCGCGTCCGACAGGATGTGCATCGCCCCTTTCTTTAGAGCCCTGACGTGGGCGGTGTCGAGGACGACACGAGTGACATCGACGAGGCCCGCATCGCCGAGTCGGTGCAGCACGGATTCGTGCAGGCGGCACAAGGCCGTCAGCGTGGCCCGATCCGGCGACCTCTGACGGACCAGGCGATGCGACGGCGAGTGCCCGCTCGTAGGCTGCCGCCATGACCGAGACCCAGAACCCGACGCCCCGCGACGCCTTTGAGCTGCTGCTGGCCGGTAACCAGCGTTTCGTCTCAGGCACCCCCGAGCACCCGAACCAGGACGCCGCCCGCCGCACCGAGACCGCACCGTCCCAGCAGCCCTTCGCCGTGCTGTTCGGATGCTCCGACTCCCGGCTGGCCGCCGAGATCATCTTCGACCGCGGGCTGGGCGACCTGTTCGTGGTGCGTACCGCAGGGCATGTCGCCGGTGCAGAGGTCCTCGGTTCCATCGAGTACGGCGTGAGCGTGCTCGACGCCCCACTCGTCGTCGTGCTCGGCCACGACTCGTGCGGGGCCATCGCAGCCGCCCGTGCCGCAGCCGACGGCGGCGGGGTGCCCGGCGGCTTTGTCCGCGACGTTGTCGAACGGGTGACTCCTAGCGTGCTGGCCGCCCGCGCCGCCGGACGCGACCAGGCCGAAGAGATTCTTGCCGAGCACATCGAGCACACCGTGGACCTGCTCCTGGAACGCTCCCGCGCCCTGGCCGAGCGGGTGGCCGCAGGCCGTCTCGGCGTGGTGGGGCTGTCCTACCGGCTGGCCGACGGCAGTGCGCAGCTCGTCGCATCCCGCGGCCTCGACGCAGCCATCCCCGCTGCGTCCTGACCGCCCCGCCTCAGGGGAGAAGTAAGGGCACGGCGTCGGTGCCGGTCACACGGTGGGCCGGGGTCCAGCAGCGCGGCGGAGCCGGTTGGCGATCGCCAGCCCCAGTCCCTCCTCCGCCGGCAGTGACGCGACGACGAGGTCGCACCCCTGCCGGTCGAGTTCGCGCAGGAATCCGTACAGCCCGCGCGCGTAGGGGGCCATCGAGTCGGGGACCGCCACCACGGCGTGCGCCTTCACCTCAGCGTCGGCGAAGGCGGCAGGAAGAAGGACGCCCACCTGGTGCCCCAGCTCCTGCGCCAGCTCCGCTTCGGCGACGACCTTCTCCGGCTCGACCAGAACGACCCGGGCCCGCGGCGCGTAGTGGGACGGATGCTGGCCCGGCACCCGGACCCGGCTGGTCGAGGGGACCGCGAGCGGGCATCCCAGCACCGCTTCGAGGTCCTCGCGCGTCACCCCGCCGGGCCGCAGGATGGTCGGGATCTCGCCGGTGGCGTCGACGATGGTCGACTCGACACCGACCTCGCAGGGGCCGCCGTCCAGCACGAAGTCGACGGCGGCGCCGAGCTCGGCACGGACGTCGTTTGCAGTTGTGGGGCTGACCTGTCCGAAGCGGTTGGCGGACGGGGCCGTGACACCGCCGCCGAACGCCGACAGCAAAGCGCGTGCGACGGGGTGGTCGGGCACACGCACGGCGACCGTCTCCAAGCCACCCGTCGCTTCGAGGGGCACCCGTCGCCCGCGCCGCAGGACCAGCGTGAGGGGCCCAGGCCAGAAGTGTTCGGCCAGCAGGCGGGCCGTTGCGGGCACGTACTGGACCCAGTCGTCCAGCTGCTCCGCGCCGGCAATGTGGACGATCAGCGGGTGGGAAGGCGGACGTCCCTTGACCTGGAAGATGCGCGAGATGGCGGCGGGGTCCTCGGCGTTGGCGCCCAGGCCGTAGACGGTCTCGGTCGGGAGAGCCACCAGGCCGCCGGCGCGCAGCACACCGGCTGCCTTCTCAATGTCACTGGTTCTTGCCGTCACTCTCGCAATTCTAGGAGCACCGAGGACCGGCGACGGCCTTGCTCAGCGCGACCACGGTTCCATTGACCCCCGGTCCGTTCGAGATCATCTGCTTGGCGCTGCTGGCTGTTCCGTTGTTCCTGCCGACGCCAATTGCATCGGATGCGAATAGGCGCGACACCCACCCTGGAAGCTGGCCTGAGACCTGAGACTGCGCAGTAGCGCACTCCCCCGGAGTCTGGTGGCCGGTGTAGACGAAGTCACCCGCGCCGGAGTCGTCGGTCGGTGAGGTTCCAGCCGTCGAAGTAGGCCGTGCCCCGCACCACCGCCTCGTCGTCACTGATCTTGAACCGGGCGACCATCGAGGCGGCGATCTCCCGCATCAGATCGAGTCCCTCATCAGAGACGGGGATCGTCATGCCGGTCAAGGACCGGTCGAGCAGCCACGAACAGCGCCAACACCGCCCGGGCAGGGTTCACTTCCTGAGTACGCATACTCAGGAAGCGGGATCTTGGAACCGAGATACTCGGTCCATGAAGAGACCCGTGAAGCTCGGCATAGCCGGGGCGTCCACTGCGCTGCTCGCCCTCGGAGGAATCGGTACCTACAACCTTGTACACACGCTGACCTCCGGTGCGAGCAGCGATGGCAAGTCCGGGGCCGCGCATGGCTTTGATGCGTCGACGCTGTCGAGCACGCCCCCGTCGGGTGACGAGGCCGTGAAGCTGACCCAAGCGTTCCTGGACGACTGGTCCCGGCGGCAGTTGGACGACGCTGCGAGCGACACCGATGTGCCCGGCACCGCCGCGCAGGCCCTGCGCAACTACGTCGACGGCCTGCGTCTGAAGACGCTGTCGTTCGGCAACGTCCGTTCCGCAGGTCCCTCATCGGCGACCCCTGGAGCCACCAAGGTCACCTTCGACGTCACCGCCCAGACCCCGGGCGGCACCTGGAGCTACCCGAGCGCCGTGGCAGTACGCAAGAGCACCAACGGCTCGGCTGCAGTGCACTGGAACAACTCGGTACTCTATCCCGGTCTGGGGGACGACCAGTCGCTTGTCGCGGGCAGGCTGCCGGCCGGCTCGAACCCTGCAATGGTCGTCGCGAACGACGGTAAGACGGAGCTGTCCCGCTTCGCCTCACTGCGTGACATCGCGTCGACCATCGGGAAGCATGTCACGCCCGCGGGCGGCAGCCCCGGTACCGGCGTGGCTGTGGTCGACGCCGACGGTAGGGGCGTCAAGACGCTGAAAACCTTCACCAAGGGACGTCCCGCGGTCGTCAGAACCACGATCGAGGCCGGCCTCCAGGAGGTGGCCGAGGCGGCGGTCAAGGACGCTCACCTGCAGCAGAAGCCCGCCGGGACAGTGGCACTCGACTGGCGGAGCGGTCACATCCTCGCGATCGCGCACACGGGTGACGACGGCGACATCGCCATCAACGGCATCAAGTCCCCCGGCTCCACCATGAAGATCATCACCTCCGCCGCCCTCTTCGACAAGGCGGGCCTCACACCGAACAGCGCGGCGCCGTGCACGGACTCGCTGACGGCCAACAGCCAGCTCTTCCACAACGACCCCGGCGTACGAGCCAACCCCGGCTCCTCCCTCGCCCAGGGTTTCACAGTGTCGTGCAACACGTCCTTCATCAAGGACGGCTTCCACCACCTGGTGAAGGACGGCGACGCCTCCGCTCTGCACGACGAGGCGGTGAGCGTCTTCGGCATGGGCAGCTGGTCCATCGGCGGCGGGGTCGCCACCACCGACCCGAGCATTCCGGCAGACCCGCAAGGCGGCGACCAGGCAGCCCAGTTCATCGGTCAGGGCAAAGTCACCGCCACCCCGCTGTTCATGGCATCCGTGGCCGCCACCGTCAGAGGCACCGGCTTCCAGCAGCCTGTCATCCTGCCGGACCAGCACCAGACCCCCGCCGCCCGGCCCATCTCCGCACGCACAGCCGGATATCTGCAGACCATGATGCGCGACGTGGCCACCAGCGGTACAGCAGCTCCACGACTGGGCGGCCTGCCCGGCGTCGGCGCAAAGACCGGCACCGCAGAAGAGGGTGACCACACCAACGGCTGGCTCACGGCCTACAACTCCCGCATCGCCGTCGCAGCACTGGTCGAGGGCGGCACCTCCGGCGTCGACTCCGCAGGCTACGTCGTCCGTCAGCTGCTCACCACCAGCTGACGCAAGACCCGGCGGTGAGGCCAACCGACACACGGGTCACCGGCCCCCGGGAGACCTCCGACCGCCGCCGAAGACGGTGCGCGAGCAAGGCTTGCCGATCACCGGGCACGAGTTCCACAGCTCCGCCCCGGCCGTGATCAGTTCCAGTACCGCGCCTTGCTCCTCGGGAGTCCATGCGGCGCACTCGCCTCCGACCAGCTTCTCGTAAGCGCCGTCATGCACCGTGCTCTGCGGGGGCAGCCAGTGGACCTCACCGAGTCCTCGGGCCAGATCCTCGAAGAAGTTCCACGCATCCAGAACCGAACCCGAGGGGACACGCCGGCGTGCCGGGTTCTCCAGCCAATGCTCGACACGGTCGAGCTCCAGGATGTCGGCCTCCGAACAGGCCAGCCTCCGCCCCTGTCGGCTCACGTACAACCGCGCCTGCCGAACGGTCGTGAACACCGGCACCCGACAGTGATCAACTTCCGGCAACGTCAGCACCCGATCAGGCTCGTCGTTCTCGCCACCGATCCACAGGACCACCGCGCTGCGGCCGAGCCCACGCACCCGATAGGCATACAGACGCCTGCCTCGGCACCCGGCCGCAAACACATCTGCCATCTCGATCTTCGTCACGCCCTCACACTGCCCGGCAGCCGCAACGACTGCCGAGCCTTTACGGAGTCCGGTGTCGACCGGGCCTGCCGCGGCGCCCCGGTCATCGCCGACGGCGGCTACCAGGGCACCGGCCTGCTCATCCCGCACCGCAAACAACGTGGCCAGACGCATCTCAGCCCGCAGCAGGAGGCGGAGAACGCCGTCCACCGCCGGGCACGCGCCCGGGCTGAACGGGCCCTGTCGGCTGAAGAACTGGAAGATCCTACACGACTGTCGGCTCAAGGGCGCCGGCGTTCACCAGGCCATGCTCGGCATCGCCCGACTTCACAATCTCGCTCTCATGGGATGAGCTGGCTCTGGTTCACAGCGAAGGTGCCCCGTCCATCCGGCGTCGTGACCCCGTCCGGTGAAGTGGAGACAGTCACGACTGCGTCCCCGGTCGTCGCCTCGATGTCGCCCTGGACCCTCGACGATGCCGGGAAACGGCTCGTCATCCACCCACCGAACCGCTTCACACCGCAGCTCAGGCACTCAGGCTCCCCTCTCCTGGGTTCGGATGCTAGCGACAACGAGCGTCAGTATGCCTGCGACCCCGGACCCGTTGCGGGACAACCTTTTGGGCCCGGCGCGCGGTCCCGCGCCGGACCCGGATCTGCCTTGAGGAGATCCCGTTCCGGCTTGCATCGGCGCGGGCCAGGGACGGGAGGGCTAGGAGGCTGCGCAGGTCCCACCGCGCGTGGCCCTCCCGCCCCCGACAACAACACGCCTACCCTCACAGCCCCTTGGGACTCCCTCTCCTTCCGGCCTTGCCCGGTTGGTGTCCGCGTTTTCAGACACACGTCTGGGCCCGACCGCCTGAGGCGGCCGGGCCCAGATGAGGGGATGTGCTGTCAGGTCACCATCGATACCAGCGGCCGCGGCCACCTCCGGCGTTCGTGGAACGCATCACGAAACCGAGCAGCCACAGCACCAGCACGGCCACAGCCACCCACCAAAGAATCTTGATGGCGAAGCCCGCACCGAAAAGGATCAGAGCGAGAAGCAGAACAAGAAGCAGGGGAACCATAGTCATCAACCTCCTGCGGCACCGTATGCCCTGCTGGCAGCCCTCCATTCCCCGGCGGCACATTGTTTGTGGAGGGCGAGCCGGGGCACCGGGACTTCACCGCGACAGCGGCACCATTGCTTATGAGGAGGGACATTCCATGACTGCGGGCGAGAAGGCCAAGGCGAAGACCGAGCAGGCAAAGGGCAAGACCAAGGAAGCCCTCGGAAACGCTGTCGGCAACGACCGCATGGCCGCCGAGGGGCAGGCGGAAAAGACCACGGGCGATGCCCGCGAGGCCAAGGAGAAGACCAAGGACGCCTTCAGGCACTGACGTCTTTCCCGGCTTACTCAATCGGGGGTCGTCCCGGCAGTTCTGCCGGGACGACCCCCGATTTCTGTTGCCGTCCGAATTACCGCCGGCCGAGCCTGGGCATCATGGAGACTCTTGAGGGACGGACGGCAGCCGCAAGGGGGGTGAGGCGCAGCGCGCGCGTCCCCGAGCGGAAGCACAGGGACTCAGCGGAGCTGTGGGCTGCTTCACTTCCCGCCGGTCCGGCGGCGTGCTGCCTGTTCGATTGGACTCAGTGCCCGGTTCGGGGCGGCCCCGGCGCTGTGAGATCACCTGATTCCGCTGCATCGGCATGCGCCGCGCCCCGTGCTGGTGGTGCCGGGTACGAGCAGGTCGTAGGCGCCGGTCAGGCGCAGTACCTGGACGGGCTGGTCCTGCAGGTCGGCGGCGGTCAGTTGGCCGCCCTCGGCAAGGAAACGTCGGCGCTGCTGGAGCAGGAGGTTGAGGCCACGGGAGTCCATGAAGGACACGCCGGACATCTCCAGATGCAGTGTCCTGCCCAGCGGGATGGCGAGGGTCGCCCTCGCGAGGGTGGGGCAGGTGTCGAGGCCCATCTCTCCTGCGACGGTGATCACCGTACGGTCGGCGTCCTGCTGTGTGACCACGATGAGGTTGTTCAGCCAGCCTCGCACACACCGGCCCAGGTTCCATCAGCACGTCATCCGCTGCGGGCGACCGGCACGCGCCTTTCCTGCCTGGTTCGACAGGGTGAAGGAGAGTGGCCGGGCCGACTGTGCGGGAACGCATCGGTCGGTCTCTGGCTTTCCCGCGACAGGCTGTCCTTCTCCTGTCACCGCACAGTCGGCCAGTGGTCGAGCACACCACCTCGCTGGGGCACAGAGGACAGGAGCCATGATTGAGGCACGAGCGGGTATGTGAACCGACACGAAAAGGACATGCCTTGATCGCGATAACGACGACAGGACCCGGTCCATGCTCAGCCCGCTAGGCCGAAAGCCATCCCAGCACCAGGAAGAGGCGGCGCCCTTGCATTACGTCACCGTCTGGGAGACCGGCTCCGCCCCCATCTCCGAGGCCCGCCAGGCCGTGCGCGCGCTGCTCGGCCGGGCCGGTTACCGGCCGGATCACCGCACCAGCCAGGACGCCCAGCTCGTCGTCAGCGAACTCGTCACCAACGCACACCGGCACGCCCCCGGCCCCGGCAGGCTCGAGCTGGAGGTCATACCCGACGCCGCTCTGCTACGGATCAGGGTCCGCGACAGTTCCCCCCACCAGCCTCAGCTGCAGCCGCCCGCCCCGGGCCGAATCGGCGGCCACGGACTCCACCTCGTCACCCGCCTGTCCACCAAGTTGCACACCCTCGCCCAGGAATCCGGCAAGCAGGTCGTCGCCCACCTCCACCTTCACGCCGCCGACGAACAGCGAACCGACGGATCCAGCTGAGGCACTCAGCAGTCGCGCATCCCCGCTCGCGGCTGCTACTTAGATCCATGCGGGATGTCGCTCACGGCATACGTCTGGACTGCGACGATCGTTGACGCCTGTGCGACTTCACGCAGGGATCATGTCGCCGAGAAGACGGTCAGACGAGATGCCGCCGCAGGCGACGGCAGTGCCGCCGGCCACTTCCGGGGGCCGACATGGACAAGGCGATCCTGCAGATACTGCCAGCGCCCCGCCACGGGTCCGGCGGTGACGGGGCGCCGACGACAGGGTCAGTGGGTGGTGAGCATGCCCTCGCGGAGCCGGGCCAGGCAGCGGGAGAGCAGCCGGGAGACGTGCATTTGGGAGATGCCCAGGCGTTCGCCCATCTGGGCCTGGGTGAGTTCCTCGACGAAGCGCATGTGGAGGATCTGCCGGTCCCGCTCGTCGAGCTGGGCGATCAACGGCGCCAGGGTGTGGAAGTCCTCGACGAGTTCAAGGGCTTGGTCTTCGAGGCCGATGAAGTCCTGCAGGGCGCTCTCGCCGTCCTCGCCGGGGCTGAGGGCGGCGTCCAGGGAGGCGGAGGTGTAGCCGTTGGAGGCGAGCTGCGCCTCGCGGACCTCGTCCTCGGGCAGGCTCATCAGCTCGGACAGTTCCCTGACCGTGGGGGTGCGGCCGAGCCTGCTGCTCAGTTCCTCCTTGGCGCGGGCCATCTGGACGCGGGCCTCCTGCAGGCGGCGTGGTACGTGCACCGCCCAGGAGGTGTCACGGAAGAACCGCTTGATCTCGCCGACGATGTACGGGATGGCGAAGGAGGTGAACTCCACCTCACGGGACAGCTCGAACCGGTCGATCGCCTTGATCAGTCCGATCATCCCGACCTGGACGATGTCCTCCATCTCCTCCGGCCCACGGCTGCGGAACCGGCCGGCCGCGAAACGCACCAGCGACATGTTCATCTCGATCAGCGTGTTCCGCGCGTAGCTGTACTCGCGAGTGCCCTCCTCCAGCACCGCCAGCTGTTGGAAGAACAGCTTCGAGAGCTCGCGGGCGTCCTTGGGCGCCACCCGGGAAGGATCGGCGACCTCCGGGAACTCGGACACCTGCGTCCGCGTTGTCATCGTCGTCGTTGTCATGGGCGTCATGCCGTTTCCCTCCCGGAGTGCGGACACACCACTGCCGCCAGCCGAAACGCGACCGGCGATCAGCGATTACCCCAACATTCGGCATCCATTCCCGGGTGATTCACCAGGTCAGGATCTTGCATCGGCCCAGGCCAGGAAGCGAACAGCCCGAACGACCCCCGCGCCAGGCACAAGCTCCTCCCTCACACTTTTTCCGCCCGCAGACCCCTTGTGCCGTCCCAACTGCCCGGTGCCTTCCGTGAACCGATGAGTGCACGGAAGGCGGGGCCACTCCCCCGACCCGACCTCACAGGAGGCGGCCGGACGAGCGGTCCAGGGTCCGGCACGGCATGCCGTCCTCCACACCGATGCCCAGGCACACGAAGAGCTCGGGGTCTTTCACCTGCCGGTGAAGCGGTACCCCAGCGGCGGCTCGGGCGTTCCGTGCGGGCGGTCAGACGGCGGCAGAGCCTGTACCGGCAGGTGGCCCGTGCTGCGGCCTGACATTCAGCACGACATCAAGACCTGTCATCACCAGGACACGGAGCACCGGCGGCCTGGCGCCTACCAGAACGAACTCCGCCCCAGCGTTCCTCGCTCTCTCTCTGGCCTTCACCAGGGCGGTGAGGCCGGACGAGTCGCAGAACGGGACCGCGGATACGTCCACGGCCAACCTGGCCGGCCCCTGAGCGAGGCACTCGGTGAGAACGGCACACAGGTCCGGGCCCGTGTCCAGGTCCAGATCCCCGAACACACCCACCCGCACCATGTCGCCTTCCCACATCACCAGCGTGGTGATCCCACCCGCACTGCTCATCTCACGTCCCCCCGGCTCACAGTGCCGGCGGCCGAAAGGCTCTCCGCTCCGGGCCGGTGGGCCGCCTGGTGTGGCCCGGCCACACACCCTCGGCGCTTCCCGGCGCGCTGGGTCCTGCTCCTGCATATGGTGGTAGGGAAATACCTGATCATGCTGCTCAGATGCCCCGTCAGAAGGGCCTCTCACTTCTCCCCTTCGGCAGACATGAGAAGCGCCTCTGTACGGTCAGCAAGCCAGAGTGGCGGCAGCTGTAGCGGCGCAGCGGAACGCGGCCGTCAGGATGCAGCAGTGACCACATGAGGGAACCCGCTGCGCGTCTATTGAAGCAGTATGTCGCTGTGTTGCTGCCCGCGGAGAAGGAGCTGCGCTCGTTCCTGGCTCGCTTCGCTGACGTCCGTGTCCGCCATGACCTGCAGCCCACCGGCCAGACGAGCCGAGAACTCGAGGACATCACCCACACCCTGGGCGTCATGGCCGGGACCCAGACCACCCGCCAGGCCCTCACCGCCGCCGACGCCCAGCTGGAACGACTGCAAGCAAGCGGCCACACAACCACCGGGGCGACGCCCGTCCTGGCCGCCCGACCCAGAGCATCCGACAGTCTGCACGCCTGTTCCCGGCCGCCAAGCGCCCTGGCACTGGAGTTCGCCCTGTCGGCATCCCTGCCCGGGCCAGGGTGGAGTCCTTCGTGATACGTTCCTGCCGCCGTGCACTGCTGCGAACTGAGGAGGTGAGACCGATCAACGCTTTGACAGGTCGGGCCTCCCTCCCTCGCGTGGCCCAGGGAGCGCCCGCAGAGGCATCCCGAAAGGCATGAACCGCTATGCGCTTCATATCTGAGACGTCGTCCGACGGCGTCCGCGAACAGCTCTTCACCCTCGGCGACATTCCTGGCGTGTTGTGGACGCCAGAAGGTGCCGTCGCCACTCGTCCGCTCGTCTTGATGGGACACGGTGGCGGTCAGCACAAGAAGGCCCCTGACGTCCTGGCTCGTGCACGCCGCTTCGTGACCGAATGCGGTTTCGCGGTCGTGGCGGTCGACGTTCCCGCCCATGGCGACCGGCCGAAGGTTGAGGAGTATGACCGGATCGCGACTGAGAACCAGGCTCGCGTGGCAGCCGGTGAAGAGTTGGCCCCGCTGATCGCCGACTTCCAGGCGCTCGTGGCCCGCCAGACCGTGCCGGAATGGCGGGCGGTCCTGGACACGGTTCAGCAACTCGAGCACGTAGGCGCCGGCGCGGTGGGTTACTGGGGGGTTTCGCTGGGATGCGGACTCGGTGTTCCGTTCGTCGCTGCCGAACCGCGGGTCCGCGCGGCGGTACTGGGCTTGGGCGGGGTGCTGGCGTCGGCCGAGGCCGCCGCGCGGATCACCGTCCCAGTGGAGTTCTTGGTGCAGTGGGACGATGAGCGGGTGCCGCGGGTTCAGAGTTTGGCGCTGTTCGACGCCTTGGCCTCGGCCGAGAAAACGTTGCACGCCAACCCCGGCAAGCACGGGGAGATCCCGGCATTCGAGCTGGAGAGCACGCTGAGGTTCTTCGCACGGCACCTCGGCTGATACCGCCGCCTGCAGTCCGCGACGCGCCGATCGGAAACCGGATCCCGATCGGCGCGTTCACTGAAACTGGTCGGCGTGGCCGACAGAGTTCAGGTTCGACACATCAACGATGACGAGGGACAGCGCCTGCTGCGGATCATCCGCAGAGGCACCGGGTCAGTGGTGACATGGCGGCGGGCCCAGATGGTCCTACTGTCCGTGCAGGGCATGCCGGTGGCGAAGACCGCCGAGGTGTCGTTCACCAGCGCAGACCGGGTGAGGGATGTGATCCACAACTTCAACACGGACGACTTCGACTCGCTGTACCCGAAGTACAAGGGCGGCCGGCCGAAGACCTTCACGCTGCCCGAGCGGCGCGAGATCAAGAAGATCGCGAAGTCGAAGCCGACCGAGCACGACCTACCGTTCTCCACCTGGAGCCTGACCAAGCTGGCGGACTTCCTGGTTGCCGAGGGGTGGTCGACGACATCAGCCACGAGGGCCTGCGCATCCTGCTCCGCGAGGAAGGCGTCTCCTTTCAACGCCTGAAGACCTGGAAGACCTCCCGCGACCGGACTACGCAGTTAAGAGGGCCCGGGTCGAGCACCTCTACGCAATCGCCGACGGCGAGGTCCTACCCGAGGACGGAGAGCCCGAAGTGGTCTTCTGCCGTGACTGCTGGCCAGCTCAGCCGGGGTCTGGCTACGGGTGGGGAGACCTTGCTGCTTACGAAAGTCTTGTAAGAGCTTGATTCATGACACTCGGTGTAGATCCTCCTGGGTGTTCAGCCGGTGCAGCCGGTGACGGTCGCGGGGCTTCCGGCGCAGTTGGTGGGGAGGTTGCCGGTGATGGTGGCGCCTGTGGCGAAGGGGGTGCTGGTCCAGATGCCGCCGGGGCCGGTGGCGGCGCTGTTGGAGGTGACGGAGGTGGTGTTGTTCAGGGTGACGGTCCCGCCGTTGTTGAAGATGCCGCCGCCCTGGGAGCCGGTGCCGGTAGCCTTGTTGGCGGTGA
Organism: Streptomyces sp. NPDC086787; assembly: GCF_044745865.1. Classification (NCBI taxonomy): domain Bacteria; kingdom Bacillati; phylum Actinomycetota; class Actinomycetes; order Kitasatosporales; family Streptomycetaceae; genus Streptomyces; species Streptomyces sp. NPDC086787. The sequence goes on along the minus strand of NZ_JBIVBC010000011.1, from coordinate 257,284 downwards.
TGGCGGCGCCAGTGGTAGTGAGGGTCGTGCCGCTCGCGGCGTAGATGCCGCCGCCCTGGGAGTACTGACCCGAGGCCAGGTTGTTCCTGACAGTGGCGGCACTGGTGGTGTTCTGCAAGGTCATTGAGGCAGCGTCGTCAACGGCGAGACCCGCGCCGCGCCCCTGGAAACCGACGATCTTGTTGCTGGCGACCGTGCTGCTGTCCAGGATCACGGAAGTGCCAGCGTCCTGGGCATACACGCCCGCGCCGCCCGCGCCGAAGCCGGTCGGGGTGATGATGGTGTTGCCACTGATATTGGAGTTAGTGATCGTGAGATCGGCGCCCGAATCGATGTAGACGCCCCCTCCGGCGCCTCTTTGGACGACATTGCCGGTGATCACGGTGTCCGTGATGGTGCCCCCCGCCGAGTACACGTTGAGGCCGCCCCCGAAGGAACCGAGTCCACCGTCAACGGTGTTGTTCTTGATGACGCTGCCGCTGTCGACGGTGAAGGCGCTGCCGCCGCTTTCGATGCCGCCCCCGTCGAACTTCGCTCTGTTGGAGGACACCGTGGTGCCGTGGAGCGTGAGGGCTCCGCGGCTGCTGATACCGCCTCCGTCGCTGCTTCTGTTGTCCTGGACGAGACTGGAGGTGAGGGTCGCCGTACCGCCGGCCGTCACCCGCAGACCGCCGCCCTCGGCGGAGGCGGCGTTGCCCTGCATCGTCAGGCCGGTGCCGCTGAGGGTGCCGCCGTTGTCGACGAAGATGCCGCCTCCACGGGAGGTGGTGGAGCCGTTCATCACGGTGAGCGTGTCGGCGGTGAGGGTGCCGCCGGAAGCCACGGTGATCAGCCGGTAGAAGCCGGCACCGGTGCGCTGGAGCGTGGCGTGGTTGCCGGTGATGGTGATGGTGTTGGTGATCGGGGGCAGGGCGTTCTGTCCGTCTCCGCTGTCGGCTGCGTACGGGTAGACGCAATAGCTTGCGAGTGTGATGGTGCCCCCGCCGGCGTTGCCGTTGAGGGTGGTGACGGCGGCGTTGAGGCCGGCTGTTCCGCCTCCCACGCCGGTGCAGGGGACGTTGATGACGATGGGCACGGCGTGGGCGGGCACGGCGCCCACCGTGAGCCCCAGAACCCCAGTGATGGTGAAGACTGTCCGGAGGGGACGCCGCCCGGCCACGCGCTGGGTCATCTACCTGCTCCTTGCCGCTGGGCGATTTCATCGGTCCCGTGCTGATCCCCCAGGCGGTCGGCCGAGGCACAACGACGATTCCCGGATGCTGGCACGGTGCACTGCCCGGCTGCCGAAACGCTCCGTCTGGGCGCAGGGGTTCATCCGTGCAGCCCTACTCAGCCCGCCAAGGTTGCGAAGTGCAGAAAGCGCTACCCAACGTCACTGATCATCGGATCTGGCACAGCTTCTCACAGCCCGGGCTCGCGGGCTGTTCGGGCGCGGTTGCTAAAGGTCAAACTCCAGGTGCTCGATGTCGGTGAAACGGACTTCCTCCAGCTGGCCGGCGCGGCGGCCGTTGTCCTGGAAGTACATGTCCTTGAGTGCTTCGGCGGCGATCTGCTGGAGCTGCCGGTCGGTGGCGCCGGACTCCTGGGCGTCGAAGAGGCGGGCGGCGTAGCGGGGCGGCAGCGCGACGGTCAGGTGCCGGAGGCGTTCCTCGTCCGTCGTGCCGATGGGTGCGGTGTAGCCGATGCGGGCGCGGGTGTCGATGACGATGCCGCCGGTGGTCGCTGCCTTTTGCCGTGCCTGGGCGCGGATCTGCGGCTGCCAGCGCTTCTTCACCTCCCGCTCCAGGCGGGCTGCGAGGTCCGGGCGGGGCTTCTTGATCTGGTTCTTCACGTACCGCTCGACCGTGCGCTGCGAGATCCGCAGCATCTGGGCGACCGCCTTGGTGCCCTTGTACTGCTTGACCAGGTACCGCATCTGCGCGGGCGCGCTCTTGGGCGCCGGGCGGGTGAACGCCTTCTGCACCGCGGCGTCCAGGCCGTCCCCGAACATGCTCATCGCGGTCTACCTACTCCCCGGTGTCCTGGTCGGTGACGGTGCCGTCCTTGATGTACCGGGCGAGGTTGAGCTCCGGAGCGTTGAACTGCTCGCGCACCCCCTCGCCCCACAGCACACTCTGCGTGCCCTCGTGCTTGACCAGGCCCGGGTTGACCCCGAGTTTGAAGCCGCCTGGCAGCGGCTTGCCGTGCCGGTAGGGCAGGAGGTCCAGCGGGGAGGGCCCGTCGGAGGCGTACACGGCGCAGTCCGAGAGGACGGCCACCGGGTACTGCCCGGTGAAGGCGGCGTGCTTGACGATCTTGCGGTGCATGTTGATCCGCGTGCGGGAGATGACCGCGGCGCGGATGTCCGGGCGCCAGGTGGGCCGGGCCAGGGCCCGCCACGGCTGACCGGGCTTCCAGCCCTCCCCGCGCGGGCGCTCGCGCAGCTTGCCGATGCCGCCCTTCACGGTTGCTTTGATCGCGGACACCACGATCGCCAGCTGAGGGTCGCGCTGCCGGTAGCCGTCCATCGCCGCGAGGAAGTCCGCCGGCGGCAGGTCCGCGTGCACGCCGAGGTCGGCCATCGTGGCGAGATAGGCATCGCGCAGCCGGTTGTACCAGCCGTCCAGGTAACGGCCGTTGTCATGACGGACGTACGCCTCGACCGGCGTCACCTCGTAGCCGAGCTCCACCGCGTACGCCAACGTCGGTGTGGCGTACCAGGCCGGACCCGTCGGGCGCTCGCCCTTCGGCGTGAACGGGCTCGGCAGCAACTCGCCGTCCAGCTGCGCCCATTTGTCCTTGGCGACCTTCACACGGGACAGGTCGACGTGGCTCAGGTCGACCAGCCAGGAGCCGGGCAGTTTCGGATCGAAGACGGGGTTCTTGACGTACGTCGGCACGCCCAGGCCGACCGTGAGGCCGTTCGCGCCGGCGGCGAAGGCCATGTTCACGTCGATGCCCACCAGGTGGGGGCGGAGGCACTCGGCGTCGGTGAGCGGGCGCGCCCAGTCGTACGCCTCCTCCACCAGGACCTCGGCCGGGGTGCGGTGGTGGAAACGCGGCAGGTCGGCGAGCAGCGGGTGCCCGTCGGGGGCCTCGCAGGGGGCGCAGTCCACCGGGTCCTTGCCCAGCGAGCCGGGGTTGTGCTCGGAATGCCGCCTGCCGTCCGCGTCCGGTTCGGAAGCGCGGGTCGGCGGGTGCAGGGCGGTCATCAGTTCCAGGCCGGTCACGGCGGTCGATCCGCGCGGCGTCATCACCCGGGCCGCATACATGCCCAGCAGCCGGGCCAGATCCGCCGGCGGCAGCTGCCCCGCATCGGCCCAGTGCCGGGTGTCGAGCGCGTCCCACGACGGGATGCACAACTGCACGCAAGAGCGCTCCGAGCCCTGCGCGGGGCGGTAGATCCGCGCCCACGGCCCGAACCCGCGCTTGGTCAGCTGCCAGTCGGCGCGCGTCAGCTGCTTGATGACTTTGTGGCCCTCCGGGATCCGGCCGGCCAGGCGCTCCTCCTTGGTGAGCGCGACGGGCAGGCCGTAGCGCTCCAGCGCGGCCCCGGTCAGCACGATCAGCGGGTCGACGTCCTTGCCCGGCCCGGACAACTTCGGCTGACCGAGACACCCTTCGCGCAGCGTCCACTCCACCAGCGCGGGAAGCGACTTGGCGGCCACGTCCAGGACCAGACCGCCGACGCAGTACGCCAGCACCCGACCCTCTGCGTCGACGTCGACGACCGCAAGCGGACCGTTCTCGAACCTCGCATCCCTCCCGCCTGCCGGAGTGTTGGCGGGGGCGGCCTGCTTCGGGGCCGGACCGCGCGGCGTCGGCCTGGTCATGGCCGCCGGACGCGGTACAGCGGCAGGGCCGACGGAGCGGCGTGCAGTGATCGTACGAGCAGGCTCGGAGTCAGCGTGGGCTTGGGCCGGTTCAGCTGCCGATGGCGCGGGAGCGGCCGGAGCGGCAGGCGTTCCGGGGACCACTGTGTCCCCGGGGGGCACTGGAGCGTTGGCGGGGTAGAGCTGGGCGAGCTGCTTGAGCATGCGGGCGTATGCGTCGCGCTCCGGCGGCCGCGGCTCGGTCTTGCCGGCCTCCCAGCCGCTGACCGTCGCGCGCCGCACCTGCAGTGCGGCGGACACCTCGTCCAGCGTCAGGCCGTGCGCCTGGCGCAGACGCTTGCGCTCTGCCGGGGGCGGCAACGGGGAGCGGGACGCGATGAGCGCGTCGACCGCGTCGAACAGCTCGGACATGCAGCACCTCCAGTTCCGCAACCCTAGCGCGAAGCACACATGTCGCGTACCAAACGCGTACGGATGGCGTAAATGACAGTTGGAGGTTCACGGTTGCTCCCGGAAGGGCGTCCTCGGGCCTGGGCTGCTGCAGGCTCTTTGGCCGAGGATCCGCGGTGGTGTCTGGCCATGCCTGAACGGGCCAAGGGCGCGGCTTGGTGCGGGAGATCGGGAATTGCAGACGCCCTGTGCGGCAGCGTTACAACGCACGGCCTGTTGTTTTCCCAGAGCAATGAGTGGTCTGTCAGGCGAAGCCGGCTGGTGGTGTTGTTCCGGGCCGGTGGTGGGCGACTCCTGCGTACGACATGTCCAGCGAGGCGGTGAGTACCTTGATGTCGAGTTCGTCTGCGAGGGTGAGCAGGCGGGTGGAACTCAAGATGTGTGGCAGCAAGCCGAGGGGGCGATGCTGTCGCGGATGTGCGCGGCGTCGGCAGGGCGGCCCGCGGTGCGGCCGGGTGAGCCGGGTGACGAGCAGATGAGGGTTGTCCGAGCAGAGCCGCCGGGGAACTGAACGCTCTGGTAGTGGAAGTTGATGCCGCTGTCGGTGAGCAGGCGCAGCTCGGTGATGGTCGCCGCGTGGAGCAGAGCGGCGAGTCCGAGAGCCGGAGGGTGCATCACCGCTCCATCGGGGCTCGCGCCGGGGGCAATCACGCTGACACCTTGCGACCCTGTTGTAAGCACCCGGGCAGTCCAGCTCTGGCACCCTTCCGCCACGAAACCCGGGGACTCGACCGTGACGATGGGGCAGAGCTCGGAAAGCGCCTGTGCCTGACCACCCCGAGCGTGGCTAACCGCACGGTCCCGCGGAACCCGGGCTGCGACGCCTCTGACCGGTACGACTGGTGGCAGCAGCGGTGAGCGCCGGGGATCCGCCGGCTATCGACAGTCCGGCGCGGTTGCAGTGAGCCTCGGGATTCACTCCCGTCCGGCCATGAACTGCCAGGCCGCCGATGAGGGCGAGGAGCCCGGCTGCGCCCTTGGTGAGGGGCGCAGCCGGGTACCTGCTTGCTGGGGGTCCCGGGTCAGCGTGCGGAGCCGGCGCGGCGCATCCGCGCGGCGAGCAGGAGGCCCGCGCCGGCGATGAGCGCGGTACCCGCGCCGCCTGCGATCAGGGTGGTGCCTCCCGCGCCGGTGGCGGCGAGGGAGGAGCCGGTGCTGCCCTGCGGGGTCACGGTGGTGTTGCCGCCGCCCTCACCCGCGCCGGTGCTGGTGCTGGTGCCGGCGGGGCTGCTGCCGGTGCCGGAGTTGTTCCGGCGCTGGTGGCTCTCGTTCTTGTCGTTCTCCTGCCGGGCCTTCTCGTCATTCGCGCGGGCGTCGTGCTGGCCGGTCGCCAGGAACTCGACGCGATCGGCCGCAGTGCCCTTCAGGGCGGCGCGGGCGGCCTTGACCAGTTCTGGTCCGCCACCATTGATCATCTTTGCGATCGTGACGCGATTGTCCTGGTCTCGCAGCTCGTACTGCGTCACCTCCAGGAAGTGGCGCAGCTCGGCGGGGGTCGCGGGACCGTTGAGGAGTTTGCTGATCGCCTCGCTCAGGATGGGACCGTTCCAGGCTTCGTCGATCCGGGTGAGCTCGGCCCGGTCGTCCTCGGCCTGGGCGAGGTAGCGGCCCGTCTCCAGGAAGGCGGCCCGGTCGGCCGGAGTGCCCTTGAGGGCCCTCTTGCCCGCTTCCTTCACCGCGGGGCCGCCTCTGCCGACCAGCTTGGTGATCTCGAGACGGTTGTCCCGGTCGCGCAGCTCATGCTGGGTGACGTCGTAGAAGTGGCGCAGCTCTTCCAGAGTCTTCTCGTCGCTGAGGAGTTCCTTGACGCCTTCCTTCAGGCAAGGGCCGGCACCGATCAGGAGCCTGGAGATCATCACTCGGTAGTCGTCGAGACGGATCCTGTGCTGGTCGGTCTCGATGAACCTGCGCATGGCCGTCGGGCCGTCGGCTATGGCCTTGAGGCCGGCCTCCTTCATGTACTCGCTGGCCATCGGGTCGGCGATGATCGCGAGAATGGTCTTGCGGTCCTGTTCCGCCTGGTCCTGCCCCGGCTGGTCCGTCGCTGCCTGGTCGGGCGCGGTCGGAGCGGGCGGGTTGGTGGACGCGGTCTCGGTGCCGGCGGCGAACACCGGCGTCGAGAGCAGGACGACCGGAGCCAGGGCGGCGGTGGTGACCGCCACTGCCATCCGGGACAATTTCGTGGGGAATACCCCACTGGAAACGTTCTTCACGGGACAAAAGACCGGCCACCTGTGCAAATGGTTGCACGGATACTCCGGAAAACCGTGCAACAACGGTCACTCAAGGACCAGGCCGCCATGTGCAGTGCCGGGTAGCGAACCTGGTCCAGGAATGACGCGCGCCGCCGAAACCTGATCAAGGGGTCGGCCCGGTGGTGCACGTACCCGCGCCGCGCCGGCCACCGGAAAGTGGCCAGGCGTGTTTCATGGTGTGTTCCTCTCGCCGCCGGGCTCAGCTGCCCGGCAACAGCACGGGCTTGATGGTCGTGCCTGCCGCCGAGTCCCGCTCGGCGTCGTTGATCGCGCTGAGTGGATAGGTCCGCACGAGCCGGTCGAAGGGGAAGCGACCCTGCTGCCACAGTTCCAGCAGCTTCGGCATGAAGAGCTGGGGCACGGCGTCACCCTCCAGGATTCCCCTCACGTTCTTGCCCTGTGCCAGGGCGGCGGGGGGAAGGGTCAGAGGCCGTGACGGGACGCCGACCAAGCCGACGGTGCCCGTGGGCCTCAGGGCCTCGATGGCCGTGTTGATGACGTCGGGGATCCCGGTGGTGTCCAGGGCGTACTGGCTTCCTCCCCGGGTGAGTTTGCGCAGCTGCGCCACGATGTCGTCGTCGCCGCCGTGCACCGTGGCGGTGGCGCCGAGTTCACGGGCCAGGGACAGCCGGCTCTCGTGCAGGTCCACTGCCACGATCGTGGTGGCCCCGGCGACGCGGGCGGCCATGATCGCGGACAGCCCCACCCCGCCTGCTCCGAAGACGACGATGCTGGAGCCTGCCCCAACCTGCAGGGAGAGGAGGACCGAACCGGCGCCCGTTTGGATCCCGCAGCCCAGCGGGCCGAGCAGTTCCAGCGGCAGGTCCTTGTCCACCTCGACGATGTTGCGTGCGGTGGCCAGCGCATGGGTCGCGAACGACGACTGACCGAACCAGCGGGCCGCCACGGGGTGTCCGTGGTGGTCGGTGGCCGGGCCGGCGGCGTCGAGGCCGGAGCCGGTGAGGTTGAGGCGGAAGAAGTTCTCGCAGTACGCCGGTTGTCCGCCAAGGCAGTTCTGGCACGCTCCGCAGGAGTCGAAGGAGAGCACGACGTGAGCGCCAGGGGCGATTCCGGTGACACCGGGGCCCACTTCCTCCACTGTCCCGGAGCCTTCATGTCCCGTGATGACGGGCGGCTGGGCCATGAACCCGGGCGTCCTCGGCAGCATGTCCGTGTGGCAGAACCCCGCCCCCACGATCCGTACCAGCACCTGGCCGGGTCCGGGAGGCGCCAGCTCGACCGGCTCGATGGCGTAGGGGTCGCTCGCCCCGCGCAACACCGCGGCTTCAATCTTCATCCGAATCTCCTTCATCTGATGTCATGCGCGGTGCGGGAAACGTGACTGTGCACGGCCCGCTTCGACGACATGCACGTCCTTTTTCTGCCGTCTCCGGGGTGTCTTGCGCGCGATCGCCGCCCGGTGGTTGATATCTGGGTTGTCAACCACCGGGCTCCGTGGTCAGCCGTCGTGGGGGCAGGTAGCGCTGCTGACAGCCCGTCCGGTTCTGGTCTGGTGGATGGCCGCGTTCACGGCCTCTCTCGGGTCGCAGGTCCCGGGGGCCCGGTTGCCGGCCGTGCCACCTGTTCTGCTTCGAGGCTGTGATCATCGGCTCGGTCAGTGTCCGATGCACATCCGGTTGGTCGCTCGGATGCGGTTTTCGCGTATGGCGATCAGTACGGTGATCGAGCGGTCGCGAGCCGGGGAAGGTCGGAGCTGACGCTCTCTCAGGCCAGCGGTTTTGCGAGTATGGCTTTGCGGTGGCTGAAGGTCTCGATGGAGTGGTGGCCGTGGTAGCTGCCCATGCCGCTCTCGCCGACGCCGCCGAAAGGCAGGTCCAGGACCATGACGTGGGCCACGGGCAGGCCGTAGCCGAGGCCGCCGGAGGTGGTTTCGGCGGCGAAGCGGCGCCGGGTGTCGTCGGACTCGGTGAACACGTACAGGGCGAGCGGCTTGTCGCGGTCGTTGACGAAGTCGATCGCCTCGTCGAGGCCGGTGACGGTGACGATCGGCAGGATGGGGCCGAAGATCTCCTCCTGCATGACCGGGGAGGTGGGGTCGACGTCGGCCAGGACGGTCGGGGCGATGAACTTGCTCGTCCGGTCACTGCCGCCTCCCACGACCACGCGGCCGGAGCCGAGCAGGCCGGTGAGACGGTCGAAGTGCCGCTCGTTGACGATCCGTCCGTACTCCCCGGACGTCGCGGGATCGGTGCCGTACAGATTCTCGATGGCGCGGATGAGGGCGGGTTCGAGGGCGGCGGCGGTCTGCGGGTCGGTGAGCACGTAGTCCGGAGCGATGCAGGTCTGCCCGGCGTTCAGGAACTTGCCGCGGGCCAGGCGGTCTGCGACCACGTCGAGATCGGTGTCGCGGTCGACGAAGACCGGGGACTTGCCGCCCAGTTCCAGGGTGACGGGGGTGAGGTGTTCGGCGGCGGCCCGCATGACGATCCGGCCGACCATGCCGTTGCCGGTGTAGAAGATGTGGTCGAAGTGCTCGGTCAGGAGTGCCGTGGTCTCGGGGATTCCGCCCTCGATGACGGCCACCGCTTCGGTGTCGAGGTATGCCGGCAGCAGCCTGGCCAGCGCTGCGGAAGTGGCCGGAGCCAGCTCGCTCGGTTTGGCCACGATCGCGTTGCCGGAAGCCAGCGCGCCGACCATCGGAGCGAGCAGCAGCCCGGCCGGGTAGTTCCACGGGGCGATGATCAGTACGACCCCCAGCGGGTCGTACTGCGTCCAGGCCGTTGCGTCCGGCCCCAGCTGCGGCGGGACCGCTGCGGACTCGGGAGCCAGCCACGCCTGAAGGTGGTCGAGCGTGTGGTCGATCTCCCGCAGAGTGAAATCGATCTCCGTGCGGTACGCCTCGCTGGAAGGCTTGGCGAGGTCGGCGTGAAGAGCCGCGGCCAGGTCTGCGCCGCCCTCGATGAGCATTTCCCGCAGCCCGCGCAACTGTGCCGTGCGCCATTCAAGGGACTTGGTACGGCCGGTGCGGAAGGTGGCACGCAGCCGCGCCACGATGTCGGTCGGTGACTCGGAGCAGGAGTGATTCACGGGGAGACCTCGCTGATAGTGCGGCGCGACCGGCGCGGGTCACGCACGGGGGTGGGTTCGGGTTCGTTCGGTGTTCACCGCCGCAGAGCAGTGCTCACCCCTTCGATCGACCCATCACAGTGCGTCGTTCGATGTGGCCAACCTTCTGCCGGGGAGCTGTCCGCTTTCCAGAGCTGACTGGGGCGAGGACCGTCCATTCCTGTCCACTCGCGGTCGCCGCCGATGTCGCCACGCCGTGTGAATCGGTGGGCTGCGGGAGTTCGCTGTCTCTCCGGGGAAACCAGCGCCGGCCGACGGCTGACAGGTCCTTGGGGCTCTTCCGGATGTTGGGGCTTGCGAGACGTTGATCCGCCTGAAGGTAGATCCCAGCCCTTCGTGGAGCCGGCCTGCGCGGGTCGGTGTCCCTCCCGGAGCCGGTAAGCCGCCCTGCTTACTTTCTTGTCGGCCGGCTCGTCCGAGCTGTCCTCGACGCCCCGAAGTGGCGCTGGATGGGCATCAGCCACGCCAACGCGGCGCTGACTGACTGTCATCCGCTACGCGCCCGGCGCCCCGTCGGTTTTCCTCTTCAACGACATCGGCCACCTCCCCGCCGAGCTCCGCTGGACCGGCTTCCCGCAGGAGCTCCACGTCCGAGGCTCGCACCAACACTGCCTGAGGCACCACGGATCAGACCTGGTGGTCGTCACGCGCTCGTCGTCGCTGTCGCCACTGACGTCGACTGCTCAGGGGGCGCGGCCGCCCCCGCCCGCTGTCACATACCAGCTCGTCAGGTTCTTGTGACAGAGCGTGAATGGCGGGACCGGAGTGGACATGAGCGGACCTGAGCGGACAGCAGTCGGTCGTATTTGCTCTGGAAAGTGGACGGTGTCCCGTCAGAGTCTCGGTCACGCCGAACGACGCACCGTACTGGCGGTCGATCGCAGGGCCGGGCGAGCACTCCCGGCACGACGAAGCGCGGATCTGTGCTTCAGGTGAATCCGAGACGTTGGAGAAGGAAGACCATGGCAACGATCACACCGGCCGCCGTGCGGGCCCACGCGAAGCCGAAGGGCGTGCCCGAGCACGAAGGCGACCAGGGGCACGCGCCCATGACGCACCGGCAGATCATGAAGGCGCTCTCGGGCCTGCTGCTGGGCCTGTTCGCCGCGCTCCTCTCCTCGACGATCGTCACCAACGCACTGCCGACGATCATCAAGGACCTCGGCGGCGGCCAGTCCGCGTACACCTGGGTCGTCACGGCGGCGCTGCTCTCCCTGACCGCGTCCGTCCCGATCTGGGGCAAGCTCGCCGACCTGATGAGCAAGAAGGCGCTGGTCCATATGTCCCTGGTCATCTACGTCATCGGCTCGGTCATCGCCGGTCTGGCGCAGAGCCCGGCGATGCTGATCGGCGCCCGTGTGGTGCAGGGGCTGGGCGCGGGCGGTCTCACGGCCCTGGTCCAGGTGATCATGGCTGCGATGATCTCCCCGCGTGAGCGCGGCCGTTACTCCGGCTACAACGGTGCCACCTTCGCCATCGCCACCGCCGGCGGCCCGCTGCTCGGCGGTGTCATCACCGACACCGACTGGCTCGGCTGGCGCTACTGCCTCTTCGTCGGCATCCCGTTCGCGCTGATCGCACTGGTCGTCCTGCAGAAGACGCTCCGTCTGCCCGTCGCCAAGCGGAAGGTCAAGGTCGACTGGACCGGCGCGTTCCTCATCACCGCGGCCGCCTCGCTGCTGCTGATCTGGGTGACCTTCGCCGACGACAAGTACCAGTGGCTGTCCTGGCAGACCTACACCATGGTCGGCGGCACCGTCCTGCTCGCCCTGCTGTTCGTCTTCGTTGAGACCCGGGCCGCCGAACCGGTCATCCCGCTGCGCCTGTTCCGCAACCGCACCATCTCGCTGGCCTCGCTGGCCTCACTGTTCGTCGGTGTCGGCATGTACTGCGGCACGGTCTTCTTCTCCCAGTACTTCCAGCTCGCCCGCGACGAGTCGCCGACCATGTCCGGCGTCATGACCATCCCGATGATCGCCGGTATGTTCGTCTCCTCCACGGTCTCCGGCCGGTTCATCACCGCCACCGGCCGCTGGAAGGCCTGGCTCGTCTCGGGAGGCGTCTTCCTCACCGCGGGCATGTCCCTGCTCGGCCTGATGCGCTACGACACCCCCTACTGGGAGCTGGCCACCTACATGGCGCTCCTGGGCATCGGCGTCGGCATGATGATGCAGAACCTCGTCCTGTCCGCCCAGAACCAGGTCGGCCCGGCGGACCTGGGCGCCGCCTCCTCCGTGATCAGCTTCTTCCGCTCGCTCGGCGGCGCGGTCGGCGTCGGCGTGCTCGGCTCGCTGATGTCCACCCGCATCACCCACTACGCCACCGACACCATCGGCGACCTGACCCCGAAGGCACAGGCCGCGGCCGCCCACGCGACCGGCAGCGGCTCACTGCCCGACATGAACCTGCTGCCCGCCCCGGTCCGCACCTGGCTGGAGAGCGCCTACGGCCACGGCATCGCCGACGTCTTCCTCTACGCCGCCCCCTCCGCACTCCTCGCCTTCCTGCTCTGCCTCTTCATCGAGGAGGCCCCGCTGCGGACGTCCGTCGGGCTGGCCCAGCCCGACGAGAAGCAGGCCGCGTGACCCGTGCCGCCCGGTCATGTTGACAGACGGGTGCACGCCCGACTCCTCGCAGGCCGCCTGCCCCTCGGCGTCCGACCACCACCGCACACGGTGGTGTCGGACGCCGAGGGGCAGGCGGCTCGGCATTGAGCCTGCCACCGAGGGCGAGAAGCCGAGCCGCGTCGCGAGGTCGCGCGGAATGATTCCGTCCGGTCCTGTCGGCGGCGCCTGGCTCTGTTCACGAGATGTCACGCACACAACCAGGCCCGTTATCGTTCCGTGATGCCTCGGTCATGTGATCACCACATGGAAATCTCAATCTGATCCGTGGCTGTCGCAGTGGGCGAAGCAGGCTGTGACGTGCGGGAGACATCCGAGTGACAACCGAACAGGGAAACGCCATGCCACCCACCGGACGCCGTAGGGCTTTCGACGGAACGTCACGGGAGCACGCCGTCGCATCAGCGACTCAGACCCCGGTGGGCGACGGACGTCATCGCGCCCGGAAAGCGGGCGGCAACCGTGGCCGGACGCTGGTCGTCGGGGCGCTCGCCGGTCTCGGCGTGCTCGGGGCCGGTTACGTGTTCGTCCACTCGGGCGAAACCCGGACCTCAGGCACCAGTTTGGGCCTCGCGAGCGGGCACTCCGGGCACTCCGCGCACTCCGACGACGCCCCGGACAACTCGTCGGGCCGCAGCGGTTCCTCCGGCCACATCATGACCCCGGTGGTGCACCAGCCACCGCAGCAGCTGCCTGGACTCGGCCCCGGCATGCTGGCCCGAATACCGGCGGACACCCGGCAGGCCGTAGTGGTCACGGGGGTGGGCAAGGACTCCCCGGACTCCCGTCTCGTGCTCTATCGCCGTACCGCCGACGGCTGGCAGGCCCAGGTGTCCTGGGCGGCGCACAACGCCAGGAACGGCTGGACCACCGACCACCACCTGAACGACCTGCGCTCGCCCGTCGGGGTGTACACGCTGACCGACGCGGGTGGCCGGATGCCGGACCCCGGAAGCAAGTTGCCCTACGCCCGGAACCGCTCCGCCTTCGCGGTCGGGGGCACCGGGTTCAGGGGCGAGTCCCTCGCGGGTTCCTTCAACTACGTCGTGGCCATCAACTACAACCGCCACACCGGCGTCCCGCCCTACGACTGGGCGCGGCCCGAGGGAGCGGGCAAGGGTGGCGGCATCTGGATCCACGTCGACCACGGTGGCCCCACCCACGCCTGCGTCTCCATCGCCCAGGAGCACATGAAGACGCTCCTGCGCACCCTCGATCCGAGCCTGCACCCGATCATCGTCATGGGGGACAACGCCTCGCTCGCCGAGTAGTGACTGCCCTCGGGTGGTCTGGTCGATGTTCGACACCCCTCGTTTTCCAGAGCAGGGATCGAGTGATGTTGCACCACCTCACGCGACAACTCTTGTGTGCAGGTGGGTTCATGACGGCAAATCACCTCTCCGACGATCACCGTCGATGGCCTTTGAGGTCGGGCCCTGGCCGCTGCTCCGGCGGAGTGACTGCGACGGTGGCACTCGGCACGGCTGACTGTCCGGGCGTTGCGGGACAGTCGATGATGTCCCGCGTGCGCCGTGCTTCGAGCGGAGGAGAGGGTGACTTCAGGTCGCCGCCGGACTCACCGAGGCCGAGGTGTGCGCGGTGCCGGGCACCCATTGGGTGTTGTTGCGGCCGAGCGAGGGGAAGGTTGCCTCGTCGCCGGCGGCCAGGGCGGGGGCGGCCTGGGACACCACCGGCAGGCCGGCGGGGGCGGACACTGGCAGCAGGCCGTCACCGCATCACGGCCCGCTGCGGGGACCAGTTCGGCGACCTCGCCGGGAAGGCACAGCCGCAGACAAGCAGGTGCAGGCGGCAGTCGATAGGACCAAGTGGGGACGGAGCCGCAGCACGCCCCTACCAACTGCCGGCGATGTGTTTCGCGTAAGGCACTCGTGCCGGTCCGTATGCGTACGGTGGGCTCGATGTGGTGTCGTCCGGCTGGCCGGGGGGTCTCGGCAGGGGGTCGCTGTAGTGGTGGGCGGCGATCCGGGCATCGTGTTGCGCGTTGAGCAAGTGGATCAGGCACATCCCGATGCCGGTCGCGAGGATGAGCACCGCGGTGAGAACGAGGGTCTGCATGAATCTCACCTCCGGGTGTTTCCGGGCAGGGGGTGGGCGGGTCGGCCCATCGGCGTCCCGAAGGGGGACATGCAGGCTCCGCCGTCGTTCTCCCAGGCGGCTTCCCGGCGCAGGGTGTCGCGGATGCGGCGCTCGATGACGGCTTCGTCGGCCATCAGCGCGTCGGCGGTGAGGATGCTCCCGGGGATCGCTGCGGCGGCCATCAGGCGGGCTGCGGCGGCGGGTTCGGTTTCGGGCGGGATCACCAGCAGGTCCCAGCGGCCGACGGTGTAGGAGAGCAGGATCAGCTTGTCGGGGTGTTGTTCGGTGAACCAGCCCACATGCACGGTGTGCCCGGCTACCGGCACCTTGCGTGGGATGACGGGCCAGCGGGTGGGGTTCACGGTGACGCGTGTGATGCGTCCCCAGGCTTTGTCGAGTGCGGCTGCGAGCGGCGGAAGCTCGGCCTCCAGCTCGCGCGAGTAGGGCCACCAGGCACCGTCGAACTGGCCGTCGGGGGTGGTCCTCGGGGTGAGGGACAAGCGTGTCGGGGGCTCCACGTCGATCTCTCGCGGCATGGTCCGGTCAAGGGTGGTGGTCATGGTGCGGACCTGCCCCCGGGCTGTCCGTCGGCAGCCCGGTTTTTTTCGTGATCGCCGGAAACGACACCCGCGTGGAAGCCGGTGTACGAAGTGCTTCCGGTACTTTCACTATACGCCCTTTCAGCGTCCTTTGACCGTCTTGACCTGGTACTTTCCGGCGGCCCGGTTGCCCTGCGGCCAGGGCGGCCGTTCACGCGGGACATCGAAACCGGACTTCCTGCGCCGACTGCCCGATACGCCTCGATCGACGCGACCTCGAAGTCCGGCCTCCCGGACGTGGCATCCTCTGGGCGGCTTCGGAGTCGCAGCTGGTTTACGAACCGGAGGAGTCCGCCCGCCGGGAGCGGCTCCGCAGCAGGAGTGCCGTGGCCGCCGCTGCCGCGAGGGCCGCTCCGCCCGCCGTCCACGCGATCAACTCGGTTTGGCCCGTCTTCTGTTGGGCGGTGCAGGTCTTTCCCGGTGGGGCGGGGGCGACGCGCAGCCGTGCCCACAGCTTGTTGGGGAGTTTCTCGGTGGTGTTGCGCCGGTAGACGGCGTAGAGGCCCGGCTTGGCGTCGCAGGTGATGGTTGTGGTGCCGGTCAGGACGACCTTCTCGCCGCGCAGGACGGGGTGGTCGGTGAAGGCGCGGGAGGTGAGGGTGATCTCGCCGTCCGCTCCCTCGTCGTCGTTGTCGTTGATCGTGATGCGGCTGCCGGCGCGGAAGGTGCGTACGTCCCACTCGGACTGGGGCCAGGAGTCGCTCGGGCCCAGCGTTCCTCCTGGGCGGGCGGAGGGAGCTTGCTCACCTTGTCGCGGCAGGCGCGGCGGGCCGCGTCGTCGGCCGGTGCGACGCGAAGCCGTGCCCAGCGGCGCGGGTGCTCTTCGGGACCCACGGTGCCGGCGCTGCGCAGCAGGACCGGGTAGACGCCCGGTCGGGCGTCGCAGGCGATGACGACGGTGGTGGTGACCAGCGGGTCCATCATCCGGAACTTTCCGTCCGCGGTGAACACGGAGGATCTGACGCTGTCGCCGTATCCGATCTGGTACCGCCGGGCGTTGACGGTCAGGATGTCACCGGGCTGCACCGCTCTTGTGCTGCCGTGCACGAGCGTGGCTGGCGGGGGCGAGTCCGTGGCCGCGGCCGAGGCCGGTCCAGCCGCCAGGAGGGGCAGCAGGAGTAACGGGGCCGTGCACGCGGGCCACATCTACCTGGCCACCGTCCTGGCCCGGCGCTCGACATTCCGCGACCTGCACCTGGCCCAGGTGGACGCCTGCAGTTGTCTGGCCGACGCACTGCGCGGGCAGCTCTCGGCCCGCCCCGACAGCTCACGGCGGTGCGGCCGAGCCGTCGGCCGCAGGACGTCGGGAACCGTGTGGCCACCCATGGCGGCGACATGGACCCCGATCTGTACGAGATGGATCCGATCGCCTTCGAGAACCTGGTTGCCGAGCTGTTCCGGGCCATGGGGATGCAGGCGGTCACCACCCAGCGCTCCAGCGACGGCGGTGTGGACGTCGACGCACTGGACCCGACGCCGATCCGCGGCGGGAAGATCGTCGTACAGGTGAAGCGCTACCGCAACACGGTGCCGCCCACCGCCGTGCGTGACTTGTACGGAACCGTGCAGGATGCCGGCGCCAACAAGGGCGTCCTGGTGACGACGTCGGGGTTCGGCCCCGGCTCACGCACCTTCGCCAACGGCAAACCCCTGGAACTGATTCCAGGACCGGAGCTGGTCGACCTACTGCACCGTCACGGACTGCGTGGGCGGCTGGGCGAAGCGAACCGCCCGGTCGCGGCGCGAACGGCACCGCGGGCCCCGGAGACGCGGTTGCCCGCCGACTACAACATTCTGGGCATGTCGTGGACCGGTGGCGTCGCGTTGGACGTGTGCGCTCTGGTCTGCCACGGCAACCGCGTCCTCAGCGACGACCACTTCGTCTTCTTCAACAACCAGCAGACACCCGACGGCACGGTGCGAGCGCTTCCCCCCACCGCACCCGACAAGGCCGCGATCTGTGTGGCCTTCGACGGCCTGCCCGAAGCCGCCGACCGTTTCGTGCTCGTGGCCGCAGTCGACCCGGAGACCAATCCGGACGCGGACCTCTCGGGCTTCACGGACGCGGGTATCCGGCTCCTCGACCCGCAGATGACCGAACTGGGGCGGCTCGACGTCTCCGACGGCCGGCCCGGCGAGACCGCCCTGGTACTCGGCTCCTTCCGCAGAAGGTCCAACGGCGACTGGGACTTCGTCCTCGGCGGCAAGGGCTACCGGGGCGGCCTGGAGGAACTCGTCGTCGACTACGGCGTGGACGTGGAGTAGAGCGTCGGCGGGCGGCGCGATCGTGCCCGCGCGTGCGGTCACGGCTTGCGATCGGCCACCGGATACGGAACGAACGTGGTCGCGTTCTGGTCGATCAGCAGTTCACGGCCGAGCGGGGGCGTGGCGCGCTGGGGGCAGTGGAGGCGTTCGCAGACGCGGCAGCCCATCCCGATGGGGGTGGCGGCGGACGGGCTGGTCAGGTCGAGACCGTCGGCGTAGACGAGACGGTGGGCGTGGCGGATCTCGCAGCCGAGGCCGATGGCGAAGGTCTTGCCGGGTTCGCCCCAGCCACCACGATGCCGGGTGATGGCGCGGGCGGTCCACATGTAGCGCTGTCCGTCGGGCATTTCGGCGACCTGGACATGGATCCGGCCGGGTGCGGCGAAGGCCTCGTAGACGTTCCACAGCGGGCAGGTGCCGCCCGCCCGGGAGAAGTGGAAACCGGTCGCGGACTGACGCTTGGACATGTTGCCGGCGCGGTCGACCCGGACGAAGGAGAATGGCACGCCCCGCAGGCCGGAGCGTTGGAGGGTGCTCAGACGGTGGCAGACGGTTTCGTAGCCGAGGCCGTAGCGGTCGGTGAGGCGCTCGATGTCGTAGCGGACCTCTTCGGCCGCCGTGCGGAAGGCGGTGTACGGGAGGATCAGCGCTGCGGCGAAGTAGTTGGCGATGCCGATGCGGGCCAGTGCGTGGGTGGGGGTGCCGGCCGGGAAGTCCTCGGCGGCCAGGCGGTCGAGTTCGTCGCCGTATTCGAGCAGGGCGAGCTGGGTGGCCATACGGAAGGCGCGCTGGCCGGGGCGCAGCCGGGTGGACAGGTGGAGGGTGCGGGTCGGTTCGTCGTAGTGGTGCAGCTGGTCACCGGACTCGGCGTGCGCACCGGATGCGCCGGTAAGCCGGATGTCGTGGCGGTCGGTGAGACGGGCGGTGAGGACCCGTAGGACGTCGCCGGGGCGGATGCCGATCTCCCGGGCCAGTTCCTCGGCGGCGAGATCGGTGTCGTGGAGGTAGTTCTGGCGACGGTAGAAGAAGTCCCGGATCTCCTCGTGGGGTGAGCGCGGCGAGACGGGGTCCGTGTCGCGGGCGTCCGTGGCGCCGGCGAGGCGTTCGGCCAGCAGATGGTTGCGGCGGCCGAGGTCGAGCAGCACCTGGGCGACGCCGGGCATCCGGGAGGCAAGCTCCGCGAGGTCGGACGGGGTCACCCGGGCCGCGCTGATCTCCGCCGCGAGGGCTTCGCGCAGGTCGGCGACGAGGCGGCCGGTGTCGCGTTCGGAGAAGAAGCCCGGGTCGACACCGAACGCCTCGGTCAGCCGCAGCAGGACGGGCACGGTGAGCGGGCGGGAGTCGTGCTCCATCTGGTTCAGATAGCTGGGCGAGATCGCCAGGACCCGGGCCAGTTCGGCCTGGCTCATGGCGCGCTCCTCGCGCAGGCGCCTCAGCCGCGCCCCCGCGTACGTCTTGCTCACCGCGTTTCTCCCCATCCGGTCCGGGATGCGGTCAGCGTACGCGCTGGAGGCCTTCGCGCGCCCTTCGCAAACTTGGCAAATGGCCGGTCGAAGATTCGCAGAAGTTGGCATTGATCCACGGTTGATGGCACTCAGTGCCAGTGCCAGAGTCTGAGTGCGGCTCGCCGAACCCGGCGACCACCACCCGGAACCGGGGCGCGATTCATGCCCTGACGTCGGAGATCCCGGCGAGGGTGGAGGTTCTCACCGGCAGCATTGCTCAGCCGCCGCATGGCGGTACGGCGGGCCGCATCCAGCTTCACGACACGAAGTGCCACCCCTGTCCGTCCGGGCCGGGAACTTGGCAGACACAACAGACCGAGAAGACGGTGACAGTCATGGCAGAGGCGAGGACGCAGGCGGCCGAGGAACTCGCGCGGCGCTGGGCCACCGACCCGAGGTGGCAGGGCATCGAGCGCACCCACGGCGCCGAGGACGTCGTACGGCTCTCCGGCAGCATCCGCGAGGAGCACACCCTGGCCCGGCGTGGCGCCGAACGGCTGTGGCGGCAGCTGCACGAGCTGGACTACGTCCACGCGCTCGGCGCGCTGACCGGCGGCCAGGCCGTCCAGCAGGTGAAGGCGGGACTCCAGGCCATCTACCTGTCCGGCTGGCAGGTCGCCGCCGACGCCAACCAGGCCGGGCACACCTACCCCGACCAGAGCCTCTACCCGGCCAACTCCGTGCCGCAGGTAGTGCGCCGGATCAACAACGCGCTGCTGCGCGCCGACCAGATCGCCACCGCCGAGGACGCCGGCGACACCACCGACTGGCTCGCGCCGATCGTCGCGGACGCGGAGGCCGGGTTCGGCGGTCCGCTGAACGCCTTCGAGCTGACCAGGGGAATGATCGCGGCGGGCGCGGCCGGCATCCACTACGAGGACCAGCTCGCCTCCGAGAAGAAGTGCGGCCATCTCGGCGGCAAGGTGCTCGTGCCCACCTCCCAGCACATCCGCACCCTGAACGCGGCCCGCCTCGCCGCCGACATCGCCGACGTCCCCACCGTGATCATCGCCCGCACCGACGCCCTCGCCGCCAACCTGCTCACCAGTGACGTGGACGAGCGGGACGCCGAGTTCGTCACCGGGGAGCGGACGGCCGAGGGCTTCTACCGGGTCCGGGGCGGCATGGCCCCGGTCATCGCCCGCGGGCTCGCCTACGCCCCGTACGCCGACCTGATCTGGGTCGAGACCGGCACGCCCGACCTGGCCCAGGCCCGCGAGTTCGCCGAGGCGATCCACGCCCGGTACCCGGACCAGATGCTCGCCTACAACTGCTCGCCCTCCTTCAACTGGAAGGCGGCCCTGGACGACGACCAGATCGCCAAGTTCCAGCGCGAACTCGGCGCCATGGGCTACAAGTTCCAGTTCATCACCCTGGCCGGCTTCCACTCCCTCAACCACGGCATGTTCGACCTCGCCCGCGGCTACGCCGAGCACGGCATGACCGCCTACGTCGACCTCCAGGAGAAGGAGTTCGCCGCCCAGGCCCACGGCTTCACCGCCGTCAGGCACCAGCGCGAGGTCGGCACCGGCTACTTCGACCTGGTCTCCACCGCCGTCAACCCGGCGTCCTCCACCACCGCCCTGTCCGGCTCCACGGAGGAGGAGCAGTTCCACTAGGGCGTGCCGGCCCCCGCGAGGCAGGCGGGAATTGTCAGACACGCCTTAGGTCCAGCCCGCCCGTCGCCCCCGGCCCCTGAGTGAGCGGGGCCGGGCGGCCGTCCCCGCCACCCGCTCCCCGTACAGGAGTCCTGGATGACCACCACCACCCTCGCCCAGCACATCCGCGTCCTGGCCTCGCCCGGCGACCGGCACGACGAGATCCTCACCCCCGCCGCCCTCGACTTCGTCGGCCGACTCGCCGCCGAGTTCGGCGAGCGCCGCGACGGCCTGCTGAAGGAACGCCGTCGGCAGGCGATCCGTCTCGCGGCCGGGTCCCCGCTCGACTTCCCCATGGTCACCTCCGCCGTCCGGGCGGATCCCACCTGGCGGGTCGCGCCGCCCGCGCCCGGTCTGACCGACCGCCGCGTGGAGATCACCGGGCCGCCCGAACGCCGTATGGCTGTCAACGCCCTCAACTCCGGCGCTCAGGTGTGGATGGCCGACTTCGAGGACGCCACCTCACCCACCTGGGACAACATCATCGGCGGCCAGCTCACCCTGCTCGACGCCATCGAGCGGCGCATCGACTTCACCATCGACGACGGCAGGGAGTACCGCCTCGGCGAACAGCTCGCCACCATCGTCGTACGGCCGCGCGGCTGGCACCTGGACGAGGAGCACCTGGAGTACGACGGCCGTCCCGTGCCCGCCGCCCTCGTCGACTTCGGCCTGTACTTCTTCCACTGCGCGCAGCGGCAGATCGACGCCGGGTACGGCCCGTACTTCTACCTCCCCAAGCTGGAGAACCGCTACGAGGCCCGGCTGTGGAACGACATCTTCGTCCGCGCCCAGGAACTGCTCGGCATCCCGAGCGGCACGGTCCGCGCCACCGTCCTCATCGAGACGATCACCGCCGCCTTCGAGATGGAGGAGATCCTCCACGAGCTGCGCGAGCACAGCGCGGGACTCAACGCGGGCCGCTGGGACTATCTGTTCAGCCTGATCAAGACCGTCGGCCACCGCACCGACTTCCTCCTCCCCGACCGCGCGAAGGTCACGATGACCGCCCCCTTCATGCGGGCCTACACCGAACTCCTCGTGCGCACCTGTCACCGGCGCGGAGCCCACGCCATCGGCGGCATGGCCGCCCAGGTGCCGGCCAAGGACCCGGTCGCGAACGAGGCGGTCCTCGCCACGGTGCGGCTGGACAAGGAGCGCGAGGCGGAGGACGGCTTCGACGGCTCCTGGGTCGCCCACCCGGGGCTGGTGCGCGTGTGCCGTGAGGTGTTCGACGGCGTGCTCGGCGACCGGCCTCACCAGCTGGACCGCGCCCGTGACGACGTCGAGGTGACGCCCTCGGACCTGCTGTCGGTGCGCCGGATCGGCGGGCCGCCCACCGACGAGGGCGTCCGGACGAACATCGCGGTGGCCCTCGGCTACTTCGACGCCTGGCTGCGCGGCCAGGGCGCGGTGGCGCTGAACGGTCTGATGGAGGACGCCGCCACGGCCGAGATCGCCCGCGTGCAGATCTGGCAGTGGCTGCGGCACCGGGTGATCGACCGCGAGACGGTCCTGCGCGTTCTCGACGAGGAGGTCACCGCTCTCGAAGCGGTCCGGCCCTGGGCGCCGGTCGAGGAGGCGCGAGAGCTGTTCGAGCGGACCGCGCTCGCCGGTGAACTGCCGCTCTTCTTCACCCCGGACGCCTACTCCCGTCGCCTCGTGCGGCGGACGGAGCGCCGGTCATGAGCGCCGGCATCGAGCGGGTGGGTGTCGTCGGCGGCGGACAGATGGGTGCCGGGATCGCCGAAGTGTGCGCGCTGGCCGGCCTGGACACCGTGGTCTGCGAGGCCGAGGCCACCGCCGCCCGCGCGGCGTGGGAACGGGTGACCCGCTCGCTCGACCGGGCCGTCCGGCGCGGCCGACTGGAGCCCGCCGCCGCCCAGGACGCCCTCGCCCGCCTCGTGTTCACCGGCGAACCGGACGACCTGGCCGACCGGCAGCTCGTCATCGAGGCCGTCACGGAGAACGCCGACGCGAAGACCGAGATCCTCGCCGCCCTCGACAAGATCGTCGAGGACCCGGCGGCGGTGCTGGCGACCAACACGTCCTCACTGCCCGTCATGCGCCTGGGCATGGCCACCGGCCGCGCCGACCGGGTCGTGGGCCTGCACTTCTTCAACCCCGTCCCGGTGCTGCCGCTGGTCGAGGTCGTGTCGTCCCTGCACACCGCGCCCGGGACCGTGTCCGCCGTGGAACGCTTCGCCACCGAGACCCTGGGCAAGAGGGTCATCCACTCCCGGGACCGCGCGGGCTTCGTCGTCAACGCCCTCCTCGTCCCCTACCTCCTCTCCGCGATCCGCATGGCCGAGTCCGGCTTCGCCACCGCCGAGGACATCGACACCGGCATGGAACTGGGCTGCGCCCACCCCATGGGGCCGCTGAGACTGGCCGACCTGATCGGCCTGGACACCGTCGCCTCGATCGCCGAATCACTCTACGAGGAGTTCCGTGAACCCCTCTACGCCCCTCCCCCGCTGCTCCAGCGCATGGTCGAGGCGGGGCTCCTGGGCCGCAAGACCGGCCGTGGGTTCCACGCGTACGCGCACCCCCCGTCACCCTCGTGGACCGACTCGCCGTCCGAATGATGGAGTTGACGCCTCGCAGCACCGGACAACCCCTTAGGCTGGCCGGTGCAGCTGGTTCGTCCCGTCCGCCAGGCGGGACGTCGCAAGAGGGAACCCGGTGGGAATCCGGGACTGCCCCGCAGCGGTGAGTGGGAACGACCGCCGTCATACGCACTGGGTCCACGGGATCCGGGAAGCGACGGCCAGTAGGTGTCTCGTACGACGGGGCGTGCCCGCGAGTCCGAAGACCTGCCCGTTGCCCGCGCGCGCACGATGCGCACGCGGATATCCCGGTGACCTCGTGGGCGGGTCGGCGTACATATCAGGCGGACGACCGCGCCGTGCCGCGCGGGACCGGGTCCGTCCGGTGCTGTCACGCTTCGCGTCCCCGTCCCGCCACCGGGATCTCAGGGAATCGTCTCGCGAAGGAGATCTCCGTGACCGCCAAGTCCGCAGCCGCGGCAGCACGGGCCACCGTGTACGGCTACCCCCGCCAGGGACAGAACCGGGAACTCAAGAAGGCCATCGAGGGCTACTGGAAGGGCCGCGTCACTGCGGACGCCCTCCGGGACACCGCGGCCGAACTGCGCCACGGCAACTGGCGGCAGCTCGCCGAGGCCGGCATCCACGAGGTGCCGACCGGTGACTTCTCGTACTACGACCACGTCCTCGACACCACGGTCATGGTCGGCGCGATCCCCGAGCGCCACCGCGCCGCCGTCGCCGCCGACGCCCTGGACGGCTACTTCGCCATGGCCCGCGGCGCCCAGGATGTCGCGCCGCTGGAGATGACCAAGTGGTTCGACACCAACTACCACTACCTGGTGCCCGAATTGGGACCGGACACGGCGTTCGCGGCCAACTCCTCCAAGCAGGTGGCCGAGTTGCGGGAGGCACTCGCCCTCGGCCTCACCGCCCGGCCGGTGCTCGTCGGCCCGGTCACCTATCTGCTGCTCGCCAAGTCCGCCCCGGGGGTGGCCGCGGACTTCGATCCGCTGACGCTGCTGGACCGTCTGCTGCCGGTGTACGCCGAGGTCCTGGCCGCCCTGCGCGCCGAAGGCGCGCAGTGGGTGCAGCTCGACGAACCCGCTCTGGTCCAGGACCGCACCCCGGCAGAGCTGAACGCCGCCGCGCGCGCCTACCGCGACCTCGGAGAACTCACCGACCGGCCGAAGCTGCTGGTCGCCTCGTACTTCGACCGGCTGGGCGAGGCCCTGCCGGTGCTCGCCAAGGCGCCGGTCGAGGGGATCGCCCTGGACTTCACGGGGCCCGCCGCGGCCAACCTGGACGCGCTCGCGGCCGTGGGCGGGCTGCCCGGCAGGCGGCTGGTCGCCGGTGTGGTCAACGGCCGCAACATCTGGGTCAATGACCTGGAGCGGTCCCTGTCCACGCTCGGCACCCTGCTGGGCCTGGCCGACCGGGTCGATGTGGCCGCCTCCTGCTCGCTGCTGCACGTGCCCCTCGACGCCACCGCGGAACGGGACATCGAGCCGCAGATCCTGCGCTGGCTCTCCTTCGCCCGGCAGAAGACGAGCGAGATCGTCACACTGGCGAAGGGGCTCGCCCAGGGCGCCGACACCATCACCGCCGAACTCGCCGCCAACCGCGCCGACCTGGCCTCCCGCGCCGGATCGCCGATCACCCACGACCCGGCGGTACGCGCCCGCGCCACCGCGGTCACCGACGCCGACGCCCGCCGCTCACAGTCGTACGCCGAACGGACCGCCGCCCAACGCGCGGCCCTGCGGCTGCCGTTGCTGCCGATCACGACCATCGGCTCCTTCCCGCAGACCGGCGAACTGCGTACCGCACGCGCCGACCTGCGGGCCGGGCGGATCGGCACC
Organism: Streptomyces sp. NPDC086787; assembly: GCF_044745865.1. Classification (NCBI taxonomy): domain Bacteria; kingdom Bacillati; phylum Actinomycetota; class Actinomycetes; order Kitasatosporales; family Streptomycetaceae; genus Streptomyces; species Streptomyces sp. NPDC086787. The sequence continues at coordinate 232,521 of NZ_JBIVBC010000011.1, read as the reverse complement.
GTCGGCTACGAGGACCACGTCAGGACCGAGATCCAGGAGGTGATCGCCTTCCAGGAGAAGGCCGGCCTCGACGTCCTGGTGCACGGCGAGGCCGAACGCAACGACATGGTGCAGTACTTCGCCGAGCAGCTCACCGGCTGTCTCGCCACCCAGCACGGCTGGGTCCAGTCCTACGGCACCCGTTACGTCCGCCCGCCGATCCTCGCCGGGGACATCTCCCGGCCCGAGCCGATGACCGTACGCTGGACGACGTACGCCCAGTCCCTCACCGACCGTCCGGTCAAGGGCATGCTCACCGGTCCGGTCACCATGCTCGCCTGGTCCTTCGTACGCGACGACCAACCCCTCGCCGACACCGCCCGCCAAGTCGCCCTCGCCCTGCGCGACGAGGTCAACGACCTGGAGGAGGACGGCACTTCCGTCATCCAGGTGGACGAACCGGCGCTCCGCGAGACACTGCCCCTGCGGGCCGCGGACCGGCCCGCCTACCTGGACTGGGCGACGGAGGCCTTCCGGCTGTCCACCAGCGGCGTGCGTCCCGACACCCAGATCCACACCCACATGTGCTACGCCGAGTTCGGCGACATCGTCCAGGCCATCGACGACCTCGACGCCGACGTCATCAGCCTGGAGGCCGCCCGCTCACACATGCAGGTGGCTCGCGAACTAGCCGCCCACGGTTACCCCCGCGAGGCCGGACCCGGTGTCTACGACATCCACTCCCCGCGCGTACCCAGCACCGAGGAGGCCGCCGATCTGCTGCGCACCGCCCTCTCGGCCATCCCCGCCGAACGTCTCTGGGTCAACCCCGACTGCGGCCTGAAGACCCGCGGCTGGCCCGAGACCCGGGCCTCCCTGGAGAACCTGGTCGCCGCCGCCCACACGGTCCGGGGCGAGCTGCCCGCGTCCTGATCGCAAGGAGGCCGGGGCGCTCGCGCGCCCCGGCCCTCAAGAGTCCTCGGCCTTCAGGAATCCCCGGCCCTCAGGTGGCCTCGGCCTTTGCCGTCCCGGCGGCGGCGAACCGCACGGGTGCCCGGAACCTTGCCCGGCGTGCGGCGCGGCGGAAGGTCGTGAGCACCGCCGGACCGGCCAGCAGCACGCAGACGAAGTTGGTGAAAGATGTTCCAGTAGGCGCTGCCACCGCCGCTGACCTTCTTGATGGTGTCGACGGAGTAGTCGTCGAACGACGCGTGTCAGGTGCCGTCCCAGCCGAAGTGCCGCTTGCGCGCGGCGGAGTCGAGGGCGGCCGTCGGCGTCGGCACGGCGGAGGCGTTGGCGCCGCCGTTGGTGCCGTCGCATCTGTGCGCGCCGCCCGTGGCCGTGGTGACCTCATGACCGCGGGTTCTGATCCCTCCGCAGAGGAGGAGCCCGTCCGGCCCCTGGACCGTCAGGCTCACCCTGATGGGCGCGTTCGTGCCGGGCGCGCTCTGGGGCTGCGCGACGGTCGGGGCGGAGGCGAGGGCCAGGCCGAGGGCCGTCGCGGCGATCACGGTGCGGCTTGTGGAGCCACGGCTGGCGGAGGCACGGCTAGCGGACATACGGCTTGCGGACATACGGAGCACTTCTGGAGCCTTCCTGAGAGGGCGGTCCACGGCCCGTAGGCGAGCGAACGGACCGGCGGCCCTGGGCAGGCGCGGCTCCCGCCCCTCCGGGACGCTGAACGCACCGAACGGGGCCACACCCGGATCAGGCTCTCGGCTTCGCGCTGCAGACCATGACAGTGGGAAGCGGTTCCCGGCACGCGCCGGGTATCCCGACTCGCGGCCCGCCGGGGCCGCACACGGTTGCAGGTCAGCGCCGGACTCCCACCGGCTTCCCCCACGTCGCGCGCCTGTGCGGTTGTTGTGCCGCCCGCCGCGGCATGGCGGCCACGGCCGCCCGCTGAGTGCGAACGCCCTCATCCTAAGGCTGGTTGAACCTCGGAACCTGGGTAATGGCATGATGATGCCCATGAACACGTACCGAAAGGCCGATGCCGCGTAGACGGCCCGGCGCGCTGCGCGCCGAACAGTCCCCGCGTGACACGTGGCACCTGCCCGTACTCCGCATTCACGGCCTCTCCATCCGGACCAGTGCCGCGATAGACCGGGCGGAGAGACTCTCCGGCGACTATTTCGCCCACCCCGGCGCCACCGACCGCGCTCTGCGCCGGTACCGGGCGTTTCTGCGCGCACCGGGAAGGCGGCCCCTGTATCCGCGGGTCCCGCTGTGTGGTTGTCGTGGCTGTTCCTTCGACGACGTGCGGCACGCCCGCGACGTCCTGGACACGGTCCTCGGGTGGCTGCCGCTCCGCCCCCGTACCGAGCTCGCGCATCACGTGCGCGCCCTGGACTTCGAGTACCTGGGACGCACACTCCCGGACCCCTTCGCCGCTGACCGGCAGTGGCGCCCGGACCTGTGGTGGCGGCGGCGACTGGCCGACGGCCAGGAGGGCGGATGAGGAACGCCTGGCATCGAGGGGCTGGACGCGGTCCTGACGGGCCGTGAGACTGGACCGGACCGGACGCCACTGCTCCAGGACGGTGACCATGGACCAGCACCCGCCCCGTGTCGAACTCACCCCGAAGGCCGCCGATCTGGTGCGCAGACTGCACGCCGACCACGGTCCGCTGATGTTCCACCAGTCCGGCGGCTGCTGCGACGGCAGCGCGCCGATGTGCTACCCGGACGGCGAGTTCCGCACCGGTGACTCCGACGTACTGCTGGCCGAGCTGGAGGTCGAGGGTGTCGGCGAGCCCGTGACCTTCTGGATGTCCCGCAGTCAGTACGAGGCCTGGAGCCGCACCCGGCTCATCATCGACGTGGTGCCCGGCCGGGGCAGCGGCTTCTCGCTGGAGGCACCGGAGGGTGTTCGTTTCCTCACCCGTTCTCGGGTGATGGAAGGCGGGTAACCGCTCCGTGAGCGAAGCCGCGTCCTGATCCGCTTCCCCCGTGTCCCCCGAGTCGTTGGAGGGGTGACACGACATCGAGGGGACGGACATGACTCGTCATCAGAAGCGGTCGACGACCGGCAGAGCGGTCGTCACGGTTCTCACGTCGCTGGGCGTGCTGGCCGCCGCGGCCCTGACCGGGGCGGCACCGGCCGACGCCGCGCGGCGGGGCACCGTCCGGATCGCGCGGGGCGTCACCTACGGGCAGTTCGACATCAGGGCGGCCAAGGGTGTGGCGCACGCCCATGCGCTCTTCGTCGATCTGAGCGACCCGCATGTGCGGCTGGACCTGCTGTATCCGGGCACGGTGGCCGCCCGTGCGCCCCTCTCCCGGCTGGCCCGCTCGGCGGGCGCGGTCGCGGGTGTGAACGGCGACTTCTTCGACATCAGTGAGGCCCAGCATCCGGGCGTCGAGGTGACGGGCGCGAACGTGGGACCGGCGGTCGCGCACGGGCAGGTGCTCAAGTCCGCGGTGCCGGACGGACAGCGCTTCGGACCCGTGCCCCCGCCCGGCACGAACACCACGGACGTGTTCGGCGTGGGTGTCGACCGGCGGGCGCGCCTGGACCGGCTGTCCCTGCTCGGCTCCGTCGTGACGGCCGGCCGGCGGCGGCCGCTCGGCGGGCTCAACCAGTACGCCCTGCCGGTGGGTTCCGTGGGCGCGTTCACCTCGCGGTGGGGCGACGCCTCCCGGGTGCGTGCCACCTGCGGCACGGACAACGCCCGGGCGGCGCCGTGCAGCAGGGACACCTACGAGGTGACGGTCCGTCACGGCCGTGTCGTGTCCGCCTCCGGCACACCGGGCAGCGGCCCCATCGCCCGGGGAACCACCGTCCTGTTGGGCCGGGAGGCGGGTGCGCGATGGCTGCGGAGGCTGGTCCCGGGCCAGCGGGTGACCGTGCGGTCCCGGCTGGTGCCGTCCGCGTCCCGGATCGCGTACCGCTTCGCCCTGGGCGGCTCTCCGCTGCTGCGCGACGGACGTCCGCTGCCGGGCCTCGACGACGTCACCTCGGCGGTGCGCACCGCCGTGGGCTTCACGGCCGACGGGCGGCGGCTGACACTGCTGGTACTGGACGGCGCGCGCGCCCACCGCGGCGGCCTGACGGTCGCCGAAGTGGCCTCGCGGATGCGCGAACTGGGGTCGGCCTACGCGTTCGGCCTGGACGGCGGTGGCTCTTCGACCCTGGTCGGCCGCATGCCGGGGGCGCGCACCGTGACGGTGCGCAACCACCCGAGCGGTGGCGCCGAGCGCCCCGTTCCGAACGGCATCGGGATCTTCTCGGCACCCTGACCGGCCCACCCCGCGCCGGTCAGGGCCGCAGGCTGCTCACAAGGTCCGCGGTCGCGGTGAGCCCGCTGGAGATGGTGGGCGCCACATTGGTGCTGGCCATGTAGAAGCCCAGCAGCATGCAGACCAGAGCATGGGAGATCTTCAGTGCGCCGTTGCGCATGAAGATCACAGCCAGGATCAGGAGCAGCAACACCACAGAGATGGAAACGGCCATCGTGAACCTCCTCCGCCGCGCCGTTTCGCGGCGTTCGGCCGCAAGTGTGGCGTAGCGGAGGGTTCGTCCGGGCGGCTGACGTGTCCTCCGATCGTGTGGTGTCGTCCGGCGGGTGAGGCTCAGGGGGCCTGGATGTCGGCGAGTTCGGCCAGAGCCGCACGGTGGGCGCCCGCCGTGCCGAAGGCCAGGGAGTCCGCCTTGGCGCGCTTGAGGTACAGGTGGACGGGGTGTTCCCAGGTCATTCCGATGCCCGCGTGGAGTTGGAGCGCCTCCTCGGCGGCGTGGACGGCGACGGGGGCCGCGTAGGCCTGGGCCACGGCCACCGCCATGTCGGTGTCCTCGTGGGTGGACAGCGCGTCGGCCGCGGCGCGGGCGGCGGCCCGGAGGCTGACGGTCTCCATCCACAGCGCGGCCAGCCGGTGCTTGAGCGCCTGGAAGCCGCCGACCGGCCGGTTGAACTGCTTGCGCTCCTTGAGGTACCGGACGGTCTCGGTCAACGCCCACTCGGCGACGCCGAGTTGTTCCGAGGCGAGCAGTCCGGCGGCGGAGCGCAGGGCACGGCTCACCGCGGGGCCGGTGTCACCGAGCCGACGGCCGGTGGCACCGGTGAGGGTGACGGTGGCGAGCGGGCGGGTCAGGTCGAGCGAGGTGCGCGGGGTAACGCCGGCGTCGGACGCGGCGACGGCGTACAGGGCGCCGTCGTCGGCCGGGACGAGCAGCACGTCGGCGACGGCGGCGTCGGCGACCGCGGTCAACTCGCCGTGCAGGGCGCCGTTCTCGACGCGCACGGTGCGGACGGTGGCGCCCGGGGCGGTGTGCAGACCGACGGCGAGGGCGGCGATCGTGGTCGCGGACGCCAGTTCGGTGAGCAGGTCCTCGGTCCCGCAGGCGAGGAGCGCCTCGGTGGCGAGGACGGCGCTCGTCAGATACGGCACGGGCGCGACGAAGCGTCCCAGTTCCTCCAGGACCACGGCGGTCTCCCGGTGCGTGGCGCCCTGGCCGCCCAGTTCCTCGGGAATCAGCAGGCCCGCGAGGCCCATCCGGCCGGCGAGTGCCTTCCACAGGGGGAGGTCGTGCGGGGCGCCCGACTCGGTGCGGGCGATGACGCCCGCCGCGTCGCAGTGGTCCGTGAGCAGGTCGCGGACGGCGGCGCGCAGCGCCTCTTCCTCCTCGGAGTAGAGGAGATCCGGCTGTGCGCTCATCGGGACAGGTCCTTCCAGGCGACGTCCTTGTCGGTGCGCGGCTCGGCGGGCAGGCCGAGGACGCGCTCGGCGATGATGTTCAGCAGCACCTCACTGGTGCCGCCCTCGATGCTGTTGCCCTTGGCGCGCAGGTAGCGGTAGCCGGCCTCGCGGCCGGTGAAGTCGACCAGTTCCGGTCGGCGCATCGTCCAGTCGTCGTACAACAGTCCCTCTTCGCCGAGCAGTTCGACTTCGAGGCCGCTGATCTCCTGGTTGAGGCGGGCGAACGCGAGTTTCATTCCGGCGCCTTCGGGGCCGGGCTGGCCCACGGTGAGCTGCTGGCGCAGGCGTTCGCCGGTGAGCCGGGCCACCTCGGCCTCGACCCACAGCCCGAGCAGGCGCTGGTGCAGCTCCGGGGTGCGCAGTTCGGGGCGGTCGCGCCAGGTCCTGGTGACGGGGCCGATCATGCCGCCCTCGCGGGGCATCCGCATGCCGCCGATGGCGACGCGCTCGTTGTTGAGGGTGGTCTGCGCGACCCGCCAGCCGTCGCCGATCTCGCCGAGGCGGCGGGAGTCGGGGATGCGGACGCCGGTCAGGAAGACCTCGTTGAACTCGGCCTCGCCGGTGATCTGGCGCAGTGGCCGGACCTCGACGCCCGGGTCGGTCATGTCGCAGATGAAATAGGTGATGCCCTGGTGCTTGGGCACGTCCGGGTCGGTGCGGGCGATCAGGATGGCCCAGTGGGCGATGTGGGCGCTGGAGGTCCACACCTTCTGCCCGTCCACCACCCAGTCTCCGCCGTCCTCGCGCACGGCGCGGGTGCCGAGCGCGGCCAGGTCGGAGCCGGCGCCGGGCTCGCTGAACAGCTGGCACCAGACCTCTTCGCCCGTCCAAAGGGGCTTGAGACAGCGCTGCTTCTGTTCCTCGGTGCCGTAGCGCAGGATCGTGGGCGCGGCCATGCCGAGGCCGATGCCGATGCGCCGCGGGTCGTTGTCCGGGGCGCCCGCGGCCGCCAACTCGGTGTCCACGACGGCTTGCAGGGCGCGCGGGGCACCGAGGCCGCCGAGGCCCGGCGGGTAGTGCACCCAGGCCAGCCCTGCGTCGAAGCGGGCCGCCAGGAAGTCCGCGGGGGAAGTGTCGGCGGGCGGGTGCGCTGCCAGCAACTCGGCCGTACGGCGCTGGAGGTCGGCTGCGTCGGTCATGCGGTGGCTCCGTTCCGGTGCGAAGGCACGACGGCGACCCGGCCGGTGGTACGGCCGTCACCGACCCGCTGCACGGCGTCCGCGGCCTGCTCCAGCGGGACGCGCTCGCTCACCAGTGGCCTGATCGCACCCCGGGTGGCCAGCTCGGTGAGCTGCTCGTGGCAGTGCTGGACCAGCTTGGGGTTCTTCGTGTTGTACAGGCCCCAGTGCAGACCGAGGATCGCGTAGTTCTTCACCAGGGCGTGGTTGAGCGCGGGGCTGGGGATGGTCCCGCTCGCGAAGCCGACGACCACGATCCGGCCCTCGAAGGCGACGGTCTTGGCGGACTGTGTGTAGGCGTCCCCGCCGACCGGGTCGTAGACCACGTCCGCGCCACGGCCTCCGGTGGCCTCCTTCACGGCGGCGACGACGTCCTCGGCGCGCCGGTCGATCACCACGTCGCAGCCCAGGTCGCGGGCGACGGCCACCTTGTCGGCGCCTCCGACGACGCCGATCACGGTGGCCCCGGCGGCCTTGCCGAGCTGTACGGCGGCGCTGCCGACCCCGCCGGCGGCGGCGTGCACGAGGAGGGTCTCCCCCGCCTCCAGGCGGGCCCGGCGGTGCAGGCCGAACCAGCCGGTCTGGTAGCCGATGTGCAGTGCGGCGGCCTCCGCGTCGTCCAGCGCGTCGGGCGCGGGCAGCAGGGCGGCGGCGTCGGCCAGGGCGTACTCGGCGAAGCCGCCGTGCGGCAGCGCGGGGTTGGCGATCACCCGGCGGCCGTCCTCGGTCTCGCCGCAGATCTCCACCCCGGGGGTGAACGGCAGCGGCGGCCGTACCTGGTACTGGCCCCGGCACATCAGCACATCCGGGAAGTTGATGTTGGCGGCGCGCACCCTGAGCAGGACCTGGCCGTCGGCGGGCGTGGGCCGCTCCACCTCCGCCAGCCGCATCACCTCGCTCGGCTCGCCGTTCTCGCGCACTTGCCATGCCTGCATGGGATGCCTCCACGGGACTGCTTCGTCTGACCGGGCTCCATCGCATACTAAGCGGTCGCTTGCCGATCAGGGAACCGTCACACGTCGCCGGAACACGCCGGGCGGGCCCGGACGTGCATCCGCTCGCCCTGCGCCCCGAAGAGGCTGAGGAACTCGGCCGGTCCCTCCCCCGTCGACCCGAACCAGTGCGGCACCCGGGTGTCGAACTCGGCGGCCTCGCCCGCCGTCAGCACCACGTCGTGCTCCCCGAGCACCAGCCGCAGCCGCCCGGACAGGACGTACAGCCATTCGTACCCCTCGTGGACGCGCGGATCCGGCTCCCGCTTCCGGCGCGGCTCCAGCACCTTGTACGCCTGGAGTCCGCCGGGTTGGCGGGTGAGCGGCCAGTGGGTGCGGCCGTCGCGCTCGATCGGCTTGGCCCGCACCCGCGGGTCACCGACCGGCGGGGCGCCCACCAGCTCGTCCAGCGCCACCTGGTGGGCCCGCGCGATCGGCAGCAGCAGTTCGAGACTGGGTCTGCGCAGCCCGGACTCCAGCCGGGAGAGCGTGCTGACGGAGATCCCGGTCGCCTCGGACAGCCCCGCGAGGGTCACTTCCCGGTCCTTGCGGAGTCGGCGGAGCCTCGGGCCCACGCCCGCGAGAACGTCGTCGGTAGTCATGGCCGTATTGCAGATTCGGCAAAGCCGTTTGTCAATCCCGCGGCACCGGGCGGCGGCACCGGCGGTTTCGCCGGGCGGCCCGGCTCACCGCCCCCGCCGGGGTGTGTTTCCGCCGTGCCCGTAGCACCATGGCCGCATGCTGCTGACCCGGCTGGCCGAGGTGTCGCGGGAGGTTGCCGCCACCGCGGCGCGGTCCCGGAAGACGGCGTTGCTCGCGGAGCTGTTCCGGGGCGCGGAGGCGCGGGAGGTGCCGATCGTGATCCCGTATCTCGCCGGGCGGCTGCCCCAGGGCAGGCTCGGTGTCGGGTGGAAGGTGCTGAGCCGCCCGGTACCGCCGGCTGCGGAGCCGTCCCTCACGGTGCGCGAGGTGGACGCCCGGCTCACGGAACTGGGCGGGCTCTCCGGCCCCGGTTCGCAGGCCGAGCGGGCCCGGTTGGTCGGGGAGCTGATGGGCGCGGCCACCGAGGACGAGCAGCGGTTCCTGCTGGGGCTGATCACCGGCGAGGTGCGGCAGGGCGCCCTGGACGCCGTGGCCGTGGAGGGCCTCGCGCTGGCGACCGGCGCGGACGCGGCGGCCGTACGGCGTGCCGTGATGCTCGCCGGTTCGCTTCCGGCGGTGGCCGAGGCCCTGCTGGCCGACGGCCCGGCGGCGCTGGGCCGCTTCCGGCTCACGGTCGGCCGGCCGGTGCTGCCGATGCTGGCGCACAGCGCGTCCTCGGTGGCCGAGGCGGTCGCGAAGCTCGGCTCCTGTGCGGTCGAGGAGAAGCTGGACGGCATCCGCGTCCAGGTCCACCGCGACGGCGGCGCGGTTCGCATCCACACCCGCACTCTCGACGACATCACCGACCGGCTTCCCGAAGTGGCCGCCGCCGCCCTGGAGCTGACGGGCGACCGGTTCATCCTCGACGGTGAGGTGATCTCCTTCGGCCCGGACGGGCGGCCCCGCTCCTTCCAGGAGACGGCTGGCCGGGTCGGCTCCCGGACCGACGTGGCGAGGGCCGCCGGGGAGGTTCCCGTCTCCCCCGTCTTCTTCGACGCCCTGTCGGTCGACGGCCGCGACCTGCTGGACCTGCCCTTCGCCGAGCGGCACACGGAACTGGCCCGGCTGGTGCCCGAGCCGATGCGGGTGCGGCGAGCCCTCGTCTCATCGCCGGACGACGCGCGAAAGGCAGCGGACTTCCTCGCCGCGACCCTCGCCCGCGGCCACGAGGGGGTGGTGGTCAAGTCGCTCGACGCTCCGTACAGCGCGGGACGGCGGGGCGCCTCCTGGCTGAAGGTCAAGCCGGTGCACACCCTGGACCTGGTCGTCCTGGCCGCCGAGTGGGGCCACGGCCGCCGTACCGGCAAGCTGTCCAACCTCCATCTGGGCGCCCGCACCCCGGACGGCGGCTTCGCCATGCTCGGCAAGACCTTCAAGGGCATGACGGACACGATGCTCACCTGGCAGACCGGCCGGCTCGGCGAACTGGCCGTGCGGGACGACGGCCATGTGGTCACCGTGCGCCCCGAACTCGTGGTGGAGATCGCGTACGACGGCCTCCAGCGCTCCTCCCGCTATCCGGCCGGGGTCACGCTGCGCTTCGCGCGGGTGGTCCGCTACCGGGAGGACAAGCGGCCCGAGGAGGCCGACACCGTGGAGACCCTGCTGGCCGCCCACCCGGAGGTGCGGCCGTGAGCCAGCGGCGGAGCGCCGGCCTGCTGCTGTTCCGGCACACCGGCGACAGGATCGAGGTGCTGCTCGGTCACATGGGCGGCCCCTACTTCGCGAAGAAGGACGCGGGCGCGTGGACCGTCCCCAAGGGTGAGTACGAGCCGGACGAACCCGCGTGGGACGCGGCGCGCCGTGAGTTCCAGGAGGAGCTCGGCCTGCCGCCGCCCGATGGCGAGGCGCTGCCGCTCGGCGAGGTCCGGCAGGCGGGCGGCAAGATCGTCACGGCGTGGGCGGTCGAGGCCGGTCTGGACCCGGCGTCCATCGATCCGGGCACCTTCACGATGGAGTGGCCGCCGAGGTCCGGACAGCTGCGGGAGTTCCCGGAGCTGGACCGGGTGGCGTGGTTCGGCCTGGACCGTGCCCGCGAGCTGATCGTCCCGGCACAGGCCGCGTTCCTCGACCGGCTGGCCGAGCAAGGCCGGTGAAGTCGGGGGCGGTTCCGGCGGGGCGGTTCCGGCGGCGCCCCGGAAGGGCGCGGGCAACTGCGCGACCAGCCAAGACGACACCGCGGACGGCCAGGGCCTGTCGTTCGGATCAGGCCGTAGACGCGACCCGATCCAGACAACAGACCCCAACGGCACATCACGGCGCTTCCGGCGGAGCGGCCGGGCACTCGGCCGAGTAGCCGACACACACGTTGCGATCGCCATCGCCGCGCGGCAAGGTCGGTCCAAGCCCGCTCCCAGGGAGGTCACCCATGCCCATCGCCACGGTCAACCCGGTGAACGGCGAGACGCTCAAGTCGTACGAGGCCATGGGCGAGGAGGAGATCGAGCGCCGACTCCAGCTCGCCGAGGCCACCTTCCGCACGTACCGGCTGAGCCGCTTCGTCGATCGCGGGCGTCTGCTGCTCCAGGCCGCGAACCTGCTGGACGACGACCGGGAGGACATCGCCCGGACGATGACGACCGAGATGGGCAAGCCCGTCAAGCAGGCTCGCGCGGAGGCCGCCAAGTGCGCCAAGGCGATGCGCTGGTACGCGGAGCACGCCGAGGCGCTGCTCGCCGACGAGGCGCCCACGGAGGCCGATGTGACGGACTCCGGCGCCTCCCGCGTCCGGGTGACCTACCGTCCGCTCGGTCCCGTGCTCGCCGTGATGCCCTGGAACTTCCCGCTGTGGCAGGTGATCCGCTTCGCGGCCCCGGCCCTGATGGCGGGCAACGTGGGGCTGCTCAAGCACGCCTCCAACGTCCCGCAGACCGCCCTCTATCTGGAGGACCTGTTCCACCGCGCGGGCTTCACCGAGGGCTGCTTCCAGACCCTGCTGATCGGCTCCGGCGCGGTCGACGGCGTCCTGCGCGACGAGCGGGTCAGGGCGGCGACGCTGACGGGGAGCGAGCCCGCGGGCCGGGCGGTCGCCGCCACCGCCGGGGAGATGATCAAGAAGACGGTGCTGGAGCTGGGCGGCAGCGACCCTTACGTCGTCATGCCGTCCGCCGACATCGAGGAGGCCGCCCGCGTGGCGGTGACGGCCCGGGTGCAGAACAACGGTCAGTCCTGCATCGCCGCAAAGCGGTTCATCGTGCACACGGACGTGTACGACGCCTTCGCGGAGCGTTTCGTGGCCGGCATGGAGGCGCTCAAGGTCGGCGACCCCATGCAGGAGGACACCGAGGTGGGCCCGCTCGCCAGCGAACAGGGGCGGGCCGACCTGGAGGAACTGGTCGACGACGCGCGGCGCGGCGGAGCCACCGTGCTCTGCGGCGGCCGGCGCCCGGACTGGCCGGGCTGGTTCTACCCCCCGACCGTACTGGCCGGCATCACCCGTGGGATGCGGATCCACCGCGAGGAGGCGTTCGGCCCGGTCGCCACGCTGTACCGGGCCGGAGACCTGGACGAGGCCGTGCTCATCGCCAACGACTCGCCGTTCGGCCTGAGTTCCAACGTGTGGACGCGGGACCCGGCCGAGGCGGACCGGTTCGCACGCGACCTGGAGGCGGGGGCGGTGTACGTCAACGGCATGACGGCGTCGCATCCGGCGCTCCCGTTCGGCGGGGTGAAGCGCTCGGGGTACGGGCGTGAGCTGTCCGGGCACGGGATCCGCGAGTTCTGCAACATCACCACCGTTTGGCAGGGTGCGTGACCCTCCCGCGGCTACGATCCCGTTTGTGAACCGCGAAGTGACCCTGCCTCTGATCGTCGACGACCGCGGTACCTTGCAGGTGGCCGCGGCCGACGTGAGCAAGCTGCTCCGCACGGTGGGTGGGCGCTGGCTGCATCTCGTGGAGGCAGGGCAGCAGGGGCTCGACGAGGACACGGTCGCCACCCTGACGATCGAACTCGCCAAGCTGGCCGACCGCATCGACGTCGCCTGCATCGCGCACAGCAGCGGAGCTCCGTGAGGGCGTTCGCCGCGCCACCCCCGATCGGTTGAAAAGCGCTGGTCGGAGCACTGATCCAGGCCCGCTTCGGCGGGTACCCCCGCTGACCCGTCATCCCCGGTTCGGAGTAATCCGGCGAGAGATCGTCGCCCCGTCGGGTGAACCTGGGTGGACCACCTTCTGACCGGCGGGCGGATGCCTGCCGGAAGGCGAAAGCAGGGACGGCTCATGGCGACTTTGTGCAGACCCTCGGTGTCCGTACCAGAACACGTCATCACGATGGAGGACACGCTGGCGCTGGCGCGGGAGCACCACGCGGACCACCCTCAGCTCGGACTCGCGCTGCGGCTGATCGAGAACACAGGCGTCCGCACCCGGCACATCGTGCAGCCCATCGAGGAGACACTGAAGCATCCCGGCTTCCATGATCGGAACAAGCTGTACGAGGCCGAGGCGAAGGCCCGGGTCCCCGCGGTGATCCAGCGGGCGCTCGACGACGCGGAGCTCCTGACCGATGACATCGATGTCATCATCTACGTGTCGTGCACGGGCTTCATGATGCCCTCGCTGACCGCGTGGCTGATCAACGAACTGGACTTCCCCAGCAACACCCGGCAGCTGCCCATCGCCCAGCTGGGCTGCGCGGCCGGCGGGGCGGCCATCAACCGGGCGCACGACTTCTGCACCGCCTACCCGGAGGCGAACGCGCTCATCGTGGCCTGCGAGTTCTGCTCGCTGTGCTACCAGCCCACCGACCTCGGCGTCGGCTCGCTGCTCTCGAACGGCCTGTTCGGGGACGGCGTCGCGGCGGCCGTGGTGCGCGGGCGCGGCGGCACCGGAGTCCAGCTGGAGCGCAACGGGTCGTACCTGATCCCGAAGACCGAGGACTGGATCGCGTACGACGTCCGCGAGACCGGGTTCCACTTCCTGCTGGACAAGCGGGTGCCCACGACCATGGAGCCGCTGGCCCCGGCGCTCCACGACCTGGCAGGCACCCACGGCTGGGACGCGTCCGACCTGGATTTCTACATCATCCACGCGGGCGGACCCCGAATACTCGACGACCTGAGCAAGTTCCTCCAGGTCGACCCGCACGCGTTCCGGTTCAGCCGGGCCACGCTCACCGAGTACGGCAACATCGCGAGCGCCGTCGTGCTGGACGCGCTGCGCCGGCTCTTCGACGAGGGTGGCGCCGAGGACCGGGCGCGTGGTCTGCTCGCCGGGTTCGGCCCCGGCATCACCGCGGAGATGACCGTGGGCCGCTGGGTGAACGCGGACGAACCGGCGTGACGGTCGGCGCATCGCTCCCCGAAGCTCTGCCTCCCGTCAGGTACTGGCCGGTGGCCGACCTGGCGGGGGTGGACTTCGACCCGGTGCTGGCCGAGCTGATGCGCGAGGGTCCGGTCACCCGGATCGAGCTGCCCAACGGCGAGGGCTGGGCGTGGCTGCTGACCCGCTACGACGACGTGCGCGCGGTCGCGGGCGACGCCCGGTTCAGCCGTGAGGCGGTGATGGAGCACCCGGTCACCCGGCTCGCCCCGCACTTCATCCCGGCGCGGGGCGCGGTCGGCTTCGCGGACCGCCCGGACCACACCCGGCTGCGCCGCGCGGTCGCGCCCGCGTTCACCGCGAACGGCGTGGACCGGATCCGCGAGGACGCCCGGAGCGTGCTGGCCGGACTGGTCGACGAACTGGTCCGGGCCGGTCCGCCGGGCGACCTGACGGCGGCGGTCCTCAGTCCCTTCCCCGTCGCGGTGATCTCCGGGCTGATGGGGGTACCGGCGGCCGACCGGCCCCGGATGCACGACTGGACCCGGCTCATCCTGTCCGCCGCCGACGGCAGGGAGGCCGGTGAACGGGCCAGGGACGCGATGGGAGCGTACTTCCGCGAACTCGTCGGGCGGCGGACGGGCGGCACGGGTGACGACGTCACCTCGCTGCTCGGCGCCGCCGTCGGCCGGGGCGAGGTGTCGCCCGAGGAGGCCGCGGGTCTGTCCGTGCTGCTCCAGATCGGCGGCGAGGCGGTCACCAACAACAGCGGGCAGATGTTCTTCCTGCTGCTGACCCGGCCCGATCTCCTCGCCCGGCTGCGTGCCGAGCCGGGGATCAGGCCGCGGGCGATCGACGAGCTGCTGCGGTACATCCCGCACCGCAACGCGGTCGGGCTGTCCCGGATCGCCACCGAGGACGTGGAGATCTCAGGCGTGCCGATCCGGGCGGGCGACCCGGTGTACGTCTCCTACCTGGCCGCCAACCGCGACCCGGACGTGTTCCCCGAACCGGACACGGTCGACTTCGCCCGCAGTCCGAATCCACATGTGTCGTTCGGCCACGGCCCGCACTTCTGCCCGGGCGCCCAGCTCGCCCGGCTGGAGTGCGAGCTGCTGGTCGACGCGCTGCTGGACCGGTTGCCCGGCCTGCGGCTGGCCGTGCCGCCCGACCAGGTGCCCTTCAGAAGGGGCGCGTTGATCCGAGGGCCCGAGGCCCTTCCCGTGACTTGGTGAGTGCCCATGACGACGACCGAAGGACTGACCGTTCCCTCCGAGGGGCTGCTGGTGCCGCCCGGCCACGGCCGGGTGGTGCAGACGCCCGCCCAGCGTGTGACGTTCAAGGTGACCGGCGAGCATTCCCGGATGGCCTCCACCTTCGAGGTGGAGGTCCCGCCGGGCTTCGACGTCGGCGCCCATGTGCACACGCGCAGCGAGGAGCTGTTCTACGTCCTGGAAGGCGAGCTGGACGTGCTCGCCTTCGAGCCGCGCGTGCGCACGCCAGACAACTGGCAGAAGTGGCAGTCCTGTTCGGGCAACCGTGTGGTGCGGGCGACTCCCGGCACGGTCATCGTCGTACCGCCGGGCTGCCCGCACGCCTTCTCGAATCCGACGGAGACGCCCGCGAAGATGTTCTTCCAGGCCTCTCCCCCGCCCGACCACGAGCGGTACTTCGAGGAGCTGCTGGAGATCCTCGGGAGCGGGGGCCCGCCGGACCAGGTGGCGATCGAGGCACTGCGGGCCAAGTACGACATCGAGCAGCTGACGCCGCTGCGGCATCGCTGAGACGCCGCCGCGGCGGTCGCCGACCCGGCGCTACCGGATCGGCATCCCTGACAGGGTGCGCGCGATGACGAGGCGCTGGACCTCGCTCGTGCCCTCGAAGATCGTGTAGATCGCGGAGTCCCGGTGCATGCGCTCCACCGGGTACTCCCGCGTGTACCCGTTGCCGCCCAGGATCTGGATCGCCTGGGCGGTGACCTGCTTCGCGGTCTCGCTGGCGAACAGCTTGGACATCGATCCCTCGGCGGCGGTGAACGGCCTGCCGTTGACCGCCATCCAGGAGGCGCGCCACACCAGCAGCCGGGCGGCGTCGATCTGGGTGCGCATGTCGGCGAGCTGGAAGGCGATGCCCTGGTTGTCGATGATCGGACGGCCGAACTGCTCGCGGGTCTTCGCGTAGTCGAGGGCGACCTCGTAGGCGGCGCGCGCGGTGCCGACCGCCATGGCGCCCACGGCGGGACGGCTGGCCTCGAACGTGGCCATCGCCGCGTTCTTCACCCGCTCGCCGCCGCCTGCCTTCGTCTTCTCCCGGGTCCGCGCGAGCCGCTCGTCCAGCTTCTCCTTGCCGCCGAGCAGGCAGGAGCCGGGGACGCGGGCGTTCTCCAGAACGACCTCGGCGGTGTGCGAGGCGCGGATGCCGTGCTTCTTGAACTTCTGGCCCTGGGAGAGTCCGGGCGTGCCCGGCGGGATGATGAAGGAGGCGTGGCCCTTGGAGCCGAGCTCGGGGTCGACCACGGCGACGACCACGTGGACGTTGGCGATTCCGCCGTTGGTGGCCCAGGTCTTCGTGCCGTTGATCACCCACTCGTCCTTGGCCTCGTCGTAGACGGCGCGGGTGCGCATGGCGGCCACGTCGGAGCCGGCGTCGGGCTCGGAGGAGCAGAAGGCCGCGACCTTGACGTCGTTGGTGTCGCCGTACATCTGGGGGATCCAGGTGCCGATCTGCTCCTCCGTGCCGTTGGCGAGGACGCCCACGGCGGCGAGGCCGGTGCCGACGATGGACAGGGCGATGCCCGCGTCGCCCCAGAACAGCTCCTCCATCGCCATCGGGATACCGAGGCCGGTGGGGTCGAAGTACTGCTGGGCGTAGAAGTCCAGGGAGTAGATGCCGACCTTGGCGGCCTCCTGGATGACAGGCCAGGGAGTCTCCTCACGCTCGTCCCATTCGGCGGCCGCGGGGCGGATGACGTCGGCGGCGAAGCCGTGCAGCCAGTCCCGGACCTCCTTCTGTTCGTCGTTGAGCTCCATGGTGAACTCGGCCATGTCCCCTCCAGCGGCGGCAGTGCGTGTTACTAGCGGTAACCCGAGTCTGTTACCCGTCAGTAGGGAAAGTCAACTCCGGACACCCGGTCGGCATCCCGTTCGATGTCGGGAACGCCTTCAGTGTTAGTTTGCGCAGGCGTCACCGAAACAGCACGGGTGGGGAGAGCACATGGACACCACACAGCCGACCGACCAGCAACGATCCGCCGACCGCCGTCGGCGCGAACTGCTGGAGGCCGCGGACCGAGTGGTGCTGCGCGACGGCCCGCACGCCTCGATGAACGCCATCGCCGCCGAGGCAGGTATCACCAAGCCCATCCTCTACCGCCACTTCGGCGACAAGGGCGGACTGTACGCCGCTCTCGCCAAGCGGCACACCGACGCGCTGCTGGCCTCGCTGCGGGCCGCGGTCGACGCCCCTGCCGACCGGCGGGAGCGGGTCGAGGCCACCCTGGACACCTACCTCGCGGCCATCGAGGCACGGCCCCAGGTCTATCGCTTCCTGATGCACCCCGCGGAGATCGGGGGCGGCGAACAGGGCTTCGACGTGGGCAGGCACTCCGCGCCGCTGCTGCGCCGGATGGGCGAGGAACTCGCCCAGGTCATCGAGGAGCGGCTGGACCTCGGGCCGGGCAGCCAGCAGCTGGCCCGGGTCTGGGGCCACGGGATCGTCGGCATGATGCACGCGGCGGGCGACTGGTGGCTCGGGGAGCGTCCCTGCTCCCGCGCCGAACTGGTCCGGAGTCTGGCCGACCTGCTGTGGGGACGGCTCGCGGCAGCCGGGGACAAGGTGGGCGGCCCGGGGTTCTGACCCGCGCGCCGGACCCGTCGGTCACCGGCTCCAGGACGCCCGGCGGACCTGGCGGGCCAGTCTGCGTCCGCGCAGGCCGGTGAGACGGTCGGCGTAGACCGTGCCGTCCAGATGGTCGCACTCGTGCTGGAGGCACCGCGCGAAGAAGCCGGTGCCGTGCACGGTGACCGGCTCCCCGGTCATGGTGAAGCCCTCCACGACGGCATGGTCGTACCGCTCCGTCCCCGCCTCGAGACCGGGCAGGGACAGACAGCCCTCCGGCCCCCGGAGCACCACCCCGTCCGTCTCCACCAGGCGCGGGTTCACCACATGGCCCAGGTGCCGGACGTCCTCGTCGTCCGGGCAGTCGTACACGAACACCCGTGAAGCCACCCCCACCTGGTTCGCGGCCAGCCCCACCCCCCGGGCCGCGTACATCGTCGCGAACAAGTCCTCCACCAGCCCGGCGAGTTCGGGACCGAAGTCGGTGACCTCGGCACAGGGCGCGTGCAGCACCGGGTCGCCGAGCAGGGTGAGGGGCCGGACGCGCCCGCGGGCGCCCGGAATGGAACCGTGTCGCATGGCGGCAAGAGTACGGTGCCCGGAGGCCGTCCCCGCCGCGCTGACGTGGGCCGGGATTCGGGTGTGCGAATAGATCTCGATAGGCTGATGTCCACACCACGTTGCCGGATGGCTCACGCGCGGCGCGTACGCCAAGGAGGATCGAGAACTGATGGCAGGCAACTCGGACCCGCTGACGCCGCGGGCCAAGCTCGCCGTGACCGCGGGCAAGGCGGTCGCGGCGGCGTCGCGGGCCGCGGGACGCGGCAGCGGATCGGTGATCGGCGGCAAGGTCGCGCTGAGGCTCGACCCCGACCTCCTCGGGCGCCTCGCCCAGAGCCTGGACTGCGTCCTCGTCTCGGCCACCAACGGCAAGACGACGACCACCCGGCTGATCGCCGAGGCACTGCGGGCCGCGGGCCCGGTCGTCTCCAACGCGCTCGGCGCCAACATGCCGGCCGGCATCACCTCCGCGCTGGCCGGCGGCTCCGAGGCCCGGTTCGGCGTGATCGAGGTCGACGAGAAGTACCTCGCCGGCGTCGCCAGGGACACCTCCCCGAAGTGCATCGCGCTGCTCAACCTCTCCCGTGACCAGCTCGACCGCGCGGCCGAGACCCGCATGCTCGCGGAGAACTGGCGCGAGGGCCTGGCCGGCTCCAAGGCCGTGATCGTCGCGAACTGCGACGACCCGCTGGTGGTGTGGGCCGCGTCCTCCTCGCCGAATGTGATCTGGGTCGCCGCGGGACAGATGTGGAAGGACGACGCCTGGTCCTGCCCGTCCTGCGGCGGTGTGATGCAGCGCCCCGGTGACGACTGGTTCTGCGGCGACTGCGGTTTCCGCCGCCCGACGCCGAGCTGGGCACTGTCCGGCGACCACGTCCTCGACCCGCACGGCTCGGCCTGGCCGATCCACCTCCAGCTGCCCGGCCGCGCCAACAAGGCCAACGCCGCGAGCTCCGCGGCCGTGGCCGCCGTCTTCGGCGTTCCCCCGCAGGTCGCGCTGGAGCGCATGTACCAGGTGCAGGCGGTCGCCGGACGCTACGACGTCGTCCAGTACCAGGGCCGCGACCTGCGTCTGCTGCTGGCGAAGAACCCGGCCGGCTGGCTGGAGACGTTCTCGCTGATCGACCCGCCGCCGGCCCCGGTGATCCTCTCGGTGAACGCGCGCGGCGCCGACGGCACCGACACCTCCTGGCTGTGGGACGTCGACTACACCCGGCTGACCGGCCACCCGATCTTCGTCATCGGCGACCGGAAGCTGGACCTCGCGGTGCGTCTGGAGGTCGCGAACCAGCACTTCCAGGTGTGCGAGAACCTCGACCAGGCGGTCCAGCAGGCCCCGCCGGGCCGGATCGAGGTCATCGCGAACTACACCGCGTTCCAGGACCTGCGCCGCGTAGTCGGCAACTGAACAGGGAGGACGATCACTTCATGAGCGACAACCAACTGCGGCTGGTGTGGATCTACCCCGACCTGCTCAGCACCTACGGCGACCAGGGCAACGCCCTCGTCGTGGAGCGGCGGGCCCGCCAGCGCGGCCTCGACGTGGCCCGACTGGACGTGCGCAGCGACCAGCCGATCCCGACCTCCGGCGACATCTACCTGATCGGCGGCGGCGAGGACCGGCCGCAGCGACTGGCAGCCGAGCGGCTGCGCCGCGACGGGCATCTGTACCAGGCTGTGCAGAACGGCGCGATCGTGTTCGCGGTGTGCGCCGGCTACCAGATCCTCGGCCACGAGTTCGTCAACGACCTCGGCCAGCGCGAGCCCGGCCTCGGGCTGCTCGACGTCAGCACGGTGCGCGGGACGGGAGAGCGGTGCGTCGGCGACGTCCTCGCGGACATCGACCCGCGCCTCGGCCTGCCCCAGCTGACCGGCTTCGAGAACCACCAGGGCATCACCCAGCTCGGCCCCACCGCGCGCCCGTTCGCCCAGGTCCGCCTGGGCAAGGGCAACGGCACCGGGGACGGCACCGAAGGGGCGTACAACGACACCGTGTTCGGCACCTACATGCACGGCCCGGTGCTCGCCCGCAACCCGCAGATCGCCGACCTGCTGCTGAAGCTGGCGCTCGATGTCAACGCGCTGCCGCCGCTCGACGACCGGTGGTACGAGGCGCTCCGCGGTGAGCGCATCGCGGCCGCGCAGCAGCCCGCGTAGCAGGCGCTCCAGACGTACTGCGTTCCAGACGCGCTGGTTCCAGACGTACTGGAGGAGGCTTTGAGTACCTTCCGGCAGGGTCGCCCCCGGGCCCGCTTGACAGGCCGTCCGCTCACATGTGCGGGCGCGTCCAGCAGGCGGACGCCCGCTACGGAGCCACCCCCAGACGCCGGTAGGGTGACCGGGATCCCACCGGACAGCGCGGTCCGGCCCCGGCCCACGTTGAGAAGGTATTTCGGGCTATGCGCATTGGTGTCCTCACGTCCGGCGGCGACTGCCCCGGTCTGAACGCCGTCATCCGGTCCGTCGTGCACCGTGCCGTCGCCGACCACGGCGACGAGGTCATCGGGTTCCGGGACGGCTGGAAGGGCCTCCTGGAGGGCGACTGGCTGAAACTCGACCTCGACGCCGTGAGCGGCATCCTGGCCCGCGGCGGCACCATCCTCGGGTCCTCACGGGTTCGCCCCGAGCATCTGCGGGACGGTGTGGCACGGGCCCGGGGGCATGTCGCGGAGCTCGGTCTGGACGCGATC
This sequence comes from Streptomyces sp. NPDC086787, assembly GCF_044745865.1. Lineage (NCBI taxonomy): Bacteria > Bacillati > Actinomycetota > Actinomycetes > Kitasatosporales > Streptomycetaceae > Streptomyces > Streptomyces sp. NPDC086787. Next base: position 211,681 of record NZ_JBIVBC010000011.1, on the reverse strand, counting down.
ATCCCGATCGGCGGTGAGGGCACGCTGAAGGCGGCCCGGCTGCTGTCGGACAACGGCCTGCCCATCGTGGGAGTGCCCAAGACCATCGACAACGACATCGCCGTCACCGACGTCACCTTCGGCTTCGACACGGCGGTGGGCGTCGCCACCGAGGCCCTGGACCGGCTGAAGACGACCGCCGAGTCCCACCAGCGTGTGCTGATCGTGGAGGTCATGGGCCGCCACACGGGCTGGATCGCGCTGCACTCCGGCATGGCGGCGGGCGCCCACGCCATCGTCGTACCGGAGCGCCCCTTCGACATCGAGCAGTTGGCGAAGCGGGTCGGCGAGCGGTTCGAGGCGGGCAAGCGGTTCGCCATCGTGGTCGCGGCGGAGGGCGCCAAGCCGAGGCCCGGCGGCATGGAGTTCGACGAGGGCGGCAAGGACGTCTACGGCCACGAGCGGTTCGCCGGGATCGCCCGCCAGCTCTCCGTGGAGCTGGAGCGGCGCCTCGGCAAGGAGGCGCGTCCCGTCATCCTCGGCCATGTGCAGCGGGGCGGGACACCGACGGCGTACGACCGGGTGCTGGCCACCCGCTTCGGCTGGCACGCGGTGGAGGCGGTGCACCGGGGCGAGTTCGGCGGCATGACCGCGCTGCGGGGCACCGACATCGTGATGGTGCCGCTGGCGGAGGCGGTGGAGACCCTGAAGACGGTGCCGCGGGAGCGGTACGAGGAGGCCGAGTGCGTGCTGTAGGCCAGTAGGCCGCCCCCGCGCGAAACCGCCCCCGGTCACGTCCGTGACCGGGGGCGGTTCTAGTCTGGGTCCGGACAGACAGCTGTGGACAGACAGCGCACAACCCCCACGAACCAGGAGCCGGCGGATGGATCACAGCGGGCACGGCATGACCATGGACCTGCCGCCGTTCACGCTGGGGCGAGGTCTCGAGTGGTCGGCGGACCCGTTCTTCCTCGTCGCCTGCCTGCTGGGGCTCGGGCTGTACGGCTGGGGTGTGGCGCGGCTGCGGCGGCGCGGCGACGCCTGGCCCGTGGCGCGGACCGTGTCGTACGTGACCGGTGTGCTGACGATCATGCTGGTGATGTGCACCCGGCTGAACGACTACGGCATGGTGATGTTCAGCGTGCACATGGTCCAGCACATGGTGATCAGCATGCTCTCGCCGATCCTGATCCTGCTGGGCGCGCCGGTCACCCTGGCGCTGCGCGCGCTGCCGGTGGCGGGCAAGGGCCGCAAGGGGCCGCGCGAGTTGCTGCTGGCGCTGCTGCACAGCCGCTACATGCGGGTGATCACCCACCCGGCGTTCACGATTCCGCTGTTCATCGCGAGCCTCTACGCGCTGTACTTCACGCCGATGTTCGACCTCCTGATGGGGTCGAGGGCCGGGCACATCGCGATGATGGTGCACTTCCTCGCGGTCGGTGTGGTGTTCTTCTGGCCGATCATCGGTGTGGACCCGGGGCCGTACCGGCCCGGGTATCTGATGCGGATGCTGGAGCTGTTCGCGGGGATGCCGTTCCACGCGTTCTTCGGCATCGCGCTGATGATGGGGTCGACGCCGATGGTGGAGACGTTCCGGAACCCGCCCGCCTCGCTCGGCATCGACGCCCTCTCCGACCAGAACGCGGCCGGCGGGATCGCGTGGGCGTTCAGTGAGATTCCGTCCGTGTTGGTGCTGATCGCGCTGCTGTTCCAGTGGTACGGCTCGGAGCAGCGCCAGGCCAGGCGCAAGGACCGGGCGGCCGACCGGGACGGCGACAAGGAGCTGGCGGCGTACAACGCCTATCTCGCGTCGCTGAACGCCCGCGAAGGGTGATCTGATTTTCGCCTTACGCACCGCGGGAGTGTGCAGCCGGGGCACTATGGAGGCGAGGGACCAACCACGAGGAGGGTGTCGCGATGCCCGGTTCACCCGGTTCTGCGAACGGTTCCACGAAGACGATGGGGGCGCTCACGGTCGGCGGCCTCGTCGCGGTGACGGCGTACTCCGTGGCACTGGGCAGCAACGGCTGGCTGTGGTTCGGATGGGTGGTGCTGGGGCTGCTGACGGCCGCGATGTTCGTCACTCAGCGCATCTGAGTCACTCCGCGTCGAGAAGCCGCGCGGAGTGCACGCCCGGCTGGTACTTGGGGAGCCGGGCGGTGATCTTCATGCCCGCTCCGGGTGCGGTCTCGATGACGAGGCCGTGGTCGTCGCCGTAGACCTGACGGAGCCGGTCGTCCACGTTGGACAGGCCGATGCCGCCGGACGGGCTGATCTCCCCGGCGAGGATGCGGCGCAGCAGTACGGGGTCCATGCCGACGCCGTCGTCCTCGATGACGACGAGTGCCTCGGAGCCGGCGTCCCGCGCGGTGATCTGGATGCGGCAGGTGTCGGACTTGCCCTCCAGTCCGTGCTTGACGGCGTTCTCGACGAGGGGTTGCAGGCACAGGAACGGGAGAGTGACCGGCAGCACCTCGGGGGCGATCTGGAGGGTGACGGAGAGCCGGTCGCCGAAGCGGGCGCGGACGAGTGCCAGGTAGTGGTCGATGGCGTGCAGTTCGTCGGCGAGGGTGGTGAAGTCGCCGTGCCTGCGGAACGAGTAGCGGGTGAAGTCGGCAAACTCCAGGAGCAGTTCGCGGGCGCGCTCGGGGTCGGTGCGGACGAACGAGGCGATGACCGCCAGTGAGTTGTAGACGAAGTGCGGGGAGATCTGGGCGCGCAGGGCCTTGATCTCGGCCTCGATGAGTCTCGTCCGGGAGCGGTCGAGATCGGCCAGCTCCAGCTGGACGCTCACCCAACGGCCCACTTCCCCGGCCGCCCGGACCAGGACGGCGGACTCGCGTGGCGCGCAGGCCACGAGCGCGCCGTGCACCCGGTTGTCGACGGTGAGCGGGGCGACCACGGCCCAGCGCAGGGGGCAGTCGGGGGCCGCGCAGTCCAGCCGGAACGCTTCGCCCCGGCCGGTCTCCAGCGCCCCGGCCAGGCGCTCCATGATCTCGGTGCGGTGGTGGCCGCCCACACCGTCCCAGGCCAGCACCTCCCGCCGGTCGGTCAGACAGAGGGCGTCCGTGCCGAGGAGCGAGCGCAGTCTGCGGGCCGATCTGCGAGCGGTCTCCCCGGTGAGCCCGGCCCGCAGTGCGGGCGCGGCGAGCGACGCGGTGTGCAGGGTCTGGAAGGTGGCGTGCTCGACGGGCGTGCCCAGTCCGCCCAGCCGCTCGGGCCGCGCGGTGCGCCGTCCCAGCCAGAACCCGGCGGCGAGCAACGGGAGGACGGCGACGCAGAGTCCGGCCAGGAAGCCGCTCATGCCCGGGACTCCGCCCGCACCGCTCCCCCACCCGCCAGTTCCTCCGGCAGATGGAACCTGGCCAGGATCGCCCCCGTCCCGGTCGGTACCCGCGCCGGGGTGGCCAGGGACACCAGCACCATGGTGAGGAAGCCCAGCGGCACCGACCACAGAGCCGGCCAGGCGAGCAGGGCGTACAGCGGTCCGGTGCCCGGCAGGCCCGCCATGGTGGCGGAGACGGCGAGGAAGGCGGAGCCGCCGCCGGTGAGCATGCCCGCGGCGGCGCCGGGCGGGGTGAGCCGACGCCACCAGATGCCGAGGACGAGCAGCGGGCAGAAGGACGAGGCGGAGACGGCGAAGGCCAGTCCGACGGCGTCGGCGACGGGCAGTCCGCCCACCAGTGCGCTCGCCGCCAGCGGCACGGCCATGGCGAGCAGGGTACCGAGTCTGAAGTGCCGTACTCCCCGGGACGGCAGGACGTCCTGGGTGAGCACACCGGCCACCGCCATGGTCAGTCCGGAGGCGGTGGACAGGAACGCGGCGAAGGCACCGCCGGCCACCAGCGCGCCGAGCAGGTCGCCACCGGTGCCGCCGATCATCCGGTCGGGCAGCAGCAGTACGGCCGCGTCCGCGTTGTGGGTCAGGGTGAGTTCGGGGGCGTAGAGGCGGCCGAGCGCGCCGTAGACGGGCGGCAGCAGGTAGAAGCCGCCGACCAGGGCGAGGACGGCGACGGTGGTGCGGCGGGCGGCGACGCCGTGCGGGCTGGTGTAGAAGCGGACGACGACGTGTGGCAGGCCCATGGTGCCGAGGAAGGTGGCGAGGACCAGTCCGTATGTGGCGTACAGCGGGCGTTCCTCCCGGCCGGCCGCGAGCGAGGTGGACATGCCGCCGGTGCCGCCGTGGCCGGCGGCCGGGACGGGTGCCCCGTGGGGGAAGGTGAGGCGGGTACCGGCGGCGACGCGGTGGGTGCCGGTGGGCAGGGTGGTCGGGGTGCCGTGGTGCGGTCGGCCGTCGACCGTGCCGCGCACGGTGACGGTCAGCGGCCGGTCGAGTCTCAGGTCCACGGTGTCGTGCACCTGTACGGTGTGCTGCCGGCGGAAGGACGCCGGTTCCTCGAAGGCGTGGGTGGGGGCGCCGTCGCTCTGCCAGGCGAGGACCAGGAAGAGGGCGGGGACGAGCAGGGCGGTGAGCTTGAGCCAGTACTGGAAGGCCTGGACGAAGGTGACGCTGCGCATGCCGCCGGCGGCGACGGTGGCCACCACGACCACGGCGACGACTATCCCGCCGAGTGCGTCGGGTGCCCCGGTGAGCACCGCCAGGGTGAGCCCCGCGCCCTGGAGCTGGGGCAGCAGATAGAGCCAGCCGACTCCGACGACGAAGGCTCCCGCCAGTCGTCTCACCCCCTGTGAGGCGAGCCGGGCCTCGGCGAAGTCGGGGAGCGTGTAGGCGCCGGAGCGGCGCAGCGGGGCGGCGACGAACAGCAGCAGGACGAGGTAGCCCGCGGTGTAGCCGACCGGGTACCAGAGCATGTCGGGGCCCTGTACGAGGACCAGTCCGGCGACGCCGAGGAAGGAGGCGGCGGAGAGGTATTCGCCGCTGATGGCGGCCGCGTTGAGGCGGGGGCCGACGGTGCGCGAGGCGACGTAGAAGTCGGAGGTGGTGCGGGAGACCCGTAGCCCGAACGCGCCGACGAGGACGGTGGCCACGACGACGAGGGCGACGGCGGGTACGGCGTAACCGGAGTTCACCGGCGTCAGCGGTCCTCGACCAGGCGGGCGAAGTCCCGCTCGTTGCGTTCCGCGCGGCGCACATACCAGCGGGCGAGCACGATCATGGGTGCGTAGAGGCAGAACCCGAGCACCAGCCACTTCAGGCGGCTCGCGTCGGGGACGGCGGCGAACACGAGTGGCAGCGGGCCGACGAGCAGTGCGAGTACCGCGAACACGGTTGCTCCGGCTCTGAGTTGGGATCGCATCAGGGAGCGCACGTAGGTGTGTCCGAGGGTGGTCTGCTCGTCGATCTCGGTACGCGGCCGGTAGTGGCCGGGGGTACGACGGCCGTGGCGGGCGGGTCCGGTGACGACGACCCGGCGTTCGGTGGGCTCCACTTGGGACTCCTATCCCGTGGTCCGGCGCATCAGCAGGTCCCGCAGCTCGCGCGCGTGCCGTCGGCTGACCTGGATCTCCTCGGCACCGACCAGAACACTCACCGTGCCGGCGTCCAGGCGGAGTTCGCCGATGTGCCGGAGGGCGACGAGGTGGCGGCGGTGGATGCGGACGAAGCCGCGGGAGCGCCAGCGGTCCTCCAGGGTGGACAGCGGAATGCGTACGAGGTGGCTGCCGCCGCCGGTGTGCAGCCGGGCGTAGTCGCCCTGCGCCTCGACATGGGTGATGTCGTCGACGGCCACGAAGCGTGTGACGCCGCCGAGTTCGACGGGTATGTGGTCGGGGTCGGGTTCGTGGACGGGGATCCGCGGGGCGGCGCCGCGCAGTTCGGCGGCCCGGCGCACGGCCTCCGCGAGGCGTTCCTTGCGTACCGGCTTGAGGACGTAGTCGACGGCCTCGAGGTCGAACGCGCTGACCGCGAAGTCCTCGTGGGCGGTGACGAAGACGACGAGCGGCGGGTGGGCGAAGCCGGTGAGCAGCCGGGCCATCTCCAGGCCGTCCAGGCCGGGCATCCGGATGTCGAGAAAGACCACGTCGATGGCCTCGGGGCCATCCGGTCCGCACTCCAGGGCGCGGGTGATGCGGCGCAGCGCCTCGGTGGCGTCGCCCGCGCCCTCGGCGCTGCCGACGCGCGGGTCGGCGTGCAGCAGGTAGAGGAGTTCCTCCAGCGCGGGGCGTTCGTCGTCGACGGCGAGGGCACGCAGCATGAAGGTGGAGTCTAGGGCCTGTCGTTCGGAACGGACCCGGAAGAACAATCCGTACGGCAGTACATCCGCCGGGGTGCCCGATCATGCTGGATACAGTGCCGACATGAACAGCACGACCGCCGCGTTCGACGAGCTCGACCGGAAGATCATCACAGCGCTGATGGCGAATGCCAGGACGAGCTTCGCCGAGATCGGAGGGGCGGTCGGGCTGTCGGCCACCGCGGTCAAGCGGAGGGTCGACCGGCTGCGCGAGACCGGTGTGATCACGGGGTTCACGGCCACCGTGAAGCCGTCGGCGCTGGGCTGGCGCACGGAGGCGTATGTGGAGGTGTACTGCGAGGGGGCGGCGCCACCCCGGCGCCTGGCGGAGGTGGTCCGCAACCATCCGGAAATCACGGCCGCGATGACGGTGACCGGTGGCGCGGACGCGCTGCTGCATGTGCGGGCGCGGGACGTGGGGCACTTCGAGGAGGTGCTGGAGCGGATCCGGGTGGAGCCGTTCATCCGGAAGACGATCAGCGTGATGGTGCTGTCGCATCTGCTGCCGGAGAGCCCGGAGGCGGGCGCGACACAGGCGGCGCCGGAGTAAACATCACGGCGCGCAGCACTCGTGCGTCCTTACGGGTCACAACGCAGCGTTCCTGCGTGTCTACGCAGCTGTTGTTCCTTGTCGCGCGTATCTGTCACTTTCTACCTTGGTGTCACCCCAGTCGACACCGCCAGGAAAGCGGAGGAACCCCTCTGTGTCCGAAAGCCGTGTGCCGCGCCCCCGGCGCTTTCTGGTCTGCGAACCCAGACACTTCGCCGTGCAGTACGCGATCAACCCCTGGATGCAACCCGACGTCCAGGTGGACGTGGATCTGGCGCAGGAGCAGTGGCAGGAGCTGATCCGCGCCTACCGCGCCCATGGCCACACCGTGGACAGCGTGGAGCCGGTCGCCGGTCTCCCCGACATGGTCTTCGCAGCGAACTCGGCGGTCGTCGTCGGCGGCCGGGTCTTCGGTTCCCTCTTCCACGCGGCCGAGCGCCGCCCCGAGTCGACCCACTACGACATGTGGTTCAAGGCGGCCGGGTTCACCGTCTACCGGCCCGAGGCCGTGTGCGAGGGCGAGGGCGACCTGGTCCCGGCCGGCCGGTATCTGCTGGCCGGCACCGGTTTCCGGACCACCCGGGAGGCGCATCGCGAGCTCCAGGAGTACTTCGGGATGCCGGTGATCAGCCTGACGCTGGTCGATCCGTACTTCTACCACCTGGACACGGCGCTGTTCGTGCTGGACGACGGCCCGGCAGGCAACATCGTGTACTACCCGGACGCGTTCTCGCCGGGCAGCCGTGAGGTGCTGGCGCGCCTGTACCCGGACGCGGTGCTCGCCTCCCGCGAGGACGCGATGGCCTTCGGCCTGAACTCCGTCTCCGACGGCCGCCATGTCTTCATCGCGCCGCGGGCCGAGCGGCTGGCCTCCTGTCTGACCGACCACGGCTATGTCCCCGTCCCCGTCGACCTGTCGGAGTTCCACAAGGCCGGCGGAGGCATCAAGTGCTGCACCCAGGAGATCCGCTCATGACCGCGCCCGCCCGGCCGACCGCCGCCCGTACGTCCGCCGACCTGATCCGCGCCGAGGAGCCGGTCCTCGCGCACAACTACCACCCGCTGCCCGTGGTGGTCGCGCGTGCCGAGGGCACCTGGGTGCAGGACGTGGAGGGCCGCCGATACCTGGACATGCTGGCCGGCTACTCGGCGCTCAACTTCGGGCACCGGCATCCGGCCCTGGTCGAGGCGGCCCACCGCCAGCTCGACCGGCTGACCCTCACCTCACGGGCCTTCCACAACGACCAGCTGGCCGAGTTCGCCGAGCGGCTCGCGGAGCTGACCGGCCTCGACATGGTGCTGCCGATGAACACCGGCGCCGAGGCGGTGGAGAGCGGCATCAAGGTGGCCCGCAAGTGGGCGTACGACGTCAAGGGCGTGCCCGCCGACCGGGCGACGATCGTGGTCGCGGCGGAGAACTTCCACGGCCGTACGACGACCATCGTCAGCTTCTCCACCGACGAGACCGCCCGCACGGGCTTCGGTCCCTTCACCCCCGGGTTCCGGATCGTCCCCTACAACGACCTGGCCGCTCTGGAGGCCGCCGTCGACGAGACGACGGCCGCGGTGCTGATCGAGCCGATCCAGGGTGAGGCGGGGGTGATCATTCCGGACGAGGGCTATCTGGCCGGGGTGCGCGAGCTGACCCGCCGCGCGGGCTGTCTGTTCATCGCGGACGAGATCCAGTCCGGCCTGGGCCGCACCGGCCGTACGCTCGCGGTGGAGCACGAGGCGGTCGTCCCGGACGTGCTGCTGCTCGGCAAGGCGCTGGGCGGCGGCATCGTGCCGGTGTCCGCGGTGGTGGCCCGGCGTGAGGTGCTGGGTGTGCTGCACCCGGGTGAGCACGGCTCGACGTTCGGCGGCAATCCGCTGTCGGCCGCGGTCGGCACGGCGGTGGTCGGGCTCCTGGAGACGGGTGATTTCCAGCGCCGGGCCACCGAGCTGGGTGTGGTCCTGCGGGACGGGCTGACGGCCCTGACCGGCAAGGGTGTGGTCGGGTTCCGGGCCCGGGGGCTGTGGGCGGGCGTCGACGTCGATCCCGCCATCGGCACAGGCCGTGAGATCAGCGAGGGGCTGATGCGGGAGGGTGTCCTGGTCAAGGACACGCATGGCTCCACGATCCGGATCGCCCCGCCGCTGACCATCACCGGCGACGAACTGCGCTCCGCGCTGGGCGCGTTGGAGAAGGTGCTGGCTGCAGGCCGGTGAAGCCCGGGGCGGGGGCCGGTGCCGGCCGGCCCCCGCCCGCCTTCCGGCCCCTCAGTTCCCGCCGAGCAGCCGGTTCATCTCCTTGATCTCGGCGTTCTGTGCGGTGACGATGTCGTCGGCCGTGCGCATGGCGGCGGCGTCGCGCCCCTTGCTCTTCTCGGTGGCCGCCATCTCGACGGCGCCCCTGTGGTGCTCGGTCATCATGGTCAGGAACATCGTGTCGAAGTCCTTGCCGGTGACCCTCTCCAGCTTGGCCAGGTCCGCGGTGCTCATCATTCCGGACATCTCCTTCGAGCCGGTGTGACCGGAGTGGTCCATGCCGGCCATGGTCACGTCCTCGCCCCACGCCCTGAGCCGGCCGGTCATGGTGGTGATCTCCGGGTCCTGAGCCTTTTCGATGCGCGCCGCGAGGTCCTTGACCTGGGCGGAGGAGGAGCGGTCCGAGGCGAGTCGAGCCATCTCCAGGGCCTGCTGGTGGTGCGAGATCATGCCCTGCGTGAAGGCGACGTCCTGGGCGTTGTGGCCGTCGTCGGTGCCGCCGCCGCAGGCGGCGAGGACGGACAATGCGGTGACGGCGACGACGGCGCGGCGCGCGGAGGTACGGATGGTCATTCGGTGGACTCCAGTGGTGCGGAACGGGATTCGGGCACGCGGAGGACCGCACCCGGCAGGGGGGCGCCGATGCGGTCGTAGCGACCTCTAGATCCGCAGGAGTTGGAGTTCCGCCAGGGACGGTGGCGCGCGTGCCCCGTCCGGTGCCTCGGCCGGGCCCGGGCCCGCGGAACGGGCCGGCACGGCAGCCGCCACCGGGCCCGCGGCCGGCGCGGGCAGCTCCGGTCCGTCGTTCACGGCCCCCGAGGCGCAGGTCGCGTCGGCGTGCCGCAGATGGCGTCCGTCGCGGTGACCGTCGTCGGGACAGCCGTCGACAGGGGTGATCTCGGCCGTCATGTGCGCGGCGTGGGCGTGCCGCGGACGGTCCGTCGCACCGCCGGGAGCCAGGGCGTGCATACCGAGGAGCCCGGCCAGCAGCCCGAGCACGAGCAACGCCCGCCGCCGCCGCAGGGGCGGGCGCTCGCGGGGCTGCTGCTCGGCCGGGTTCATCAAGGTCATCCTAGGCAGGACCTGCTCCGGAGGCGGCGGACGGCCACGGCCGGGCGACGGTAGTGATCACGCCATGCTGCGGCGGCACGCGTCCGTGAAGGTTCCGGCGCGCCGCGAGCGCGCCTACACTGACACCCCATCACACGCCGGTTGACCTGCTGGAACACGGCGGCTCGGCGATCAGCCGGATCTGCCGACCGCCGGAGTGAGGAGCACTCCCTTTGTTCTACTATCTGCTGAAATATGTGGTGCTGGGGCCTTTACTGAGGCTGGTCTTCCGGCCGCGCATCGAAGGGCTGGGAAACGTACCGGCGTCGGGTCCGGCCATCGTCGCCGGTAACCATCTGTCGTTCTCGGACCACTTCCTGATGCCGGCGATGCTCAAGCGGCGCATCACCTTCCTGGCCAAGGCCGAGTATTTCACCGGACCGGGCATCAAGGGCCGGCTGACCGCGGCGTTCTTCCGCAGCGCGGGCCAGATCCCGGTCGACCGGTCGGGCAAGGAAGCGGGACAGGCCGCGATCCGGGAGGGGCTCGGTGTGCTGCGCAAGGAGGAGCTGCTCGGCATCTACCCGGAGGGCACCCGCTCCCACGACGGACGCCTCTACAAGGGCAAGGTCGGTGTCGCCGTGATGGCGCTGAGGGCCGGGGTGCCGGTCGTCCCGTGCGCGATGATCGGCACGTTCGAGGCGCAGCCGCCGGGCAAGGTCGTCCCGCACGTCCGCCGAGTCGGCATCCGTTTCGGCAAGCCCCTCGACTTCTCCCGCTACGCCGGTATGGAGAACGAGAAGGCCATCCTGCGCGCCGTCACCGACGAGATCATGTACGCGATCCTGTCGCTGTCCGAGCAGGAGTACGTCGACCGGTACGCGGCCGAGGTCAAGGCGGAGGAGGCCGCGGCGCGCGGGAAGCGGGAGCGTGCGTTCCCGCGTGCGCCGCTGAGCTGACGAAGGGGCGGCCGGAGTGCTCCGGCCGCCCCTCGCGCCTTGGTGGCCCTTGCCGCTACGGCACAGGCGTGGCGTGCGGCGCGCAGCTCACGTCCGCGCTCTCCAGCTTGCCGTTGAGCAGGTAGTTGTCCACCTGCTCGTTGATGCACGGGTTGACCAGGCTGGTCACACCGTGGGAGCCGGCGCCCTCCTCGGTGATCAGGCGGGAGCCCTTGAAGCGCTTGTGCAGTTCGACGGCACCCACGTACGGGGTGGCGGCGTCACGCGTGGACTGCACGATGAGCACCGGCGGCAGGCCCTTGTGGGTGGTGACGTTCACCGGGGTCTGCTGCTTGGTCGACCAGGTGGCGCAGGGCAGGTTCATCCATGCGTTGGCCCAGGTCATGAACGGGCTGTCCTTGTTGAGCCGGGTGTTGTCCCGGTTCCACTTGTTCCAGCTGGTCGGCCACTTGGCGTCGGCGCACTCGACGGCCGTGTAGACGGCGTTGCCGTTCTCCGCGCTGATGTTGCCCGCGGTGTCGGACATGTCCGGGGAGGCCGCGTCGACCAGTGCCTGGGTGTCACCGGCGACGTACTTGCTGAACGCGGTGGCGACCGGCACCCACGAGGAGTCGTAGTACGGCGCGCTCTGGAAGAAGGAGATCAGCTCGGCCGGGCCGACGACCCCACCGAGCGGCGCCTTCTTGGCGGCGGCGCGCAGCTTGACCCAGTTGTCCTGGACGGCGGCGCGGGTCTTGCCGAGGTGGAACTTGGCGTCGTTGGTGGCGACCCAGTTCTCCCAGTCCTTCCAGCGCTTCTCGAAGGCGACGTCCTGTTCCAGGTTGGCCTGGTACCAGATGTTCTCGCGGTCCGGGTTGACGACACTGTCGACGATCATGCGCCGGACGTGTCCCGGGAACAGCGTGCCGTACACGGCGCCGAGGTAGGTGCCGTACGAGACGCCGAGGTAGTTCAGCTTCTTCTCACCGAGGGCGGCCCGGATGACGTCCAGGTCGCGGGCGGTGTTCGGCGTGGTCATGTGCGGCAGCATCTCGCCGCTGCGCTTGAAGCAGCCGTCGGCGTACTCACGGGCGAGCTTGCGCTGGGCGCTCTTGTCGGCCTCGGTGTCCGGCACCGGGTCGGCCTTGGGCGCCTTGACGAACTCCTGCGGGTCGATGCAGGAGATGGGCGCGGAGTGGCCGACACCACGCGGGTCGAAGCCCACGAAGTCGTACGCCTTGGCGGTGTTCACCCACAGGGCGGACTTGGTGGTGACCCGGCGCGGGAAACGCAGGCCCGAGCCGCCGGGACCGCCGGGGTTGTAGATGAGGGCGCCCTGGCGCTCCTGCTTCGTACCGGTGTTGCCGATACGGTCGACGGCGAGCTTGATCTGCTTGCCGTTGGGCTTCGCGTAGTCGAGCGGCACGGTGACCCAACCGCACTGGATCGGCTTCTCGATCCCCCAGTCGGCGGGGCAGTCCGCCCACTTGATGCCCGCCTTCGCCGCGCGCGCGGCGGCGACGGCCGCTCCCTGGGCCTCCCGGTCCTGACCGTGACGGGTCTGCGCACTGGCCGCGGGCGCCGCCAGGGCGCTGGTGATCAGAGTGGCTGTGACGAGCGCTCCGGCCGAGCCGAGCGCCAGCGCGCGGTTCTTCGGTCTCATGTCCCTCAAGAGGGCCCTCCCGTTACATCGCTGCGAATGGTCACGGGGATCCTCGCGGCTGTGAGGAACGTGAGAACAGAGGCCGCGCAGCATCTTTACCAATCCGATAACCGGATGATCATGTCACGCTGCCGGATGGTCACCCGAGCAGTGTCAGCGCCTCGTCGAGCACCCGGCGCAGCCGCAGGCCGTCGGCCGCGAGCGCGGTCACCAGTACAGCGGGTCCGGCGAGCGGAGTCAGCGCGGCGGCGTCCCCCAGCGGACGCGCCTCGGGCGGGTCGGCGCGGAACTCGGGTCGCGCGACCACGAGTTGTCCTACAGCACGGTGTCCGGCCAGTACGGCGGGCCCGTCCCAGCCGCCCGGAGCGCCGGGACCGCAGGCCAGCTCCTGGTCGAGTACGGTCCGCCCGGCGATCCGCAGCGTGAGACGGCTGCCGAGCCGGCCGGGCCGCTCACCGACCCGCCCGAGCACCTGCTCCTCGCGCAGCACGAGCCGTGCGGCGGCTTCGAGTTCGACCAGGGTGCGCACGCGCAGGTCGCTTCCGGCAGCGGAGATCAACGGCTCCGGCAGCCAGCACAGTTCACCGCCGTCGGCGACCCGGAGCCGTACGTCGTAGTGCGCTTCGCCCTCCGCCTGTCCGGGCAGCGCGATGGTCGCGGCGGCCGACCCCACCTCCAGCCGGGCCCCTCGCTGCACCTCGGCCCGCACCTCGAACCGGTCGCCGCCGAGCGGGCCGCCCATCGCCCCGACGAGCATCACCCGGGCCGCCGTCCCGCCGGCCCGGGTGCGCCGCACCGCGAGCGGTCCCCCGCCCGCCAGGACGGGCAGCGCGGTGCCGCCGCGTCCGTCGTCCCGGGCGACGATCCGCGCGGTCGCACGGACGCCTGTCCCGGTCATGCCGTCCATACGGCGATCCTGGCCCGCACCCAGTCGGCCACCTCCGTCACTCCGGCCTCGCTCCGCAACGACTGCAGCACGAACGGCAGTCCGGAGCGCTGTTCCTTCGCGTCCGCCGCCATCCGCTTGAGGTCGGAGCCGACGTACGGGGCGAGGTCGGTCTTGTTGATCACCAGCAGGTCGGCGGTGGTGACACCCGGACCACCCTTGCGCGGGATGTCGTCCCCGCCCGCCACGTCGATCACGAAGATCTGCGCGTCGACGAGTCCCTTGGAGAAGGTGGCGGTGAGATTGTCCCCTCCGGACTCGACCAGGATCAGGTCCAGCGGCCCGGCTTCGTCCTCCAGGTCCTCCACCGCCTCCAGGTTGGCGGAGATGTCGTCCCTGATCGCCGTGTGCGGACAGGCGCCCGTCTCCACGGCTGTGATCCGCTCCGGCGGCAACACGGCCTCGCGCAGCAGGAATTCGGCGTCCTCCCGGGTGTAGATGTCATTCGTCACGACGGCGAGCGAGAACTCGTCCCGCAGCACCCGGCACAACGCGGCCACCGTGGCGGTCTTCCCGGACCCGACGGGCCCGCCGAGCCCGACCCGCAGGGCCCGCCGCGAGCCGTCGGGCCGCTGGGCGTCGGCGCTGACGGCGGCGGGTCCGTGATGGTCGTGATCAAGATGCATATGAGCAGCTCCGTTCATCCAATTCATCCCATCCGTTCCAGGAGTGAGTACGTGCGGGGGCCGGGTCGGCGGCCCGGCTACGACGCGAACAGCCGGGCGGGCCAGGCGGCATGCGCCTCGGCCGCCACTTCCAGCCACGGCGCCGAAGCCGTCGGCAGCGCGTCGACGCCGTCGGAAGGCACCCGCTGGGCCGCCGCCACGGCCGCGTCCGCGACGCGGTCCAACTCCGGTGCCAGCCGTGCCAGTACCCCGGTCGCGTCGAGCGGGTCGAGGCTCAGCAGCCGCACGGTGGCGGTGGCCGCGCCGCCCACGCTCTCGTAGGCGGCGCAGTACGCCGCGTCGCCCGCCGTGAGCCCGGCCGAACGCGCCACGAGCCCGAGCACCACCGGCTGATGCGCCCCCTTGGGGAACTCCCGGGCCAGCGCGTCGAGTTCTTCGGACGGCCAGACCGCCCGCCCGGCCCGCATCAGCTGCCGCCCGAGCCGGCGCGCGGTGGCCCGCAGCGCCTGCGAGGGCGTACGCGCGTCGGCGGCCGCGTCCAACTCCCCCGGCCGCACTCCGAGTAAGGCGGCCGCAGCCAGCGCGGCGGCCACCAGCCCGGCCGTGTGCAGCCGTCCCCGGCAGAACTCCTCCAGGTCCGCGGCCCCGGTGATCCGCCCGGCCCGGACTGCCGCCTCCGCGCCGCCGGAGTGCGCGTGCCCCCCGGCGGGAAAGCGGCCGTCGGCCAGGACCAGCAGTGCTGCCCTGGACATCAGAAGAGGAAGTAGCGCTGGGCCAGGGGCAGTTCGGCGGCCGGTACCGCCTCGACCAGCTCACCGTCGATGCGCACGGCGAAACTGTCGGGATCGATCCGCACCTCGGGCCGCGCGTCGTTCTCCCGCATGTCCGCCTTGGTCACCCCACGGGTGGAGTCGATGACGGCGAAGCGCTTCCCCAGCCGCAGCCGCTCGGGCAGCCCGTCCTCGACGGCGAGCGGGGCCACGAAGTTGACCGAGTTGGCGGCCGGTGCCCGTCCGATCGCCCCGTACATCGGGCGCGGCAGAAGCGGCTGCGGCGTCGGGATCGAGGCGTTCGCGTCGCCCATCTGCGCGTACGCGATCTGGCCGCCCTTGATGACGAGCAGCGGTTTGACGCCGAAGAACGCCGGTTCCCACAGCACGAGGTCGGCCAGCTTGCCGGTCTCCACGGAGCCCACCTGCCCGGCGATGCCCTGGGCGAGCGCCGGGTTGATCGTGTACTTGGCGACATAGCGCCGTACCCGCCGGTTGTCGGCCCGCCCGTCTCCGGGCAGCGCGCCCCTGCGCCGCTTCATCACATGCGCGGTCTGCCAGGTCCGCATGACGACCTCGCCGACCCGTCCCATCGCCTGCGAGTCGGAGGAGATGATGGAGATGGCGCCCAGGTCGTGGAGGACGTCCTCGGCCCCGATGGTCGACGGCCGGATCCGGGACTCGGCGAACGCCAGGTCCTCCGGCACGGCCGGGTTCAGATGGTGGCACACCATCAGCATGTCGAGGTGCTCCTCGACCGTGTTGACGGTGAACGGCCGGGTCGGGTTCGTGGAACTCGGCAGCACGTGCGGCTCGGACACCACGGTCATGATGTCCGGCGCGTGCCCGCCGCCCGCACCCTCGGTGTGGTAGGCGTGGATGCCGCGCCCGCCGATCGCGGCGAGTGTGTCGTCCACGAATCCGGCCTCGTTGAGGGTGTCGGTGTGGATCGCGACCTGGATTCCGGTCCGGTCGGCGACGGTGAGGGCCGCGTCGATGACGGCAGGGGTCGACCCCCAGTCCTCGTGCAGCTTCAACCCGAGTGCTCCGCCGCGGATCTGCGACAGCATCGCCTCGTGCGAGACGGTGTTGCCCTTGCCGAGCAGACCGATGTTGAGCGGGTGGGCGTCCATCGCCTCCAGCATCCGGGCGAGGTGCCACGGTCCGGGCGTCACGGTCGTCGCCTTCGACCCCTCGGCCGGACCGGTGCCGCCGCCGACGAGCGTGGTGATACCGGCGCTCAGCGCCTCGTCGGCGATCTGCGGGCAGATGAAGTGGACATGCGCGTCCACGGCGCCGGCCGTCAGGATCCGCCCGTTGCCCGCGATCACCTCGGTCTCCGGGCCGATGACCAGGTCGGGATGCACCCCGTCCATCGTGTCCGGATTGCCCGCCTTGCCGATCCCGGTGACCCGGCCGTCGCGGATACCGACGTCCGCCTTGACGATCCCCCAGTGGTCGACGATCACGACCCCGGTGATGACGGTGTCCGGGGTGCCGTCGGCGCGGGTGGCACGGGACTGGCCCATGGACTCGCGGATGACCTTCCCGCCGCCGAAGACCGCCTCGTCCCCGGCGAGTCCCGGGCCGCCCGAGCGGTCCTCCTCGATCTCGATCAGCAGGTCGGTGTCGGCGAGCCGGATCCGGTCGCCGGTGGTCGGTCCGAACAGGTCGGCGTAGCCGGCGCGGGAGATCTCAGGCATCGAGCGCACCCCCGGTCTCGCCGCGCAGTCCGGACACGATCCGGGCGCCGGCGAGCGGGACGAGTTCGACCTCGGCAGGAATGCCGGGCTCGAAGCGCACGGCGGTACCGGCGGAGACGTTCAGCCGCTTGCCGCGCGCGGCCGTACGGTCGAACTCCAGGCCGGGGTTGGCCTCGGCGAAGTGGTAGTGGGAACCGACCTGAACGGGCCGGTCGGCGGCGTTGAGGACGGTGACACGGGTGACCTCGCGGCCCTCGTTGTACACGATCGGGTCCTCGGCGAAAAGGATCTCTCCGGGAATCACGGTGGCCTCCCCGGTCAGACGATCGGGTCGTGGACAGTGACGAGCTTGGTGCCGTCCGGGAAGGTCGCCTCCACCTGGACGTCGTGGATCATCTCGGGGATGCCTTCCATGACATCGTCCCGGGTGAGCAACGTGCGTCCGGAGGACATGAGTTCGGCGACGGTACGGCCGTCACGGGCGCCTTCGAGGACGTGCGACGTGATGAGGGCGACCGCTTCCGGGTGGTTGAGCCTGAGCCCGCGGGCCCGGCGCTTCCCGGCCACGTCGGCCGCCACATGGATCAGCAACCTCTCCTGTTCGTGCGGGGTCAGTCGCACGTCCCACCTCCAGTCCTCGCTCCGGACCGTGGGGGCCCGGCTGCCTCGGCCACGGGGCAAAGTCCCTGGTGGCGTGGAGGGGCAGGCTAGTTGCGCCGAGTTTCCGACACGTTAAACACCCGAGCCCGTCACTCGGACGGCTGCGGGGCCCGCATGCTCATCAGCGCGCGCAGCCCCTTCTCCAGGGTTTCCGGCGGCAACTCCTCGAACACGGCGAGGTGCACGGTGTACCCCTGCGCGAGCGCGATCATGACCCGGGCCAGGGCGTCCGCGTCGGCGTCGGCGGGGATCAGGCCCGCGGACTTGTAGCCCTCGACCACCATCGCCCAGGCGCCCCTGACCCGCTCGTACCCGGCACGCAGGACCTCCGCGAGTTCGGGATTGCGCAGGACCTCGGTCCACACCTGGACCAGCAGCCGGGAGAAGAGCCACTCCCCGCTCGCCAGCAGCACCGGCCTGGCCTCCCGCAGTTGCCGCAACGCCCGGGGAAGCAGCACGTCGGGCAGGGGCGGCGGGGTCTCCGCCGCCGCACCCTCATAGGTGCTCCCCAGCACTCCGAGCACCTCTCCGACAATCGCGGCGATCAGCTCGTCCTTGCCGCTGAAGTAGCGGTAGACGGCGCCCGCGGACAGGTTGACCTCCTTCAGCACGTCCTGCATCGACGTGGCGTGAAACCCGTTTCGGGCGAAGCACAGGGCTGCGCCGTCGAGGATCTGACGGCGGCGGGCGTCTAGGTGTGCCTGGGTCACTCGGGCCATGGTCACAACCTAAAACGAACGTTCCTTCTTGACAAGGCGCGCCGACGGAAGGACGCTGGGTCAATCCTAAAACGAACGATCCTTCTTTTTAGCGGGCCACATCGGCAGCACCGACCGACCAAGGAGACGCATGTCCGCCCATTCCGCGCCCCGCTCCGGGCCCGGCGCCCGACGCCTGATCGCGGTGATCGTCCTCGTCCCGCTGCTCGCCGCCCTGGCGCTGTGGGCGTTCGCCTGGCCGGCCGCGCGGACCGCGCCCCACGACCTGCCGATCGGCCTGGCCGGCCCGGCGAAGGCGACGGCTCCCCTCGAACAGAAGCTGACGCGGCAGGAGGGTGCGTTCGAGATACATCACTACGCCGACGAGGCCGCCGCCCGTGACGCCATCAAGGACCGGACCGTGTACGGCGCGGTGGTGGTGACCGCCGGGGGCCCCAAGCTGCTGACCGCGTCCGCGGCCAGTCCGCTGGTCGCCCAGCTGCTCCAGCAGAAGGTGGCGGCGCAGGCCGCGGGCGACTCCGGCGTGGTGGCAGAGGGCAGGAAGGCCGAGAAGGCCAAGACGAGCGAGACGAGCGAGACGAGCGAGACGGCCGAGAAGGTCAAGAAGACCGAGAAGGCCGGCGAGGCGGCGAAGGGGGCGAAGGCGGCGAAGGCTAGCCAAGCGAAGCAGGCGAAGGCGATCACGAAGGTCACGACAGTCGACGTGGTCGCCTCCTCCCCGAAGGATCCGCGCGGCGCGGCCCTGAGCGGAAGCGTGCTGCCGCTCGCGCTGGCCGGGATGGCGGCGGGCGCGGTGGTGACCCTGCTCGGGCTGCGCGGCGCCCGCGCGGTGACGGCTCTGGTGGGGGCAGCGGCGCTGGTGGGTCTGGTCGGGGCCGGGATCGCGGACAGCTGGCTCGGGGTGATCACGGGCGACTGGTGGGCCGAGGCCGCGGCGTTCGGACTGTCGACGCTGGCCGTGAGCGCCGCCGTCGCCGGGCTCGCGGCACTCGTCGGGTCGGCCGGGATCGGATTCATGTCCGGTGTGGTGATGCTGATCGGCAACCCGGCCTCCGGCGCCTCCTCCGCCCCGCAGCTGCTTCCCGAACCGCTCGGGGCGATCGGCCAGTGGCTGCCGCCGGGCGCGGGGGCGACTCTGCTGAGGTCGGTGTCGTACTTCGACGGCGCGGCGGCCACCACCCCCGCCCTCACCCTGACCTGGTGGGCGGCGCTGGGCCTGGGCGCGGTCCTGGTGGGCAGCGCGCTGAGGAACCGGGTCCGCGCGGAGGAGCAGGCACCCGAACGGCCGGTGCTCGCACTCGCCGACTGACCCGGCAGCACCACGGACGACCGTGCACCCCCGCAGTAGCGGACGGGGGTGCACGGTCTTTTTTCGCGCGGGCGGCTACGCCCCGTCTGCCCTGCGGTGCTCCGCCGCGAGGCCGAAGCGGCGGGTTTCCGGGCCCCCGGGGGCGGAAGTGCGGTCGTGGACGCTGGAGACCGAGGAAGCCACCTTGTCCTCCGCGGGGTCCTGGAGTTCCTCCAGCCGTTCGAGGTCGGCGGCGGAGACGAGGGCGACGAGAGGCTTCCCGTGCCGTGTCACGACGACGCGCTCACCGCCGTACACCACCCGGTTGATCAGGTCGGCGAGCTCAGCCCTGGCTTGCGTAACCGGAATCTCGTAGGCCATGCCTCCAGCTTACGGGGACCTCTTACTCATCCGTACTCATCGTACGTCCTGTACATTTTTTACAGAGAGCCCGTTCGGAGACGGCTCCATCACGAGGAGGGGTATGCCCATGACCCGTACGTCCGCACACACGTCCACCCGCGCGCTCGATCCGTACGCGAAGCTGCTGGAGGAGCGGATCGTGCTGCTCGGCGCGCCGATCGACGAGGTCTCGGCGAACGATGTGGTCGCGCAGCTCATGCATCTCGAGTACGCGAGCCCGGACCGCGGCATCTCGCTCTACATCAACTCCCCGGGCGGCTCGTTCAGCGCGATGACCGCGATCCACGACACGATGCGGTACGTCGGCTGTGACGTGGAGACGGTCTGCCTCGGGCAGGCCGGCCCGTCCGCCGCGGTGCTGCTCGCCGCCGGTACGCCGGGCAAACGGTTCGTACTGCCGGGCGCGCGCGTGCTGCTGCGGCAGCCGTCGCTGCCCGAACCGACGGAAGGTCAGCCGAGCGACCTGGCGATCCGGGCCCGGGAGTTGGAGCGGGTCCGCGCGCGACTCGAGGAACTTCTCGCCCGGTACACGGGGCGCACCCCGGAGCAGGTGCACGAGGACCTGGAGCGTGACCTCGTCCTCGACGCGCGGGGCGCACTGGAGTACGGGCTGGCGGACGGGGTCGTAACGAGCCGCGAGGCGTCCCGCACCGCGCCGGGCGAGAGGTGACCGCCGATGCTGCCGCCGGAACTGCCGCCGCTGCCCGCCCTGACCCGGGCCGAGGGCGAACTCGTCGACCGCTACCTCGACGCGGTCGACCTGCTGGGCCGGATCAACCCGGCGCAGCAGGAGGGCACGTACAGCGGGCTGCGGGCCGCCCAGGCCCTGGTGTCCGCGGCGACGGCGCTGCGCGACGCGCTGGCCGTCATGCACCGGCGGGGTGAGTCGGAACTGCACGCGGCCACCCTGGCGCGGGCGATGCGGGTGCTGGACGGGGAGCGCCGAACCGCCCGGGTCACCGTTCCGCCGAGCCGGACGGGCTGACTTCCGTTCGTCCGCAAGGGTGTTGAAACGGCCCAGAAGGCTTACCCCCGTACGGCGTAGCCGAGCGTCCGTTCGTGAGCCCGTAGGAGTTGCGCAACACGCCTGTCAGAGCCGGACGGTGGGGTACTCCGCCGCTGGTCCGGGGGCCGTTCGCCCTCTCGACCATGACTCGAACACAGCAATGTCCACCCGAACGGGTGAGTGGTGAGTAACCCCACAAATCCCCGATTCCATTGGGTTTTTCGGACACGGGTGAGTGAAGATCCCTGTCTGACGACAAGCCCCCGCCACAGCGGCGGGGCGGTCCGGGTGGACGCCGAGTCCTGCCGCCTCCCGGATGACCGGTCGACAGGAGTGGATCGGCAGGAGTGGAGGACCCAAGCAAGACGGGTCGCCGGAACGGATGTTCGCTGGTTCATCTGTTCGTTCTGAGCGTCCCTTGGGGTGAAGCCGCGGCAACGCGGCCGGGCTACTTCGCCAGCCCGAATCCGACAGGTCATCCTTCACAGGCGGCTGACGAAGGGTTGCGCATGACTGCGCTCAATCGTGTCCCGTCGCTCATGGCCCGTGCCGGTACGGCCTCGGCCCTGACCATCGCCGCAGTGGGCGGCTCGATCGTGGTTCCGGGCATGGCGTCCGACGCCGCGGCGGCGACGACGGCTACGAAGGCACTCCAGATCGCGGCTTCGAAGAAGGGCGCCCCGTACAAGTGGGGCGCCAGCGGTCCGCGACGGTTCGACTGCTCGGGGCTGACGCTCTACTCGTTCAAGAAGGCGGGCAAGAGCCTGCCCCGCACGGCCGCCCAGCAGTACAACAAGACGCACCACGTCTCGTCCGGGCACCGCAGGGCCGGCGACCTGGTCTTCTTCCACTCGGGATCCAACGTGTACCACGTGGGGATCTACGCCGGTAAGGGGAAGATCTGGCACGCCCCGAAGAGCGGGGACGTGGTGAGACTGCAGAAGATCTGGACGAAGAGCGTCTGGTACGGCCGGGTCGGCTGAACCGCCGAGGGGGCGGCGGCTCGCATCGCGGCGTCGCCCCCTCGGGCCCGGCCCGTCCCCCGCGCCTCCCCGGCGCCTCCCGGCGCCGGTCAGGGGTCCTGCTGCCCCGCGGCCGTCAGCGGCTGGGCGGTCACGGTCCACGGCAGTTCGATGGCCACGGTCTTGCCGCCCTCCCGCGTGGGCCGGACGCAGAGTCTGCCGCCGCACTCCGCGGTCAGCCAGCGGATGATCACCATGCCCCGGCCGTTGTCCTGCTGCACGGCAGCGGGTAGCCGCTTGGGGAAGCGCGGATGACTGTCGGTGACGCCGATGCTCAGCCGCTCCGCGCGGTCGAGCACGATGTCCACCGTGAACGTGGGCGACTGCCCGAAGGTGTGCTGCACGGCGTTGGTGGCGAGTTCCGAGACGATGAGCCGGATGGTGTCGGCCACCTCGGTGTCCGACGGCAGACCCCATTCCGCGAGGGTTCCCAGTACGTAGGAGCGGGCCGCGGCGACCGAGACGGGATCGCTCGGCAGAGTTACGGACGCTTCCAAATGATCTGCCATGGCGACGTCGTCCCTTTCACGCGGGACCGGAGTCCGACACGCTGCGGATGGTTCGAGTACGGTCCCGGACTGGTGCTTCGCCGCCAGACTGCCACCACCGCCCCGGCCACGGGTATCGATCCGCCAAGATGTGCATATATCTGTCGCTCGATGCGGTGAACTCTGCGACGGCAGAGCGTATTTGGGCGGCCCGGGTGGAGTAGGGAGTAGTCCATGCAGAACGGTCCCGCGGTGCGCCGCCGGAAACTCGGCGCCGAACTGCGCATGCTGCGCACCGGGGCGGGTCTCACCAGCGGTGAGGCGGCCCGGCTGGTGGGCTGGCACCAGTCGAAGGTAAGCCGTGTCGAGACGGGCGCGAGTGGAGTGAAACCGGCCGATGTGCGGTTACTCCTGGACGCTTACGGGCTGACGGACCGCCAACTGCGCGAACTGATCATGGTATTGGCGGGCGCGGACGACATGGGCGGCCGACACCACTGGTCGCACGCCTACCGCGGGGTGCTTCCGCCCGCCTACCGGGACTTCATCAGCCTGGAGTCACAGGCGAGCACGATGCGCACACTTGAGACGTCGGTGGTCCCCGGACTTCTCCAGACCCCGGCCTACGCACGTGCGGTGACCAGGGCGGCCGTACGCCCGGGCGACGACGCCGAACAGCGGCTCGACGCGCTGGTGGCGGTGCGGCTGGCCCGCCAGGACGTGCTGCGGTCGGATCCGCCGCTGAAGCTGAGCGCCGTACTGGACGAGGCCGTGCTGCACCGGCAGGTCGGCGGTCCGGAGGTGATGGCGGGGCAGTTGGAGCGGCTGGCTCAGGCGGCGCGGCTGCCCCAGGTACGGCTTCAGGTGCTGCCGTTCGCCGCCGGCGCCCACATCGGCATCACCGGACCTTTCGTTATTTTGTCATTTCCGCGCACTTCCGATCTGGACGTGGTTGTTCTCGACCAGTTGACGAGTAGCCTCTATCTCGAACAGAAGGACGACCTCCGGGCCTACTCCGAGGCCTTCAAAACCCTTCAGGGCCACGCCCTTTCACCCGAGGAATCGATGGATTTCCTCGCCGGGCTGGGCGACGGCGCATAACGCGTAAGGAGGCACCATGACCGCACTGGCTCGGCACCTGCCCTCCAGTACCGAGCTGCACGGCGTGCGCTGGCTGCGCAGCAGCTACAGCACGGGAGCGAACAACTGCGTGGAGACGGCACGGCCGCGCTCCGGCCCGCTGACCGGACTGCTCGCCGTACGCGACTCCAAGACCCCCTCCGGGCCGGCGCTGCTGTTCTCCGCCGGGAGCTGGACCGGCTTCCTGGCAGCGCTCCGCTGACCCCCGTACCCCCCGGAGCGCCGCCCCACCGCCACTGACTCAGTGTCCGCCCAGGCGGTGCACGGCCGTGTCGTGCGGACTCACGGCCGCGCCTCGCCGATGACACGTACAGCGCGTTCGATCTCGGCCTCGGAGAGGTCCGCGCGGGCGGTCAGCCTCAGCCGTGAGATGCCGTCGGGCACGGAAGGAGGACGGAAGCAGCCCACGGCGAGGCCTGCCGTACGGCAGTCGGCCGCCCAGCGCACCGCCCCCTCGGGGGACGGCGCCCGCACGGAGACCACCGCGGCCTGCGGCCGTACCGCCTCCATACCCGCGGCGGTCAGCCGCGCGTGCAGTTCAGCGGCGACCTGGCGTGCCCGCGCCGCGCGCGCCGGTTCCCGGCGCAGCAGCCTCAGTGCGGCCAGCGCCGCGCCGACCGAGGCCGGTGCGAGTCCCGTGTCGAAGATGAACGTTCGTGCCGCGTTGACCAGATGGTCGATCACCCGGGCGGGGCCGAGCACGGCACCACCCTGGCTGCCCAGCGACTTGGACAGGGTGACGGTGACGACGACGTCCTCGGCGCCCGCGAGCCCGGCCTCGTGCGCCGTTCCCCGGCCGCCCTCGCCCAGCACACCGAGCCCGTGCGCGTCGTCGACCAGCAGCCCGGCGCCGCGCTCCCGACAGGCCTCGGCGAACGCGGCGAGCGGCGCGGCGTCCCCGTCGACCGAGAAGACCGCGTCGGAGACGACCACCGCGGGCCCCTCGTGCGTGCCGAGCGCCTTGCGCACCGCGTCCGGGTCGGCATGCCCGACGACCTGCGTGGTGCCGCGAGCCAGCCGGCAGCCGTCGATCAGCGAGGCGTGGTTGCCGGCGTCGGAGACGATCAGGGTGCCGTGCGGGCCGAGAGTGGTGACCGCGGCGAGGTTGGCGGCGTATCCGGAGGAAAACACCAGAGCCGCCTCGAAACCGCAGTATTCGGCCAGCTCGCGCTCCAGCTCGCCGTGCAGTTCGGTGGTGCCGGTGACCAGCCGGGAGCCGGTGGAACCGCCGCCCCAGGTGCGCACGGCGGCCGCGGCCGCGTCGGTGACCTCGGGGTGCCGGGCCAGGCCCAGATAGTCGTTGCTCGCCAGGTCGAGCAGCGGCGAGTCGGCCGGCCGGGGGCGCAGCGTCCGTACGAGTCCGGCACGCCGGCGCTGCTCCGCCTGGTGGTCGATCCAGCCGAACGCCATGGGTCCTCCGGGGCTTTTGTAGGTAGCGGACAGACACTAGCCGGACGCCCAGCCGCCCAGGGTGTGGCAATACCCACACGGTGATCCGTCTCCGTTGTGCAATCTCTCCTTGGCCCCGGGCGGTCCCGTAAGACAGGATCGGACCTCATGGACCTGCTGAACACGCTGGTGGACAAGGGGCTTCGGCGCGAGCTGCCGACCCGCGAGGAAGCACTCGCCGTGCTCGCCACCTCCGACGACGATGTGCTCGATGTGGTGGCCGCGGCCGGCAAGGTACGCCGGCACTGGTTCGGCCGACGCGTGAAACTTAACTACCTGGTCAACCTCAAGTCCGGCTTGTGCCCGGAGGACTGCTCCTACTGCTCGCAGCGGCTCGGCTCCACGGCCGGCATCCTGAAGTACACCTGGCTCAAGCCCGACGAGGCGTCCAAGGCGGCCGCCGCGGGCCTGGCCGGGGGCGCCAAGCGGGTGTGCCTGGTGGCCAGCGGACGCGGCCCGACGGACCGTGACGTGGACCGGGTGTCCGACACGATCAAGGCGATCAAGGAACAGAACGAGGGCGTCGAGGTGTGCGCCTGTCTGGGTCTGCTCTCCGACGGGCAGGCCGAACGGCTGCGCGAGGCGGGCGCGGACGCGTACAACCACAACCTCAACACGTCCGAGGGAACATACGCGGACATCACGACCACCCACACGTACGCCGACCGGGTGGACACGGTGCAGAAGGCACACGCGGCCGGCCTGTCCGCCTGTTCCGGTCTGATCGCGGGCATGGGCGAGAGCGACGAGGACCTGGTGGACGTGGTCTTCTCGCTGCGCGAGCTGGACCCGGACTCCGTTCCGGTGAACTTCCTGATCCCGTTCGAGGGCACCCCGCTCGGCAAGGAGTGGAACCTCACCCCGCAGCGGTGTCTGCGCATCCTGGCGATGACACGGTTCGTCTGCCCGGACGTGGAGGTGCGGATCGCGGGCGGCCGCGAGGTGCATCTGCGGTCGATGCAGCCACTCGCGCTGCACCTGGCCAACTCCATCTTCCTGGGCGACTACCTCACCAGCGAGGGACAGGCGGGCAAGACCGACCTGGACATGATCGCGGACGCCGGGTTCGAGGTGGAGGGCGCCGACGAGGTGACGCTTCCGGCGCACCGCGCGGACGCGGTGGGCGGATGCGGGTCGCACGCCGGGGCGGGCTGCGGGTCGCACGAGGACGCGGGCTGCGGGTCGCACGAGGGTGCGGGCTGCGGCAGCGTGTGTGGTTCCGCCGGGGAGGCCGCCGAGGCTCCCGCGGTCACCGCCGGTGCCGCGGCCAACGAGCCGCGTACGGATCTGGTCGCCGTCCGCCGCCGGGGCGCCGGAACGGACCTCGCGCCCAATGCCTGACCTGAGCGTGCCCGAACTGCTGGCACTCGACCGGCGGCACGTCTGGCATCCGTACGGGCCGATGCCCGGCCGGGACGAACCGCTCGTCGTGGAGTCGGCGAGCGGGGTGCGGCTGCGGCTCGCGGACGGCTCGGGCGAGCTGGTCGACGGCATGTCGTCCTGGTGGTCGGCGGTCCACGGCTACCGTCACCCGGTGCTCGACGAGGCCGCGCGGGAGCAGCTCGGGCGGATGAGTCATGTGATGTTCGGCGGGCTCACGCACGAGCCCGCCGTCCGGCTCGCCAAGCTCCTTGTCGACATGTCTCCAGAAGGGCTGGAGCATGTCTTCCTCTCCGACTCCGGCTCGGTGTCGGTCGAGGTCGCGGTCAAGATGTGCCTCCAGTACTGGCGTTCGCTCGGCCGGCCGGAGAAGCGGCGCCTGCTGACCTGGCGGGGCGGCTACCACGGCGACACCTGGCAGCCGATGTCCGTGTGCGACCCCGAGGGCGGGATGCACGAGCTGTGGAGCGGGGTGCTGCAGCGCCAGGTCTTCGCGGACGCCCCGCCCGCGGACTACGAGGAGACCTACGCCGAACATCTGCGTACCGAGATCGAGCGGAACGCCGGTGAAATCGCCGCGGTGATCGTCGAGCCGGTGGTGCAGGGCGCGGGCGGGATGCGGTTCCACTCCCCCGCGTACCTGCGGGTGCTGCGCGAGGCGTGCGACGCGCACGACGTGCTGCTGGTGTTCGACGAGATCGCCACCGGGTTCGGCCGCACCGGCGAGTTGTTCGCGGCGGACCACGCGGCGGTGACACCGGACGTGATGTGCGTGGGCAAGGCACTCACCGGCGGGTATCTGTCGATGGCGGCGACGCTGTGCACGCCCCGGGTGGCCGACGGGATCTCGCGCGGCGAGGTGCCGGTGCTGGCCCACGGACCGACGTTCATGGGCAACCCGCTGGCGTCGGCCGTGGCCTGCGCCTCGATCGAGCTGCTGCTGGGGCAGGACTGGCGGGCGGAGGTCACCCGGATCGAGACCGGGCTGAAGGAGGGGCTGGCACCCGCCGCCGACCTGCCCGGGGTGAAGGACGTACGCGTCCTGGGCGCGATCGGGGTGGTCCAGCTCGACCACGAGGTGGACATGGTGGCGGCCCGCCGCGCGGTCGTTCGCGAGGGTGTGTGGCTACGGCCGTTCCGCGATCTGGTCTATACGATGCCGCCGTACGTGACCGGGGACGCGGACGTGGCACGGATCGCGCGCGCGGTGTGCGCGGCGGCACGGGAGGGATGAGATGCCAGTACTGGTGATCACGGGGACCGGCACGGAAATCGGCAAGACCGTCACGACCGCCGCCGTGGCCGCCGCCGCGCTGGCCGCCGGGCGGTCGGTCGCCGTGCTGAAGGCCGCGCAGACCGGGGTACGGCCGGGCGAGCACGGCGACGCCGACGAGGTGGCACGGCTGGCCGGATCGGTGACGGCGACCGAACTCGCCCGCTATCCGGAGCCGTTGGCGCCCGGCACGGCAGCGCGGCGGGCGGGACTGGCTCCCGTGCGCCCGCACGAGGTGGCCGAGGCCGCCGCCAAACTGGCCACCGATCACGACCTGGTGCTGGTCGAGGGGGCGGGCGGTCTGCTCGTCC
This sequence comes from Streptomyces sp. NPDC086787, assembly GCF_044745865.1. Lineage (NCBI taxonomy): Bacteria > Bacillati > Actinomycetota > Actinomycetes > Kitasatosporales > Streptomycetaceae > Streptomyces > Streptomyces sp. NPDC086787. The sequence continues at coordinate 183,856 of NZ_JBIVBC010000011.1, read as the reverse complement.
GGTTCGACGCGGCGGGCGGCACGCTGGCCGACGCGGCGAGTCTGCTGAACGCGCCCGTGCTGGTCGTCGCCGCCGCAGGGCTCGGCACCCTGAACACGACCGAGCTGTCGGCGCGTGAACTTCGGGCCCGGGGAATTGAGTTGCTCGGTGTGGTGATCGGCAGCTGGCCCGGCTCACCCGACCTCGCCGCGCGCTGCAACCTGGCGGACCTGCCCGAGGTGGCCGGGGCGCCACTGCTGGGCGCGCTCCCCGCGGGCGCCGCCGCGCTCCCGCCGGGCGACTTCCGGACCGCGGCGCCGGGCTGGCTGGCTCCCCGCCTGGACGGCACCTGGGACGCGGAGGCGTTCCGCGTCCGCGAGGCGCCGTAGCGGACGTACGGCGCCGCCGACGTCCCCGAAGGGGGGTGCGACGGCACCGTACGGGGGAGAATCCCCATGGATTCGTCCCGGCCGTCCTGGCCGTCGTGTCTGGGAGGTTGCCATGGGGGTACGGCCCGCGGGCTCCGGCAAGCCGGTGCGCGATCCCGTCCACCACCCGTTGTTCGCCCGCTGCTACGCCCGGATCAGTACGCGCGCCGAGACCAGATACGGCATGGCCGCGATGCGCCACCGGCTGCTCGCCGGGCTGTCCGGGCGGGTGATCGAGATCGGGGCGGGCAACGGGCTGAACTTCGCGCACTATCCGGCGGCCGTCTCGGAAGTGGTGGCGATCGAACCCGAACGGCTGCTGCGCCGGCTGGCCGTCCAGAACGCCCTGCGCGGTGACGTACCGGTCGACGTGGTGCCCGGCGCGGCGGAGGCGCTGCCGGTCAAGAGCGAGGCGTTCGACGCGGTCGTACTGTCCCTGGTGCTGTGCAGCGTCCGTGACGTTCCCCGCGCCCTCGCGGAGGTACGGCGCGTGCTGCGGCCGGGCGGCGAGGTGCGGTTCTTGGAGCACGGCAGGGGCGGCGGTCCGGCGATGGCGTTCGTGCAGCACGCCCTCGACCGCACCCTGTGGCCCGCCCTGACCGGCGGCTGCCACCTCACCCGCGACCCGGTCACCGCGCTGCGGACCGGCGGCTTCGAACTGGGCCCCTACCGGCGGGTGCTGCTCCCGGAGCGGGGCCCGACGCTGCCCACCTCGTACTGCGTCCTGGGCACGGCCTGGCGGCCCGGGACACGCGGGGACACGAACGGGGGCTAGGAACCCTGGATCCCTGGATCCCTGGAAACCCATGAACACGGCCCCTGCCCGGTGCGAGACTCCTCGGGTACAGGGGGGATTACGGACGTGCCCCCGATCACACTAGGCTCAGCCACGACACGGGAGTATGACGTCAGGCGAGCGAGGAGGCGGCGTTGTCCACACCTGCTGCGGAGCAACCGCCCGAGCGGTCGGGTGACGGGATCGCCGCCCGCGCCCGGGGACTGACCAAGGCGTACGGCTCGGGCGAGACCGCGGTGCTCGCCCTGGACTCGGTGGACGTGGAGATCGCCGGCGGGCGCTTCACCGCGGTCATGGGTCCCTCGGGCTCCGGGAAGTCCACGCTGATGCACTGTCTGGCCGGGCTCGACACCGTCTCGGCCGGAGAGGTCTGGCTCGGCGGCACGGAGATAACCGGGCTGAAGGAGCGGGAGCTGACCCGGCTGCGCCGGGACCGGATCGGCTTCATGTTCCAGTCGTTCAACCTCATACCGACGCTGAACGCGGCCGAGAACATCACCCTGCCCATGGACATCGCCGGCAAGAAGCCCGACGAGAAGTGGCTGGACCAGGTCATCGACACGCTCGGCCTGCGCGGTCGGCTGAAGCACCGGCCCGCGCAGCTCTCCGGCGGTCAGCAGCAGCGTGTCGCCTGCGCGCGGGCGCTGGCCTCCCGGCCGGAGCTGATCTTCGCCGACGAGCCGACCGGCAACCTCGACTCACGGGCCGGTCTCGAAGTGCTGGGCTTCCTGCGGGAAGCCGTGGACGAACTCGGGCAGACCGTCGTCATGGTGACCCATGACCCGAGCGCGGCCGCCCACTCCGACCTGGTCCTGTTCCTCGCCGACGGGCGGATCGTGGACCGGATGGAACGGCCCACGGCGGACGCGGTACTGGAACGCATGAAGCGTTTCGACGTCAAGCGGGCCGAGTCCGGAGCCGACGACGACGGCGACGCCGGCTCCGGCTCCGGCTCCGGCACCGCCGAGGAGGCCTGACCCGGTGCTGAAGGCGACACTCAGAAGCTTCCTGGCCCACAAGGGACGGCTGATGCTGTCCGCGCTGGCCGTCGTCCTGTCCGTGGCGTTCGTCGCGGGCAGCCTGATCTTCTCCGACACGGTCACCCGTACCTTCGACCGGCTGTTCGCCTCCACCGCCGCCAATGTGACGGTGGGCCCGAAGAACGACCTCAAGTCCTCCGTGCCGACCGGCGCCGTGCAGACCGTGCCCGCCGCGCTCGCGGACCGGGTCGCGAAGGTGAACGGGGTCGTGGCGACCCACGCCGACGTCTCCGTCCAGAACATCGTGGTGGTCGACAGCCACAACAAGTCCGTGGGGCCGACCACCGGCGCACCGACCATCGCCACCGACTGGTACCGCACCGCCCGTAGTCCGGTGAAGCTGACCTCCGGCCACGCTCCCGGCGGGCCGGGCGAAGCACTGCTCGACGCGGACACCGCCGACAAGAAGCACGTCCGGATCGGCGACACCCTCACGGTGCAGGCGCAGCCGGGCACCTTCAAGGTCCGGGTCGTCGGCATCGCCACCTTCACCACCACCAACCCCGGCGCCGCGCTCGTCTTCCTCGATCCCGCGGTGGCCGCCCGCGAACTGCTCGGCTCGGCCGACCGTGCCACCAGCATCTCGGTGGACGCGGCGAAGGGCGTGACCGACGAGGTGCTCAAGCGGCGCGTCGCCCAGGCCGTGGGCTCCGGCGACTACGACCTGAAGACCGCCGACGAACAGGCCAAGTCGGACGCGGCCGGCCTCGGCGGATTCCTCGACGTCATCAAGTACGTGATGCTGGGCTTCGCCGGTATCGCGGTCCTGGTCGGCATCTTCCTCATCGTCAACACCTTCTCCATGCTGATCGCCCAGCGCACCCGCGAACTGGGCCTGCTGCGCGCGCTCGGCGCCGACCGGCGCCAGGTGCGGCGTTCCGTGCTGACGGAGGCGGTGCTGCTCGGCGTGGTCGGCTCCACGCTGGGGCTGGCCGCGGGCATCGGGCTGGCGTACGGGCTGATCCGGCTGATGAGCGCGTTCGGCATGAACCTGAAGGCCGCCGAAATGGTCATCGACTGGCCGACGCCCGTGTCGGCGTATGTCGTCGGTGTCGGCGTCACCTTCGTGGCGGCCTATCTGCCCGCGCGGCGGGCGGCGACGGTGTCGCCGATGGCGGCGCTAGCGGACGCCGAGATCGCCGGTGTGGGCAAGCCGCTGCGGACACGCGCGGTCGTCGGAACCGTAGTCGGCGCGGCCGGTGTGGCAGCGCTCGTCGGCTGCGCGGTCGCGGAGAAGACCGCCTCGGCGGCCTCCTTCCTGGCCCTCGGTGTCGTACTGACCCTGATCGCGACCGTGATCGCCGGTCCGCTGCTGGTCCGGCCGGTGATCCGCGTCCTCGGCGGCGCCTTCCCCGCGCTGTTCGGCTCGGTCGGCCGGATGAGCCAGCGCAACGCCCTGCGCAACCCGCGCCGCACCGGCGCCACCGCGGCCGCTCTGATGGTGGGGCTGGCGCTGGTCGGCGGGATGTCGGTGGCGAGCGCCTCCATGTCCAAGTCGTTCGACGAGCAGATAGACAAGACCCTCGGGGCCGACTTCGTGGTCCAGAACAGCAACTTCCAGCCGTTCACTCAGGAGGTCACCGACAAGGTGCGCGGCACGGCCGGCGTGAGCCTGGTCGTACGGCAGCGGTTCGCGCCGGTGGCGGTGCGGCTGCCGGACGGCAAGCGGATCGAGACGACCGCCGCCGGGTACGACCTCCGGGCGGACGACGTCGCCCACATCACCTACACGGAGGGGAACACCGCGGCGGCGCTGGCCGACGGCAGCTTCGCCATGGACGCCGCCTTCGCCAAGGACCACGAGGTGCGGCTGGGCAGCACGGTCCCGGTCGAGTTCCCGGGCGGCCGGAAGGCCGACCTGAAGGTGGGTGCCCTGACCCACCAGGCCGGATCCGGTGGGTTCGGCATGCAGGGCGGGCTGTTCTTCGGCATCGGGACGGTCGAGAAGTACGTGCCCGGCGGGCAGGACTCCTCGCTCTACGTCAACGGTGCCGCCGGCGTCTCCGCCGACCAGCTGCGCTCCCGGCTGGAGCGGACACTCGACTCGTATCCGCAGGTCCAGGTGCGTGACCAGGCCGACTACAAGAGGCTGGTCCACGACCAGATCGCGGTCCTGCTCTATCTCGTGTACGCGCTGCTCGGGCTCGCGATCGTGATCGCGGTGCTCGGCGTGGTCAACACACTCGCACTGTCCGTGGTGGAGCGCACCCGGGAGATCGGGCTGCTGCGCGCGATCGGACTCGCCCGACGGCAGCTGCGCCGGATGATCCGGCTCGAGTCGGTCGTGATCGCCGTGTTCGGCGCCGTGCTGGGGCTGGCGCTGGGACTGGTGTGGGGTGTGTGCACCCAGCAGGTGCTGGCCTTGCAGGGCATGACGGCGCTGGCGGTCCCGTGGGGCACGATCGTCGCGGTGGTGATCGGTTCGGCGCTGGTGGGCATCGTGGCGGCACTGCTGCCGGCGCTGCGCGCCTCCCGGATGAACGTGCTGGCGGCCATCGCGCACGAGTGAGGATCGCGCGGAATTCCGGCAGCCGTCCGGATGCCGGAATTCCGCGTCGGGAAGCCGGTTCCCATGATGGGGTCATGCCCATGACCGAACTGCGTGTGCGAGCCGCCGGGTCCGACGACCTCGACACCGTGCTGGCCTTCTGGAGGTCGGCGGCCGAGGGCACCAGCATCAGCGACGACCTGGACGGCGTGGCCCGCCTGGTCGCCCGCGACCCCGGGGCACTACTCCTGGCCGAGCACGGGGAGGAACTCGTGGGGACGGTGATCGCGGGCTTCGACGGCTGGCGCTGTCATCTGTACCGGCTCGCGGTGCATCCGGGGCGGCGCCGGCAGGGCATCGGCTCGGCGCTCCTGGCTGCCGCCGAGGAGCGGTTCGTACGGCTCGGGGGGCGGCGCGGGGACGCGATGGTGCTGGTCCGCAACGAGCACGCCCAGCATGCGTGGCGGTCCGCGGGGTACGGGCCGCAGGAGGAGTGGCGGCGCTGGGTGAAGCCCCTCGCCACCTGAGCGGCTTTGCTCTTCCTTTACCATTGAGGGGCAGAGACTCACCAACGAAAGGTGTGAGCGTCCGCCCATGGACGAGCCTCCCGGTCTACACCGTCGCGCGTTCCTCCCCGCCCTGTCCGACCATGGGACGGAGGTGACCCGATGACCGAAGTGCTCCTCCTGCTGGTGGCGGTGCTGCTGTCGCTCATCTGCGGCGCCTTCGTCGCCGCCGAGTTCTCCCTGACCACCGTGGAACGCCGCGAGCTGGAACGGGCCGCCGAGCGCGGCGAACGGGGTGCGGCGGGTGCCCTCAAGGCCGTACGGACTCTGACGTTCCAGCTGTCCGGCGCGCAGCTGGGCATCACCGTCACCAACCTGGTGGTCGGCATGCTGTCCGAGCCGTCGATCGCGGCGCTGATCGCGGGCCCGCTGCGATCACTCGGCCTCTCGTCCGCGACGGCGAGCTCGGTCGCGCTGGTACTCGGCACCGCCCTGTCCACCGTGTTCCTCATGGTCGTGGGCGAGCTGGTGCCCAAGAACTGGGCGATCTCCTCGCCGCTCGCCGTCGCGAAGCGGGTGGGCAACCCGCAGCGCCTGTTCAGCGCCGCCTTCCGCCCCTTCATCACCCACCTCAACAACACGGCCAACCGCGCGGTACGCCGGATCGGCCTGGAGCCCGCCGAGGAGCTGGCCTCCGCCCGCGGCCCTCAGGAACTGGCGGCACTGGCCCGGCACTCCGCCAAACAGGGTGCCCTGGAGGCGGACACCGCCGAGCTGTTCGTACGCACCCTGAACCTGGCCGACCTGACCGCGGAGAACGTGATGACGCCACGCGTCCAGGTCGTCGCCCTGGATGTCCAGGCGACCTGCGAGGACGTGGCGAACGCGACGCGGGCGACCGGGCTGTCCCGGTTCCCCGTGTACCGCGGCAGCCTGGACGCGGTCGTCGGCACCGCCCACATCAGGGACGTGCTGGCGATGCCCGCCGCGGATCGGCCGCGACGGCGCGTCTCCCAGGTGATGCGCGAACCCCTGCTGGTGCCCGAGTCGCTCACCGTCGACCGGCTGCTGGACCGGCTGTCCGACAGGCGCACGATGGCCGTCGTGATCGACGAGTACGGCGGTACGGCGGGCGTCGCCACCCTGGAGGACATCGTGGAGGAGGTCGTCGGCGAGGTACGGGACGAGCACGATCCGCACGAGACGCCCGACCTCGCCCCGGCCGGGGCCGACGCGGACGGCCGGGCGCTCTACTCGGCGGACGGGGCCGCCCGCACGGATCAGCTGGCCCGGGTGGGACTGACGGTGCCCGGAGGGCCGTACGAGACGCTCGCCGGGCTCGTCGCGACCGAGCTGGGCCGCATCCCGTGCACCGGGGACCGGGTCGAGGTCGCCGGGTGGCGGCTGGACGTCGTCAACGCGTCGGGGCGCAGGGCGGCCCGGGTGCTGCTGCACGCGCCGCTCGCCGGTGAGCCGACGGAGCCCGGATCCGGGGGGGATGCCAAGTGACCGGCCTCCAGTTGCTGATCGGTCTGGCGACCCTCGTCGCCAACGCGTTCTTCGTGGGCGCCGAGTTCGCGCTGATCTCGGTACGCCGCAGCCAGATCGAGCCGCGCGCGGAAGCGGGCGACCGGCGGGCCAGGAGCGTGTTGTGGGGGCTGGAGCACGTGTCGGCACTGCTGGCGGCGGCCCAGCTCGGCATCACGCTGTGCACCCTGGTCCTGGGTGTGGTCGCCGAGCCGGCGATCGCGCATCTGCTGGAGCCGGTGTTCCACACTCTGGGTGTGCCGTCGGGCGCGGGGCATGTGGTGTCCTTCGTGATCGCGCTGACGCTGGCCACCTATCTGCACATGCTGCTGGGCGAGATGGTGCCGAAGAACGTCGCCCTGGCCGAACCGGTGCGCAGCGCGCTGCTGCTCGGCCCGCCGCTGGTCACGCTGTCCCGGGCGCTGCGGCCGGTGATCTTCACCATCAACGCGTTCGCCAACGCTCTGCTCGCACTGCTCAGGGTGGAGACGAAGAACGAGGTGGCGGCGACCTTCTCGGACGCGGAGCTGGCGGAGATCGTCAGGGACGCGGGCGAGGCGGGCCTGATCGACGAACGGGCACGGAAGCGGCTGCGCGACGCCCTGGAGCTGGGCCGCCGCCCGGTGCGGGACGTGGTGGTACCGCTGGAGCGTGTGGTCTACGCGCGCGTGGGCGTCAACCCCGAACAGCTGGAGCGGCTGTCCGCCGAGTCGGGTTTCTCGCGCTTCCCGGTGGTGGACGGGGGCCGCCGGATCGCAGGCTATCTGCACGTCAAGGACGCGCTGGACGCCCTGCCGCGGGACGTGCCCTTCCGGCTCCAGGACATGCGGCCCATCCCCCGGGTCCGCGAGAACACCCCACTGGACGACGTCCTCACCGCGATGCGCGGCAACCGCACCCACCTGGCGGCAGTCCTCGGCACCGACGGCCGTCTGGCCGGACTGGTGACGATGGAGGACGTACTGCGGGAACTGTTCGGCCGACGGGCGTGAGGGAAGGGTGGACCGGGGCGACCGACCGACGGGTATGGAGTCGGGATAGCATCGCTGTCGCCATGCAGACGAATCCCACACCTCCCGCACACACCAGCCTGGTCGCGGTCGGCGACTCCTTCACCGAGGGCATGTCGGACCTGCTGCCCGACGGCTCCTACCGGGGCTGGGCCGACGTGCTCGCCGCGCGGATGGCCGCCCGCAGTCCCGGTTTCCGCTATGCCAACCTGGCGGTGCGCGGAAAGCTGATCGGGCAGATCGTCGAAGAGCAGGTCGATGTCGCGGCCGCGATGAAGGCCGACGTGGTCACGCTGGTCGGCGGTCTCAACGACACGCTGCGGCCCAAGTGCGACATGGACCGGGTCAAGGACCTGCTGACCGAGGCGGTGGAACGGCTGGCGCCGTCGTGCGGGCAGCTCGTACTGATGCGCAGCCCCGGCCGCGAGGGCCCGGTGATGGAGCGGTTCCGGCCGCGCATGGAGGAACTGTTCGCCCACGTGGACGAGCTGGCGCGGCGGCACGGCGCGCTGGTGGTGGACCTGTACGGCGCCCCGTCGCTGGCCGACCCCCGGCTGTGGGACGTGGACCGGCTGCATCTGACGGCCGAGGGACACCGCCGGGTCGCCGAGGCCGTATGGCAGACGCTCGGCCACGAGCCCGAGGACCTCGAGTGGCGCACCCCGATGGCGGCCACCGCTCCCCCGGGCTGGGGCAGCCGCCGGGCCGCCGACGCGAGGTTCGCCAGGGAGCATCTGCTGCCATGGATAGGACGCCGCCTGACCGGCCGCTCGTCCGGCGACGGCCGCTCACCGAAGCGACCCGAGCTGCTGCCCTACGAGGGCCCGGCGTAGGGCGGCCATGAGCACATGAGCACCCGGGTGATCAACATTCGGGGCCGGCGCAACCAGTTCGGCCCCCGCCTGGAACACGCCCCCGAAGACGTCGTGTACGTCGGCCGCCGCTGGACCCTCGGCGGCTGGGACCTGCCCGCTCACCCGCTGCGCAATCCCTTCGCCTACGACACCGCGAAGAAGAAGCGGGACGGCACCCGAACCGAGGTCATGGCGATGTACCGGGCGTACCTCCTGGAGCGCCCCGAGCTGCTGGACCTGGTGGCGGACCTGCGCGGCATGACCCTGGCCTGCTGGTGCGCGCCGCAGCCCTGCCACGCCGACGTCCTGGCGGAGCTGGCCGATACGGACGACGTGACGTAGGACTCGCGTCCCCCTTGTAGCGGTCCGGACCTGTGGATCGGTGGAGGCCACGTTCGCTCTTTCGGCTTTCGAGCGTCCACACGATGTCAGCGGGCAGTACGGTGTGCGCACTCGACTCAGGGGGCCTGATGAGCGACGGAAGTAACGGGGCGGGACGCCGGAGTGTTCGTTGCGGCGCTCGTGCTGCTGTTTGTGAGCGTGATGCAAGGGTGGCCGGTCGTCCCATGGCTGTGCGGGGTGGTCCTCGTCGGCGTCATGGTGACGAACGCAGCGCGGCGGCGGCAAGCAGGCGAAAGGCCGCCAACGAGCGAGGAGCGGCCGTGGCGAAGGCTTGGTGAATAGCAGGCCAGCCGCATCTCGCGAAGAGACTGCTCACTTGGGCACGATGACTCCGTTGCAGGTTCCCACCTTGAGAGCAGGCTTGCACAACTCGATGAGCCGGCTGGCGTTAGCCGCATTTGCGTACCTGATCAGGGTCGGTTCGTGGCCGTTGCGCCGATCAGGTCGCGTAGGCCACCGTCGAGTTCCCCGCCGGCAAGGGGCACGCGGCCCATGGCTCCCAGGAAGAGACTTCGCTCTCAGGGAGCATCGTCCGTAGTCATGGGCGGGATGAAGCGGCTCTGGAGCGGGGCAATGTCGTCAATTAAGCCCGCCCGCCTCCACATTCGCCTGGAATGCCGGAGACGGGCGGACAGCCGACCGCAGTGTTCCGCGACGGTATTCGAGGCGTCATAACGGCGACATGCAGGGCGTCATATCGATGTCACTCTCAGCAGCGGACGGCTACCGTGATCCCATGACGACGCCGAATAGCACCCTCCGGGCGGCACGCATGGCGCTGCTCATGTCCCAAGACGAATTCGCCCGCGCGATCCGTGAGGCGGGCGAACGGGCAGGCACCCCGAACGACGCCAGTAAGCGGCTTGTCCAGCGGTGGGAGTCCGGGCAGATTGCCGCACCACGCCCCGTGTACGCCCGCGCGCTGGAGGCGGTCACCCGTATGCCGATCGGCAGCCTGGGGTTCCCGGCCAACACGCTCGCCAGGGTCACCGATGACGGGCAGGGCGGCCACGATCTCCAGGACTCACCGGTCGGCGTGCCCATCCTCACCGCTGTCCCGACGGCGCAGACAGCCCCGACCGGCACCTACTCCGGGGTCTGGCTCAGCACCTACGAATACGTCTCCAGCGGGCGCGGCGGCGAGGTCTTCACAGGAAAGCACTACGTCGTACTTCTCCAGCACGGCAACACGCTCTCCGGGCGCAGCCTGCCGAACGGCAGCCTCAACCCGGACTCGCCGCTGTCCCTCGATCTCCAGCTTGACGGCAACACCGTGACCGGCACCTGGACGGAGCAGACCGCCCGGGACGGCTATTACCAGGGGGCCAGGTACTTCGGCGCCCTTCAGATGTTGGCCGAGCCGACGGGCCGCAGGATGGCCGGCAAGTGGGTGGGTTTCGGCCGCGAGTTCGATGTGAACACGGGGCCGTGGGAATTGCGGCTGGTGGACGCATCGACGGACAAGGCAACGCTGGAGCGGTACAACCAGCCACCGGGGTAGCCCGGACGCGACGAAAGCGGCGCCCTCCCGGCGGAGAGCGGGGCATGCGGTCATACGTTGCTGACGCTCGCCTGCGTAAGACGGTACGGCGCATCGTGCTGGCCAGCGAGACCGAGACGGCCGTCGAGTCCTGACCGGCGGCCGTCTCACATTCGTCTCACAGCCTCACCGAGCAGCCCTGTACAGAGCACCAAAGACCTGGGCTTTCTCGACTGTACGGACGTACCAGAGGCGCTCTGGACGCCAGGTAAACTCCGTCTACGTGACTTCAGCGCCCGCCAAGCCCCGCATCCCGAACGTCCTCGCCGGACGTTACGCCTCCACCGAGCTCGCCACGCTCTGGTCGCCCGAGCAGAAGGTGAAGCTGGAGCGGCAGCTCTGGCTCGCCGTGCTGCGGGCCCAGAAGGACCTCGGGATCGAGGTGCCCGAAGCGGCGATCGCCGACTACGAGCGTGTCCTCGACACCGTCGACCTGGCCTCCATCGCCGAGCGCGAGAAGATCACGCGGCACGACGTGAAGGCGCGGATCGAGGAGTTCAACGACCTCGCCGGGCACGAGCACGTGCACAAGGGCATGACCTCCCGTGATCTCACCGAGAACGTCGAGCAGCTCCAGATCCGGCTCTCGCTGGAGCTGGTGCGCGACCGCACGGTGGCGGTCCTCGCCCGTCTGGGCAGGCTGGCCGGCGAGTACGCCGAGCTGGTCATGGCCGGCCGCTCCCACAACGTCGCCGCCCAGGCCACCACCCTCGGCAAGCGCTTCGCGACCGCCGCCGACGAGCTTCTCGTCGCCCACGGCCGCGTCGAGGAGCTGCTCGGCCGGTACCCGCTGCGCGGCATCAAGGGCCCCGTCGGTACGGCGCAGGACATGCTGGACCTGCTGGGCGGCGACGCCTCGAAGCTGGCCGGGCTCGAGGACCGGATCGCCGCGCACCTCGGCTTCTCGCAGGCGTTCACCTCGGTCGGGCAGGTCTATCCGCGCTCGCTGGACTACGAGGTCGTCACCGCGCTGGTGCAGCTCGCGGCCGCCCCGTCCTCGCTGGCCAAGACGATCCGGCTGATGGCCGGGCACGAGCTGGTGACCGAGGGCTTCAAGCCGGGCCAGGTCGGCTCCTCCGCGATGCCGCACAAGATGAACACCCGCTCCTGCGAGCGTGTCAACGGACTCATGGTCATCCTGCGCGGCTACGCCTCGATGACCGGCGAGCTGGCGGGCGACCAGTGGAACGAGGGCGACGTGTCCTGCTCGGTGGTGCGCCGGGTCGCGCTGCCGGACGCGTTCTTCGCGCTGGACGGTCTGCTGGAGACGTTCCTGACCGTGCTCGACGAGTTCGGCGCGTTCCCGGCGGTCGTCGCCCGTGAGCTGGACCGGTATCTGCCGTTCCTCGCCACGACCAAGGTGCTGATGGGCGCGGTGCGCGCGGGCGTCGGCCGTGAGGTCGCGCACGAGGCGATCAAGGAGAACGCCGTCGCCACCGCCCTCGCCATGCGTGAGCAGGGTGCCGAGCGCAACGACCTGCTGGAGAAGCTGGCCGCCGACGAGCGTCTCCCGCTCGACCGCGAGCGGCTGGAGGCACTGATGGCCGACAAGCTGTCCTTCACCGGCGCCGCCGCGGCTCAGGTCGGTGTCGTCGTGGGCCGTGTCGAGGAGATCGTCAAGCAGCGGCCGGAGGCCGCCGGATACACCCCGGGAGCGATCCTCTGACCCGCTTCACCCAGGCGGAACTGGAGGCCGCCCGCGACCGTCTCGTCCCGGACGTCGTCGCGGACGGTCTCCATGTCCTGTTCTGCGGTATCAACCCCGGTCTGATGACAGCCGCGACGGGCCACCACTTCGCCCGTCCCGGGAACCGGTTCTGGCCGGTGCTGCACTTGTCCGGCTTCACCCCGAGGCTGCTGAAGCCGGAGGAGCAGCGGGAGTTGCTCTCGTACGGGCTCGGCATCACGAACGTCGTGGCGCGGGCGACGGCGCGGGCCGACGAGCTGACGCCCGAGGAGTATGTGCGGGGCGGACGGCTGCTGTCGGAGCGGGTCACGCGGCTGCGGCCGGAGTGGCTGGCCGTGGTCGGGGTCACCGCGTACCGGGCCGCCTTCGGGGACCGCACGGCGCGGGTGGGGCCGCAGGAGCGGACGATCGGCGACACGCGGGTGTGGGTGCTGCCCAATCCCAGCGGGCTGAACGCCCATTGGACGGCGGCGACGATGGCGGAGGAGTTCGGGCGGCTGCGGGTCACGGCGGATCCACGTCCGTGACGACCGCGAGGAGCCGGCACGGGAGCTCCTTGTCCCACCGTGAGATCCCCAGTGCGACCCAGCGCTCCGACTCGGACGGCTGCCACAGCTGTACGTCCGGCACGTGTCCGCTCAGTACACTCCAGGGCCGGGCGGCCTCCGCCCCGTCCAGGGAGCGCTCGAGGACGCTGTACAGACTGAACTCCTGCGGTGGACCCCAGCGTTGGGTGAGCCGCTCCCCCAGTCCGTCCCGGTCGGCCTCGTACTGAGCCTCCGTCTCCTCCCGCTCCGCTCCGTCGCCCTCCTCGAAGCCGCCGCTGGTCCCTAATGCGGCTATGTGATACCCGGGCCCGCTCTCACCGTGCTCCGTCCTGCCGTGCCGCGCGGGGAACTCGCGGGCGCACAGCAGGTCGATGAGAGCCAGGCACTTCGCGATGTCCATGCGATCCAGTAAAGCGGGCACCACTGACAATCGGCACGGTCGATCGGCGCGGTCGATCTGCCCACCCGTCAGACGTCCCGCCGCCGCACGCTCCAGGCCCCCGCCACCAGCGCCCCGGCCGTCCACAGGGCCGTAACGGCGAGCCCGGTCCAGGGCCCCAGGGTTCCGTCCCAGTCGCTGTGCAGTACGACCTGACCTGCGCGGTCGGGCAGGAAGTCGGCGACACCGCCGGACAGGTCACCGATGACGAAGGACACCGTCAGCAGGAACGGGACGAGGATGCTCAGGGTCGCCACCCCGCTGCGCAGTACCGCCGCGAGTCCGGCCGCGAACAGCGCCATCAGAGCGAGGTAGAAGCCGCAGCCCACCGCGGCGCGCAGCCCCTCGCCCCAGGTGGGCGCGCCCGCGCCGAGGACGGACCGCCCCACGGCCAGGGACACCGCCCCGGTGACCAGGCCCACGGCCAGGACGGGCAGAGCGACCGCCGCGGCCTTGGCCGCGAACCATCGCAGCCGGTCGGGCACCGCGGCGAGCGTCAGCCGCAGGGCGCCACCCCGGAACTCGGACGAGACGGCGGTCGCGCCGAACGCGATGGCCGCGATCTGCCCGAAGCTGACGCCGAAGAACGTCGAGAACAGGGGATCGGAGCCGTCGTCACCGACCGAGGCGAGCGCGGAGAACGCGGCGGTGGCGAGCAGCACCGCGGTCAGGCTGCCGATCAGCGACCGCAGCGTACGGATCTTGATCCACTCGGCGTGGAGGACGGACGAGAACGACATGGTCAGGACTCCTTCAGTGGTGCGGTGTACTCGGCCTCGCCGGACGTCAGATCGAGATAGGCCTGCTCCAAGGTGCCCTCCCGCGAGGTGAGTTCCAGTACGGGAACGCCCGCTTCGGACATGAGGCGGCCGATGTCCTCCGCGCTAGCGTGCCGCACGGTCCACGCGCCGTCCTCGTCCGGGACGCCGTCGTAACCGCGGCTGGAGAGGAGGCCGGCGAGGGCCGGGCTGTCGGTCGTACGGATGCGTACATGGGGCCGCACGCGCGCGTGGATGAACTCCTTCACCGGGGTGTCGGCCAGCAGGCGGCCCCGGCCGAGGACGACCAGGTGGTCGGCGAAGGTCGCGGTCTCGTTCATGAGGTGGCTGGAGACCAGGACCGTGCGCCCTTGTGCCGCCAGCCGCCGGAGCAACTCCCGGATCCAGACGATGCCTGCGGGATCGAGGCCGTTCGACGGCTCGTCCAGCATGATCACCTCGGGGTCGCCGAGCAGGGCGGCGGCGATGCCGAGCCGCTGCCGCATGCCCAGGGAGTAACTCCGCACCCGGTGCCGCGCGACGGACGCCAGTCCCGTCTCCTCCAGCACCGCGTCGATCCGGCGGTCGGGGATGCGGTTGCTCACGGCGAGGGCCCGCAGATGGTCGCGTCCAGTGCGAAAACCGTGCGCGGCCCCCGCGTCGAGCAGGGCGCCCACGCGGCGCAGCGGCTCGTGGAACCCGGCGTACGGGCGGCCGCCGAGTGTGGCGGTCCCGGATGTCGGCCGGTCGAGGCCCAGTACGAGCCGCATGGTGGTCGACTTCCCGGCGCCGTTGGGTCCGAGAAAGCCCGTCACCCGGCCGGGCCGGACGCTGAAGGTGAGCCGGTCCACGGCCCGTCGGGCGCCGTACTCCTTGGTCAGGTCGCTCACGTCGATGCTGGTCATGCCAACACCCTGACGTCAGTGGGGCGTTGGCTCCTCCCCCGCCGGGGTGGATCGTCTCCCCCGCCCGGGGGAGGCCGCTGTCAGTGGCGCCTGCGACGATGACCGAATGGCCCGATTCCTGCGCCCGCTGCTGCGGGGGACGACGTACACGCGACTGCTGCACCTGTGGGTGCCGATGCTGATCGTCAGCGTGTGGATGTTCGTCGACCCGTCCACGCCGTGGGTGCCCGCGCTCGCGCTGGTTCCGGTCGGGCTAGTCCCGGCCGTCCGGATGGGCGAGGGCGTACAGGCGCGGCTCCTGCTCACGCCGGGCGAGCAGGAACCGGGCATCTCCGTGACACCGTCGCGGACCTGGCGGGACCGGCTGCGCACGGTGGTGTGGCTGGAGGTCCGGATGGCGCTGGGCGCGGCGGCCCTGTTCGCCACGGTGTGGCTGCCGGTGCTCACGTACGAGCTCACCAGAGCCGCTGGCGGAGTCGTTCCCCCCGATCTCCCGGTCCTCGACCGGACGATGCCGGAGTGGACGTACGCCCTGCTGGTCCCGCTTCCCGTGGTCGTGTACTACGGCGTCGTTGTCGGTTGTGGCCACCTCATCACCGCCGTCGCACGACGCCTGCTCGGTCCGTCCGCGGCCGAACGGCTCGCCGCCCTGGAGGAGCGTGCCGAACAACTCCTGGAGCGCACCCGCATCGCCCGCGAGCTGCACGACTCCATAGGCCACGCCCTGACGGTCGCGGTGGTCCAGGCGGGCGCGGCGCGGGCGGCGGGCGACCCCACGTTCACCGACCGGGCTCTGAACGCCATCGAGGAGACGGGGCGCGCCGCCCTGGAGGACCTGGAACGGGTGCTCGCCGTCCTGCGGGAGACGGAACGGCCGGTGAGCGGCCGACCGACGATGGCCGACGCCGACCGGCTCCTGGAGTCGGCGCGCGCCGCCGGAGCCGAGGTCGACGCCGATGTGACGGGTCCCGTGGAGAAGGTGCCCGGACCGGTCTCCCGCGAGGGATACCGCATCCTTCAGGAGGCACTGACCAATGTGCTGCGGCACGCGGGAGCCGTGCCCGTGCGGGTCCGCGTGACGGTCTCGGGCGGCAGCCTCGGTCTTGAGGTGCGCAATCCGCTCACAGCCGCGACACCCGGTCCCGGCCGGGGCAGTGGGCTGCGCGGCATACGCGAGCGCGCGGCCCTCCTCGGCGGCCACGCGCACACCGGACCGCACGAGGGCGACTGGCAGGTACGTGCTGAACTGCCGTTGCGGTGATCCAGTGCCCCGGCACCAGGGTCTGTCGTATCGACAGGCTCTAGGCTGGCCGGATGCCGGTCACCGTTCTTCTCGTCGATGACGAACCACTGGTTCGCGCGGGCTTGCGGGCCGTGCTGGAGGCGCAGCCCGACATGGAGGTTGTCGGTGAGGCTGCCGACGGGGCCGCGGTGATTCCGTTGGTCCGGCAACTGCGGCCCGATGTCGTCGCCATGGACGTCCGCATGCCGCTCCTGGACGGGATCGAGGCGACGCGCGCGGTGCTGCGCACCGTCGACGATCCGCCGAAGATCCTCGTCGTGACGACGTTCGAGAATGACGAGTACGTGTACGAGGCGCTGCGCGCGGGCGCCAACGGGTTCCTGCTGAAGCGGGCCCGGCCCGCCGAGATCGTGCACGCCGTACGGCTGGTCGCCGAGGGCGAGTCGCTGCTGTTCCCGGCCTCGATACGGGAGCTCGCCGCCCGCTACGGCGACGACGGCGGCAACCGGGCGGCACGCGCCGTGCTGGAACGGGCCCAACTGACAGAGCGGGAGGCCGAGGTGCTGCGGCTGATCTCCCGAGGGCTGTCCAACGCGGAGATCGCGGAACGGCTGGTCGTCGGAACCGAGACGGTGAAGTCGCATGTGAGCGCCGTCCTGGCGAAGCTCGGGGCCCGGGACCGCACCCAGGCGGTGATCGCGGCGTACGAGTCGGGTTTCGTGGCTCCCGGCTGACCGGTGCGCCCACGGGTTCGTGGCAGGCCGGCACTCGCCGGGGACCGCCGCGCCGAGTACGATCCGCCCCACACGCGCACGAGCTGGGAGGACGGACGTTGGGACGGCTGACCGGCGGCGATCCCTCGCTGCTGCGCAGGATCAATTCCGCGGTGGTGCTGCACGCGCTGCGTGCCACGGACTGTGCCACGCTCACCGAGATCACCCGGGTGACGGGGCTGTCCCGGCCGACGGTCGAAGGGGTCGTCGAGGGGCTCATCGAGGCCGGTCTCGTGGTCGAGAAGGCGGCGGAGGAGGGCGCTGCCAGGCGTCAGGGGCGGCCGGCCCGGCGGTTCCGGTTCCGGGCGGAGGCCGGGCACCTGCTGGGGCTGGAGATCGGCGCGCACCGCGTCACCGCGCTCCTCGCCGATCTCGACGGCCGGGTGCTGGGCTCGCAGGCCAAGGACGTGGACGAGACGGCCGACCCGGACGAGCGGCTGGAGCGGCTGCGCACCGCCGTCGCCGAACTGCTGCGGCGGGCCGGGGTGTCGCGCGGCTCGCTGCGTGCCGTGGGTGTGGGGACGCCGGGAATCGTGGAGGCCGACGGGACCGTGCGGCTGGGCACCGCGCTGCCTCAGTGGACGGGACTCAGGCTCGGGGAACGGCTGAGCCGCTCCTTCAAGTGTCCGGTCCTGGTCGAGAACGACGCGAACGCGGCGGCCGTGGCCGAGCACTGGAAGGGCGCGGCGACCGAGTCGGACGACGTGGTGTTCGTGCTGGCCGGTCTCAGTCCGGGCGCGGGTTCACTGATCGGCGGGCGGTTGCACCGGGGGTACGGCGGGGCGGCCGGCGAGATCGGTGCGCTGCATCTGCTGGGCCGGGAGGCCACCCCGGAGACGCTCCTGTCCACCACCGACGAGCCGCTGCACCCGCTTGACGAGCAAGCGGTGGCCGAGGTGTTCGCGCTCGCGCGCGAGGGCGACACCCGGGCCCGCGCGGCCGTGGACCGCTTCATCCAGCGGCTCGTCCACGACGTGGCGGCGCTGGCCCTTGCCCTCGATCCGGAGCTGGTGGTCATCGGCGGCTGGGCGGCAGGTCTGGACGGTGTCCTGGAGCCGCTGCGCCGGGAACTCGACCGGTACTGTCTGCGGCCCCCCGCAGTGGCCCTCTCCCTGCTGGGCGAGGCGGCCGTGGCCACCGGAGCGCTGCGCCTCGCCCTGGACCACGTGGAGGAGCAACTGTTCGCGGTGGAGAGCACGGTGACGGCACGGCGCTGACCCGCTGCCCGAACGGGGGCGCGGGGGTGCCGCGAAGAGGACGGGCCAGGTCGCCTGCCGGTCCGTACCGCCCCCAGGATGTCAGCCGGTCCCCGCGCTAGGACGCCTGCCGGTCCGTGCCGTGGTGGATCTCCACGCCGCCGGAGTCACCGAAGGTCAGCCGGCAGGTGTCCGCGCGGTAGGTGGCGACGGAGAGCGCGGCGGTGCGTCCCTCGGCGGTGTACCGGGTGGTGACGACGAGCACGGGTGCCCCGGGGAGCCGGTCGAGTTCCCTGGCGTCCTCGGCGCGGGCCGAGCCGAGTTCCACGGCTCGGTCCTGGCCTTCCAGGTCCAGCCGCTGGAGCTCGCGCAGCACCGCACGCGCGCGTGCCGGGCCGGACGGCGTGTCGATGGCGGTCAGGTCGGGCACCGAGGCGTCCGGGATGTAGAGCAGTTCCGCGGCGACCGGCCGGCCCTGGGAGACACGGGAGCGGCGCACGGTGTGCACGGGCTGCTCGGGGCCGGTGCCGAGGGCGTCGGCGACGGCCGCGGGCGGCGCCGACCGGGTGCTGTCGGCGGGCTGCCACGCGTCATCGGCAGCGCCGGGCCAGACGTGCCGTTCGGTGCCGACGGCCACACCGACGCGCGGCGGGGCGACGGTCGTACCGACGCCGCGGCGGCGCTGGAGACGGCCTTCCAGTTCGAGCTGTTCGAGGGCTTGGCGAAGGGTGGCGCGGGCGACACCGAAGCGGGCGGCGAGGTCGCGCTCGTTGGGCAGGATCTCGCCGACCGAGAACTCCGAGTCCAGTGCCTCGCTGAGCACGGTCCTGAGGTGCCAGTACTTCGGTTCCGGCACCGGTTCCAGCTGCGTGGTCCCCACCCTGTCCTCCGCGATCGCCGTGGTCTGCGGCGGCGTTTTTTGGCGCCCTTGTTTATTAAAGGTTGTTGCACTTATCTGCGACGATAGGACGGCCCCCACCCTTGGTCAATACCAATCCCCGGCCCCTCGCCCGCGCGCGGATCGGGTGCCACGGCGTGCTCCGCGCCAACGACACGCCGCAACCAAGGGCTACCTGCTGGTAGCTATTACTGACAAGCTGCTACGGCGTCCGTCGGCCAGTCCAGACAAGGAGCACCCCATGTCCGCCGCCGTCTCCTTCAAGGTCCCCACCCCGCAGGGCCCGCGCCCGGTGACCGTCTCCTACACGCGCGTGGGCGACGGCGCACCGCTGGTGCTGCTGCACGGGATCGGCCATCACCGTCAGGCCTGGGACCCGGTGGTGGACATCCTCGCGACCGAGCGCGAAGTGATCGCCGTGGATCTGCCCGGATTCGGCGCGTCCCCCGCTCTGCCGGACGGCGTCACCTACGACCTGCCGTCCACCCGCGCCGTGCTCGGTGCCCTGTTCGAGGCCCTGGAACTGGACCGCCCGCACGTGGCGGGCAACTCCCTGGGCGGCCTGCTGGCACTGGAACTCGGCCACGCGAAACTCGTACGGTCCGTCACCGCCCTCTCCCCCGCCGGGTTCTGGTCGGAGGCCGAGCGGCGCTACGCCTTCGGCGTCCTGCTCACGATGCGCCGGATCTCCCGGCAACTGCCGCTTCCCGTGGTCGAGCGAATGGCCCGCACCGCGGCCGGCCGAACGGCATTGACCAGCACGATCTATGCCCGTCCCAGCCGCCGTTCACCCGAGGCGGTGGTCGCCGAGACCCTCGCGCTGGCCGGTGCCACCGGGTTCGACGCGACCCTGCGGGCCGGGGCCGCCGTCCAGTTCACCCATGACATCCCCGGAATCCCGGTGACCGTGGGCTGGGGCACCAGGGACTGGCTGCTGGTGCGCCGCCAGGGTGTCCGCGCGAAGCAGATCATCCCCCGCGCCCGGCTGGTACGCCTCCCCGGCTGCGGCCACTGCCCCATGAACGACGACCCGGCGCTCGTCGCACGCGTCATCCTGGACGGCAGCCGCTGACCGTGTCGGGTTTCTTTTGGAAGCACCCGGGCCCGGACACAGGTCTGCCGGTCACCGACTCATCTGCCGCCGGGGCCGGTTGTTCATCTGTGGTTTCCGTGGGCGCTGCGGCGCACCAGTAGTTGTGGCAGTGCCAACAGGCCGGACCCCGTACTGGAGGAATCCATGTCCCACCGTCCGCTCCCCGCCCGCCGCAGTGTCCTGCGCGGCTCCCTGGCCGCGTCGGCGGCCCTGGCCCTGCCCACGGCCCTCGGCGCGGCACCGGCGTTCGCCCGGTCCGGCCGGCCCTCGGCGGGCTGGGGCGTGCAGGCGGGCGACGTGACGTCCGACTCCGGTCTGGTGTGGGTGCGTTCGGACCGGCCCGCGCGGATGATCGTGGAGACGTCGGCCACCGAGTCGTTCCGCAGTCCGCACCGCCTGCACGGGCCGTTGCTCGGCGCGGACACCGACTTCACCGGCACCACCCGGCTGCGCGGACTGCCGTCCGGGGAGCAGATCCACTACCGCGTGCTGCTCGCCGACCCCGACGACCCGCGGCGCACCGGCGAGCCGGTCACCGGCACCTTCCGCACCGTGTCCCGGCGCCCGCGTGACGGCGTGCGGTTCCTGTGGTCGGGCGACCTGGCGGGCCAGGGCTGGGGCATCAACCCCGACCTCGGCGGCTACCGGATCTACAACGCGATGGCACGACTCGACCCGGACTTCTTCCTCTGCAGCGGCGACAACATCTACGCCGACGGACCGCTCACGGCCACCCAGGCCCTGCCGGGCGGCGGCGTCTGGCGGAACATCACCACCGAGGAGAAGTCGAAGGTCGCCGAGACCCTCGCCGAGTACCGCGGCAACTTCCGCTACAACCTGCTCGACGAGAACCTGAAGCGGTTCAACGCCCAGGTCCCGTCCGTCATCCAGTGGGACGACCACGAAGTGCGCAACAACTGGTACCCGGGCGAGTTGATCACCGACTCCGACCCCAGGTACACGGAGAAGAGCGTCGACGTGCTGGCGGCGCGGGCCCGGCGGGCGTTCGGCGAGTACTTCCCGCTCTCCACGCTGCGGCCGGGCGCGAAGGAGGGCCGGGTCCAGCGTGTGCTTCACCAGGGCCCGCTCCTCGACGTGTTCGTACTCGACATGCGGACCTACCGGAACGCCAACTCCCCCGGCCGGCAGACCGTGGACCCACAGGGCATCCTCGGCCTTGAGCAGTTGGAGTGGCTCAAGCGTGAGCTGTCGCGGTCGCGGGCGGTGTGGAAAGTGATCGCCGCGGACATGCCGATCGGCCTGGTCGTGCCCGACCCGACGGAGAGCCGGCCGAACTTCGAGGCGGTCGCACAGGGCGACCCGGGCGTACCGCTGGGCCGGGAACTCCAGATCGCCGAACTGCTGCGGTTCGTCAAACACCGGCGAATCACCGGCACGTTGTGGCTGACGGCCGACGTGCACCACACCTCGGCACAGCACTACCAGCCGTCACGAGCCGCGTTCACCGACTTCGAGCCGTTCTGGGAGTTCGTCTCCGGCCCGCTGAACGCGGGCGCCTTCCCGGCCTCCGCGCTTGACAGCACCTTCGGTCCGGAGCGGGTGTTCGTGAAGGCGCCGACCGCGTCGAACGTCTCGCCCGCCGGGGGCTACCAGTTCTTCGGTGAGGTCGACATCGACGGCCACAGCGGGGAGCTGACGGTGCGGCTGCGGGAGCAGGACGGCACCGTGCTGTTCACCCGGACGCTCCAGCCGGGCCGGGTCGGCCAGTAGTCACCGCCGACTCCTCTCCGGGTTGGGTGTTCCATCGCACCCCGGGAGGTCTCAAGCCCGAGGTGGCCCCGCCCGCGGTCGGTCCGCATGTCGAACACGTGGTGGCCGAAGAGGCCGACACCGCTACCAGCGACACCGCTACTGGAGAGAGCAACAAAACAGACTGAAGCGTGTTTTACCCTTCGGTCACAAGGCGTTCGTGATCACGCAACACCGATCCTTCACAGTGGCTGCATGAATCGAGACATGTCTGATGTGACACGCACGAAGCACGGACGTCCCGTGCACCACTGGCGGCGGGACGTCGTCGAACTCGCCGCCCTGTTCACGGCCGTGGCGGTGGCCGACGCGGCGGCGAACATGGTCGGGCACGGCCCCGACGGTCCAGTGCTGCTGGTGATCTCGGCGGTGACGCTGGCCGCCACGGCCGGGTTCCACACATGGTGGGCACGACGCCATGGGCACGCGCCCCCCACGAGTGATACCGGCGCCCGGCCGTCCGCCTCGGTGCGGCAGGCCGGGCCGTCCGGCGAACCCGGGGCAGTCGCCGGGTCCGTGACCGGAGCGGGCACGCTGTGGCGGATGCGGACGACGGTGAGGGACGAACCGGGCTCGCTGGCCGCGCTGTGCGCGGCCCTCGCCGGGCAGCGGGTGGACATCCTCAGCCTGCAGACGCATCCGCTCGCCGAGGGCACAGTGGACGAGTTCCTGCTGCGCGCCCCGGGCGAGGCCCCGTCCGCCGAGATCAGCCGCGTGGTCTCGCGCGCCGGGGGCACGAACACCTGGATGGAGCGGGCCGACGCGCACGATCTGGTGGACGCGCCGACAAGGGTGCTCGGCCTCGCGGCCCGTACCGCCGTGGACGCGGCGGAACTCCCGCTGGCACTGCGGCAGTTGCTGGGACGGTGCACGATCCGTTCGCTGCCCGCCGCACCGGTCGGGGGTGGCCGTGCGCAGGAGGCGGTGCCCGCCGGGGGCGTGCTCGAGGACACGGTGATGCGGCTGCGGGCTCCGGAGGGCGGGGTGATCACCGTGGAGCGGCCGTATCTCCCTTTCACGCCGACCGAGTTCGCGCGGGCGCGCGCGCTGGTGGAGCTGGATGCCCGGCTGGGCCCGCGCGTTCCGCGCGGCCTGGACGTGCTGACGCTGCCCGAGGGCAACGCGATCACCGTGCGCCGGGCCGACACCGACGACGTCGCGGCGGCGAAGGCGATGCACGAACGGTGCTCGAAGCGGACCCTTGCCATGCGGTACCACGGGCCGGTCGGTGACGCGGACCGCTATCTGAACCATCTGCTCAGCCCGCGCTTCGGGCGGACGCTCGCGGTGCAGACCCCGTCGGGACGCATCGTCGGGCTCGGCCATCTGCTGTGGGACGGGGACGAGACCGAGGTCGCGCTGCTGGTGGAGGACGAGTGGCAGCGCCGGGGCATCGGCGCTGAGCTGCTGGGCCGCCTGGTGGCGATGGCGGTCGAGGCGGGCTGCGAGAGCGTCTACGCGGTGACGCAGGCGTCCAACACCGGCATGGTCGCCGCCATGCGCGGGCTGGACCTCCCGCTGGACTACCAGATCGAGGAGGGCACGCTCGTGATCACGGCCCGGCTGGAGACCGCCCCGGCCGTCTCGCGGCTGCCGTACGACAGCAGGCAGGAGCAGTACGGCGGGGCGGTCGGCCGGGACTGAGCACCGTCAGCTCAGAGCCTGCCGGAGGCTGACGGGTGACGGCACCTGAGGGGCGCCGCCGAGTGCGGCGTCCAGGTCCTCCCACAGGTCCTCGACGTCCTCCAGACCCACCGACATGCGCAGCAGCTTGTCGCTGACGCCCGCGCCACGCCGGTCCTCGGCGTCCACGATCCGGTGGCTGATGGAGGCCGGGTGCTGGATCAGGGTGTCGACGCTGCCCAGACTCACGGCCGGGGTGACGAGCAGGACCCGGGAGATGACCTCGTGCGGGTCCCCCTGGACCTCGAAGGAGATCATCGCTCCGCCGATGCGTGGATAGTGGACCCAGGTGACCCGCGGGTCGCCGGCCAGCCGGCGGGCCAGCTCGGCAGCGGTCGCGGAGGCGGCCCGCACCCGCACGGGCAGCGTGGACAGCCCGCGCAGCAGCAGATAGCCGGCCAGCGGATGCAGCACTCCGCCGGTGGCGAACCGTATCTGCCGCAGCTGCCGGGCGAATTCCTCGTCGCAGGCGACCACGCCGGCGAGGACGTCGCCGTGCCCGCCCAGGTACTTGGTGGCACTGTGCAGCACGATCCGGGCACCCTGCCCCGCCGGCCGCTGGAGCACGGGGGTGGCGAAGGTGTTGTCGACGAGCAGCGGCACGGTGCCGCAGGAATGGGCGACGGCCCGCAGATCGACTTCGGCGAGGGTCGGATTGGCCGGGGACTCGACCATGACCAGCCCGGTCTCCGGGCGTATCGCGTCCGCGATCCCGGCCGGGTCGGTCCAGGTCACCTCGGTGCCGAGCAGCCCGGCGGTCAGCAGGTGGTCGCTGCATCCGTACAGGGGCCGTACCGCCACGACGTGCCGCAGGCCGGCCGCGGACCGGGCGAGGAGTACCGCGGTCAGCGCGGCCATGCCGCTGGCGAAGGCGACGGCGGACTCGGTGCCCTCCAACCGGGCCAGGGCGGTCTCGAACCGGGCGACGGTCGGGTTGCCGAGCCGCCCGTAGACGGGCGGTCCGTCCGGTTCGGCGCCGGTGGCTGCGAAGGCGTCGATGCGGTCGGCCTCGCCGCGGCTGTCGTACGAGGGGTAGGTGGTGGACAGGTCGATCGGCACGGCGTGCAGGCCCTGCCGGGCGAGATCGTCCCGGCCGGCGTGCACGGCCTCGGTGGCAAGTGCTCGGGAGGTGGTGCGCTGGTCGCCGTATGCGCGGAACCCGGTTCCGCGAGTGCTCGCTGAGTCCATGGCCGGAAGGGTGAACACCGGACGGACCACAGGAGCCGGATACCGTGCTACGTTCCGCCAATGGCCGAATCAGTCGTACTGGATCCGGTGGATCTACGTCTGCTGCGACTGCTGCAGAACGACGCCCGGATGACGTATCGCGACCTCGCCGCCCAGGTGGGAGTCGCGCCGTCGACATGTCTTGACCGGGTGGCCCGGCTGCGCCGCTCGGGGGTGATACTCGGACATCAGCTGCGGCTCGACCCGGCGAAGCTGGGGCGCGGCCTCCAGGCGCTGCTGTCGGTGCAGGTCCGGCCGCACCGCAGGGAGCTGGTCGGTCCGTTCGTGGAGCGGATACGGGTGCTGCCGGAGATACGGACGGTGTTCCACCTGACCGGGCCGGACGACTATCTGGTGCATGTGGCGGTGGCGGACATGGCGGACCTGCAACGGCTGGTGCTGGACGAGTTCACGGCCCGGCGCGAAGTGGCCCGAGTCGAGACCCGGTTGATCTTCCAGCAGTGGGAGTGCGGGCCCCTGCTGCCCCCGACCACGCCCACAGCGGAATCGGTACTGCACGGGTGACGCGGACATGGTCGCCGTATGAGGATGGGCGGCATGTCTGAGACCAAGAGCCCGTTGCCCCGCGAGGTCGCCGACGCCTATGTCGACGAGCTCATCACCCTCGACCCGGTGACCGGCACCTACCTCGGTGCGAAGGAGAGCTCGGGCAGGCTGCCCGACTTCTCCCCCGCCGGTCAGGAGGCGCTGGCACGGCTGGCGCGCACCACGCTGGCGAAGCTGGACGAGGCGGAGCGGCAGCCGGGAGCGGACCGTGACGTGGAGCGGCGCTGCGGGCGTCTGCTGCGTGAGCGGCTCACCGCCGAGCTGGCCGTGCACGAGGCCGAGGAGGGCTTGCGCGCGGTCGGCAATCTGAGCACGCCGCCTCATTCGGTGCGCGATGTGTTCACCGTGACGCCGGCCCAGACGGACGAGGACTGGGCGGCGATCGCGGAGCGGCTCCGCGCGGTTCCGGCCGCGCTGGCCGGCTACCGCGAGTCCCTGGCGCTCGGCCTGGAGCGGAAGCTGCACGGGGCTCCGCGTCCGACGGCCACCTTCATCGGCCAGCTGACCGCCTGGTCGGACACGGACGGTAAGGGGCTCGGCTGGTTCGAGGACTTCGCGTCGGCCGGACCCGAGGCGCTGCGGGCGGAGCTGGACGAGGCCGCGCGCGGGGCGACCGCGGCCGTCGTGGAGCTCCGGGACTGGATGCGGGACGTCTACGCCCCCGCGATCGAGGGCGCGCCGAACACCGTGGGCCGTGAGCGGTACGCCCGCTGGGCGCGCTACTTCAACGGCACGGACATGGACCTGGACGAGGCTTACGCGTACGGCTGGTCCGAGTTCCACCGTCTGCTCGGCGAGATGAAGAAGGAGGCCGAGAAGATCCTTCCGGGCGCCGAGACCCCGTGGACGGCGCTCGCGCACCTCGACGAGCACGGCACGCACATCGAGGGTGTCGAAGAGGTCCGCGAATGGCTCCAGGGACTCATGGACCAGGCGATCGCCGACCTGGACGGGACGCACTTCGAACTCGCCGAGCGGGTTCGGAAGGTGGAGTCGCGCATCGCCCCGCCCGGCGGTGCGGCAGCGCCGTACTACACGGCTCCGTCGGAGGACTTCTCGCGGCCCGGCCGTACCTGGCTGCCGACGATGGGGCAGACCAGGTTCCCGGCGTACGACCTGGTGTCGACCTGGTACCACGAGGGCGTGCCCGGTCATCACCTCCAGCTCGCGCAGTGGGCGCACGTGGCGGAGGACCTCTCCCGCTACCAGGCCACCATCGGCGGGGTGAGTGCCAACGCGGAGGGCTGGGCGCTGTACGCGGAGCGCCTGATGGACGAACTGGGCTATCTCACGGATCCGGAGCACCGCCTCGGCTACCTCGACGCGCAGATGATGCGCGCGGCCCGGGTGATCGTGGACATCGGCATGCACCTGGAGCTGGAGATCCCGGCGGACTCGCCGTTCCACCCGGGTGAGCGCTGGACGCCGGAGCTGGCCGAGGAGTTCTTCGGCGGACACAGCAGCCGTCCGGCGGACTTCGTGGAGAGCGAGCTGACCCGGTACCTGACCATCCCCGGCCAGGCGATCGGCTACAAGCTCGGCGAGCGTGCCTGGCTGCGCGGCCGGGAGAACGCCCGTGAGCGGCACGGTGACGCCTTCGACCTGAAGGCCTGGCACATGGCGGCCCTCTCGCAGGGCTCACTGGGCCTGGACGACCTGGTGGAGGAACTGTCCGCACTCTGACCCGGACATCACGGCCGGCGGCCCCGCACTTCCGGTGCGGGGCCGCCGCAGCCTCACGGACCCGCGACAGGCTCACGGACCCGCCGCACGCGCAGTGTCTCCCGCTGCCGCTCCGGGTCAGCAGCCGCAGTCGCCGCCGACGGGTGCGGTCAGCGGGTCGGCGGGGCGGCTCTCCTCGCCCTGCCAGGTCTCGTAGGCGAAGCCCTCCCGTGCCCAGTACTCGAAGCCGCCGAGCATTTCCTTGACCTGGAAGCCGAGCTCGGCCAGGGCGAGGGCGGCCCGGGCAGCGCCGTTGCAGGCGGGACCCCAGCAGTAGGTGACCACCGGCAGAGCCTTGTCGAGGAGTCGTTCGGCCTGTTCGGGGATGAGCGCGGTCGGCAGGTGGACCGAGCCGGGGATGTGGCCCTGGTCCCAGGACTCGGTGGAGCGGGTGTCCAGGACGACGAAGCCGGGGTGGCCTCCGGCGGCGAGCGCGGCGGCCACGTCGGACACGTCCGCGTGGAAGGCAAGGCTCGCCCGGAAGTGGGCGGCGGCCTCGGCCGGAGCCGCCGGAGCGACCCGCAGCACGGGGTTGGCGGAGCCGGCGGAAACGGTGGCGCTGGGGTTCATTGCGGGTTCTCCCTCAAAGATCTCGGTCACCTGAAATCTATGAGTGCGGCCCGCCCGTCTGGAGACGTGATCCACGGCATATCCCTTGATCAGCCGGGGATTCTCCTGCTATTCCTCGGAGGTGACCGACTATTCCCCGGACGCCACCGACTGGCGCATCCTCGACGTCCTGCAACGTGACGGCCGGACCAGCTTCGCCGATCTCGCCCGCGCCGTCTCGATGTCCGCGAGCGCGGTCACCGAGCGGGTGCGGCGGCTGGAGGAGGAGGGTGTCATCCAGGGGTACGCCGCGGTGGTCGATCCGGAGCGTCTCGGCCTCGGGATCCTCGCCTTCGTACGGCTGCGGTATCCGAACGGCAACTACAAGCCCTTCCATGACCTGGTGGCGGTGACGCCCGAGATCCTGGAGGCACACCATGTGACAGGTGACGACTGCTTCGTCATCAAGGTCACCGCCCGTTCGATGCGTCACCTGGAGGAAGTGTCCGGCAGAATCGGGACACTCGGGTCGGTCACGACGAGCGTCGTCTACTCCTCACCGCTCCCGCGCCGCCCGCTCGCCCGGTGAGTGAGTGGGGTACTCGGTCAAGAACGTCACGCGAGGGGACGACACGGTGGGTTTTGTGATTCGTCACCCACCCCGCTGCCGGAGCGACGACCCCGTTCTGCCCTTCACCACCTCCAGCTGGGTGTGGATCCGGCGGCGCAGGTCGGAGACATGGCTGACGATGCCGACGCTGCGGTCGCGTTCGCGGAGGGAGTCGAGGACGTCGAGGACCTCGTCCAGGGCCTGGTCGTCGAGGCTGCCGAAGCCCTCGTCGATGAAGAGGGTGTCCAGGCGGACGCCTCCGGTCTCGTCCGTGACGACGTCCGCGAGCCCGAGGGCCAGGGCGAGGGAGGCGAAGAACGTCTCACCGCCCGACAGGGTGGCCGTGTCCCGCTCGCGCCCGGTCCAGGCGTCGACGACGTGCAGCCCGAGTCCACTGCGGCCGCGGCCGGTACGGTCGTCGGAGTGGACGAGCGTGTAGCGGCCGGAGGACATGCGCCGTAGCCGTACCGTCGCGGCGGCGGCGACCTGTTCAAGCCGGGCGGCAAGGACGTACGCCTCCAGGCGCATCCGGCGTTCGTTGTCCGCCGAGGTGCCCGCGGTGAGCGCGGCCAGGCGGGCCACCCGGTCGTACTCCTCGCGCAGCGGAGCGAGCCGTCGTACGCCGGCGGCCGCCCGGGCGGAGAGCCGGTCGAGTTCGGCGCAGCAGCGGGCGGCCCAGTCATGTGCGGAGGCGGCGTCGCGCAGTCGCTGGGCGGCCGCGGCCGCGTCCCGCTCGGCGTCGGCGAGAGCGGCCGGCGGCTGTTGGGCGGCCTCCGCGGTGCCGGGCTCCGCGAGTGTCGCGCGGACGGCGGCCTCCTCGGACTGCCAGGCATCCAGGCGCCGTTGCAGCGCGCGGTGGGCCTCGTCGTCGAGGAGCGCGGCGGCCGCGGCCCCGGGGGTCTCGAAGCCGGCCCGGTAGGCGGCGTCGGCGAGTCGGGCGTCGGCGTCCTTGAGCCGCTGGGCACTGTCCTCGGCGGTCCGCGCGGCGTCGGCCGCGTCGGTGAGCAGCGCGGCCCGTCGCTCCAGGTGCGCGGCCCGCGCGGCCACGCTGCCGGCCGCCCCCCGCACGTCGGTCAGCTCTTCTTCGAGGGCGGTTCGTTCACGCTCCAGGGTGTCCCGTCGCGCGGCACGTGAGGCGGTCCGCACCTCGGCCTGTCCACGGTCGGTCAGGCGCCGCTCGCGCTCCTGTTCGGCCCGGCGCAGTTCCTCCTGCGCGGGGTGCAGGGCGGAGGCGTCCCGGCGGGCCAGCGCGTACTCCCGCTCCAGTTCGTCCGTCTCGGCGGCGGTCCGGTCGGTGGGCGCGTCGCCTGCCTCCGCGGTGGCGGCGGCCAGGGCTTCGCGTACGGCGCCCAGCCGGTGCCGGGCCCGCGTGTGCTCCTCGTCGGCGTCACGGGAGGCGGCCTCGGCCCGCTCCTCCGCCGCCCGGTCGACATGCCCGGCGACCTTGCGGGCGGGCGCGGGGTGTTCGGTGGCCCCGCACACCGCGCACGGTTCGCCGTCGGTGAGGCCCGCGGCGAGTTCCGCCGCGATGCCGTTCAGCCGCTGTTCCTTGAGGTCCAGCCAGTGCGCGCGGACCTCCAGGGCCCGGTGCTCGGCGTCCAGCGCCCGCTGCGCCGCCTCATCGGCGTCACGGGTCAGCCGGTCACGCAGCCGGGCCGCGTCGAGGCGCCGCCGGGCAGGCTCGCGCCGGGCGCCGAGCTGCTCGGCGCGGGTGGCGGCCTCCAGCGCGGCGTCGATCCGGGTCTGGAGTGCGGTGCGCAGGCCGTCCCACTCGGTGAGCCAGCTCTCGGCGTCCCGCAGGATGTCTTCGTCGGCGCGTTCTTGGCGGTCGAGACCGGCCCGCTCCTCGACGAGCACGGCGAGCCGTTGTTCGGCGCGGCGGGCGGAGTCAAGGCTGCCGAGTTCCTCGGCGGCCCGCCGGGCGGCGGCCGCCAGGCCTGCCGGCCCGGCGTCCACGAAGCTGTCCGGAAGCAGCGCGCGGGTGCGGTCCTCGGCGGCGGCCGCCTGCCGGTGCTCGATGTCGGCGGTCTCGCGCAGTTCCAGGGCCGGGGCGACCCTCTCCGCCTTGCGGGACCGCTCCATGCGCTCCTGTGCTTCGCGGCGGTCACCTGCCCCCTCGTCCAGCCGCGCCGCCCGCTCCCGGGCTTCGGCGAACCTGCCCTGCAACCGGGCCAGTTCACGTGCGTCGGCCAGGGCCCGGTCGGCGGCGGCCTGGGCGGATTCGGTGGCGGTGAGGCGGCAGCGGGCCAGGGTGAGGCGTTCACGGGCGGTGCTGCGGGCGACGGCCGCCGCGGCCAGCACCGTCTCGGCGAGCCCCGGCTCGCCCGGAGCCAGCTCGGGCAGCTCCATGGCGTCGCCCGCTTCCTGCTGCATGCGGTGCGCGTCGGCCAGCAGCGCCGCGTCGCCTTCCCGCACACGGGCTTCCGTCGCCCGTCGGCGCTCCGCGAGACGTTTCTCGACCTCGGCGAAGCGCCGGGTGTCGAAGAGACGGCCGAGCAGTCGGCCGCGGGCCTCGGCGTCGGCACGCAGGAAGCGTGCGAAGTCGCCCTGGGGCAGCAGGACCACCTGACAGAACTGCTCGCGGCTCATGCCGAGGAGCTGCTCGAACTCGGTACCGATCTCCTGGTGGGACCGGCTGAGGTCCTTCCAGGCACCGCGCGTCGGGTCGTACTCGCGCAGCCAGGTCTGGGCCTTGTCGACCGTGGTACCGGGCCGGCCCCTCTTCTTGGGCCGTTCCCAGGGCGGCTGGCGGGTGACCTCCAGCCGCCTGCCGGCGACGGTCAGTTCCAGGCGGACTTCGGTACGGGTTCCCGGGACGGCGTGGTCGCTGCGCAGGGACAGGCCCTGGCCGTTCTGCCGGGCGCCGGGCACGGAGCCGTAGATCGCGTAGCACACTGCGTCCAGGACGGAGGTCTTCCCGGCGCCGGTCGGCCCGTGCAGCAGGAACAGCCCGGCCGCGGAGAGGGCGTCGAAGTCGACGGACTGGCTGCCGCCGAAGGGTCCGAAGGCGGTGACGTCGAGCCGGTGCAGCCTCACCGGGCCACCTCCCGTACGGCGTCATCCGCGCGCACGGCGTCGAACGCGGCGCCCAGCACCGCCCGCTCCGACGCGTCCGGGCCGGCCCCGCGCACATGAGCCACGAAGTCCTGCGCGACCTCCTGGTCGGTACGGCCCGCGAGGCGCCGGGCATACGTCACGTCGGGGTCGTCGGGGTCCCTGTCCGGCGCGAACATGAGGCTGAGCATGTGCGGGAACCGACCGGTGAGCCGGGCCATGGGGTCCGCCGGACGGACCGTGTCGGTCAGGGTCGCCTCCACCCAGGAGTCCTCGTGGCGGGCGAGACCGGGTTCGGCGAGGAGTTCCTCCAGCGTGCCGCGGATCCGGGCCAGGGGGCGGGGCACCGGGCAGTCGACGCGCTCGGCGTCGATCGAGCCGTCGGCGCCCAGGTCGATGAGCCACATGCTCTTGCGGTGCCCGGCCTCCGAAAAGGAGTACGGCAGCGGAGAGCCCGAGTAGCGTACGCGCTCGCTGATCGTCTGGCAGCCGTGCAGGTGCCCCAGGGCCGCGTAGTCCACACCGGCGAAGACCCCGGCCGGCACGGCGGCCACCCCGCCGACGGTGATGTCCCGCTCACTGTCGCTGGCCTCGCCGCCGGTGACAAAGGCGTGGGCGAGTACGACGGAGCGGGTGTCGTCCGGGCGCCCGGCCAGGTCGACGCGTACACGGTCCATCGCGGCGGCCAGCACACTCTCGTGGGCTGCCTTCGTCACCCCGAACTCGTCCTTCACCAGGGCCGGTTCCAGGTACGGCAGACCGTAGAACGCCACGTCACCAAAGGCGTCCGCGAGCACCACGGGAGTACCGGACGCCGCCGGTTCGGTACGCAGATGGATACCGGCCCGCCCGATCAGACCGGCGCCCACGCCGAGCCGACGCGCCGAGTCGTGGTTCCCGGAGATCATCACCGTGGGCACGCCCAGCGCGGCGAGCCGGTGAAGGGCGTCGTCGAAGAGCTCCACGGCGGCGAGCGGGGGAACCGCCCGGTCGTACACGTCCCCCGACACGACCACCGCGTCGACGTCACGGTCACGCACGGTATCGACCAGGTGACCGATGAACGCCGACTGGGCGTCGAGCATGTTCACCCGGTGGAACGCCCGCCCGAGATGCCAGTCGGACGTGTGCAGAATCCTCACGCCACCGCCCCGACCTGCATGTCTTCCCTCACTCCGCCCCCGGCCCCAGCATGGCCCTCGTCCTTGGCACCGACCACGCTAACGTCCTTCGGCACCTGGTCCGTCACTGGCCTCAGTCTGCCACCGGCTCCGATGTCAGACGGTCGGGTCGGACCAATGGATGCTGTCGCCCGAGTTGGCGAACGAGAAGCCGGCACCCAGGCCGAGGAAGTTCCCGCCGACACCGAACATGGTCTTGTCGCCGGGCAGGTGCCAGGTCCGGCGTCAGTACGGTTGATCCTCCACCGGGGCGGTGGTGACGGGAACGGCGGGAGCGGTGGCAGCGGGCGCCGTCGGCTCGGTGGTGGCCGCCGTGGGCGCCGGTTCCGTCGCCGTGGGCTGCGTGGCCGCCTCGGCGGGGGCCGCCTGCGTCGCGGAACCGCCGCCCAGGGGCCGTCCGGGGCCGCGCCAGGCGCTCCCGGCCTCCGCCGCGGCGGACGCGGATGGCTGCGCCGTGGGCGGCAGGTGAGTGGCCACCTCCTCCAGTCGTGGTGGTGGTGGGTGCGCCGCCGCGCAGCCCGCCGGTCCGGCCCGAGACGATGAGCTGGGCGATGGGCCGCCGCAGCTGATCCGAGGGCAGCTCGTCGTGCGTGTCTCTCACGGTCTGCTCGTCCACGTGCAGCGGCTCGTTACGCCCGAGGCCCTGCAGGCGCCGCATCTCCCCGGTCACCTCGGAGACGAAGATCGACAGGTCCCGCGTCGAGCCGTGTCCCGCCCGGCTCCACGGCACTCCGCAAGCCGTTCGCCTACGACACCGGGCCCAGGTCCTCGTGGTCGCCACGGTCGTCGAACCGCAGCAGACGTACGACGCCGTCGGGACCGGCCAGCAGCAGGTCCACCGGAGCGCCCAGTCTGTCCGCCACCTCGGAGACGGTCTCGACCGGATCGCCGCCGAACGACCCGGCCCCGGCCCGCAGCACCAGCCGGACCGAACCCATCGACACCGCGCTCACGGCGGGGAGCACCGCCGCGCCCAGATCGTCGGCGTCGCGCACCGGAACGTTCCCCGTCAGCTCCGAGACCAGGAACACCCGCGAGTCGATGCCGTCGGACGGGGGCTCGTAGGCCAGCAGATCCCATGCGGGTTCCGTGCCGTTGTCCGAGCCGTTCGCCTGCGACACCTGGCCCAGGTCCTCATGACCCCCACGGTCGTCGAACCGCAGCAGACGTACGACGCCGTCGGAGCCCGCCAGCAGCAGATCCACCGGAGCGCCCAAGCCTTCCGCCACCTCGGAAACGGTCTCGACCGGATCGCCGCCGAACGACCCGGCAGCGGCCCGCAGCACCAGCCGGACCGAACCCAGCGGCACCCCGCTCACGGCGGGGACCACCGCCGCGCCCAGATCGTCGGCGTCGCGCACCGGAACGTTCCCCGTCAGCTCCGAGACCAGGAACACCCGCGAGTCGATGCCGTCGGACGGGGGCTCGTAGGCGAGCAGGTCCCATGCGGGTTCCGCACCCGGCGATGCGGACGCCTG
The DNA here is from genome assembly GCF_044745865.1 of Streptomyces sp. NPDC086787. Lineage (NCBI taxonomy): Bacteria > Bacillati > Actinomycetota > Actinomycetes > Kitasatosporales > Streptomycetaceae > Streptomyces > Streptomyces sp. NPDC086787. The sequence continues at coordinate 149,905 of NZ_JBIVBC010000011.1, read as the reverse complement.
TCCGCCGGCTGCCGCGTCCGGCCCGGAGCCGTGGGCTTGTGGCAGCTGCGCGAGGGAACGCAGGACGTCGAAGTCCAACGGCCGCCCGAGCGCGGACGCCTGACCGACGGCGTCGGCGAGCGCTCCGATGTGGGCGTGGCTCACCTCGTCCAGGGGGTCGATCCCGAACACCTTGCGGGTGTAATCGGTGATCGCCGAAGCGGCGGTGCCCTGCGGGAATCGTGCCATGGCCGGCTCGCTCAGCGACCGGATCGCCGCCAGGCGCGCCATGTCCCGGGCATCGGTGCCGGGCAGTTGGGAACCGAACAGGGCCCGAGCCGTCCGTACCACCTCGGTCACCTGCCGGTGCCGCTCCTCGGGGGTACCGCCGATCAGTCCCAGGTCGTCGGCCAGTTGGTCCAGCTGTTCGGCGGGTGGTCCCTGGGGCTGGTTGAACCCGTCCCACCTCGACCAGCGGACGTGCTGGTCGAATCGCGTCATGCCGTCCTTGAGACTCGCGACGATCTCGTCGACCGTGAACCCGCCGAGGAACAGCGAGCGCGAGTCCATCAGGATCGCCGGCCGGAAGCCCTGTTCCAGCAGGAACTTCTGCATGAGGAGATGGACGTTGACCCGGCTGTTGGCGTCCGTGAACGGCTGAAGGACCTGCAGCGCCCGGGTCAGCCGGGCGATGGCCCGGAGCTTCTCGTCCGGACCTGCCGCGACCGCCACCTCGTCGTAGTAGCGGTCCAGGGCGGCCTGCACCACCTGACGCGCTTCTCGGGGGGAATAGTCGATGGAGACCTGTCCGCCCTGCTGCCCGTGGTGGAAGACCACCAGCGGGTTCGGCGTCCCCGGCTGCCGTCGCTCGGTGATGGAGAACAGCAGCCGCCGCCCGAGCAGCAGGTCGTCCTGGATGTCCGACGCGACACGGTCGGCACCGGTGCCGCGCATCGTGGTCCTGCCGTCCTCGTGGCCCGACCACGTGGTCGCCGTGTTCTGCCCGGTGCCGGCCACCAGATACCTGGTGGCCATGTTGTGCAGTTCCTCGTACGCGTCGGCGTCGATGCGCGACCAGTCCCGTCCGATCCTCCCGCCGTCGAGGACTTCCCCGTACGCCGCGGTCATGCCCTGCCGGTAGCCGGGGTACGTCGTGGCGTCCAGATGCCCGCCCACGTCCTCGGCGGAACTCCGGAAGGCCTCGTCGTGCACGTTGGGGTCGATGAACAGACGCCACCACGAGTCCTCGGGCAGCAGGTGCGACAGCAGCGGCGTGGTGGAGTTCGTCGTGACACCCGATCCGGCGTCCGCGTAGAACTCCTGGACGCGTTCGTCCGGGAACCGCCCGCCGACCGCGACGTTCTCCCGCAAATCCTGTTGCGACAGCGGTCCAAGCCGGTGGTAGCGGCCCGGGTTGTCGTCGTAGTCGAAGCCCAGGTCGCGACGTGCCGGATGGGCGGCGTCGTTGCCCCACAGTTCGGCGGCCGCGAGGATTTCATGAAGTGTGTGGTGACGGTTGGCCAGCAACGTTCCGACGGCCGCAAGTCGTATCCAGCCGAGGTCCAAGTCCGCGCCCCACTGCTCGTTGGCCGCCTCGGCGGCTTCGAGCAGGTTGTAGGCGGTTCCGGACGTGCCCGTCACGATCAGGCCACCGCTTCGCTGGGCGGCCGCGTGCGGGGAGTCCTCCAGAGTGAGCGGCCGGTCGTCCCCGTCCGCCTGCCGGGGCGGGCGGTGATCGATGCCCGACTGTTCCTCGCCCGGCTTCCAGGTGGTGCCGTCCGAGGAGAACTGCCGTTCGGCGGAGCTGAGCGGCGGACGCAGTTCGTCCGGGGTGCGCCGGTTGAACGGACCGTCGGACGGATCGCCGCGCCAGCGGCGCTCCCGCGCGATCACCGGCGGATGGGTGAGCGACGTTCCGAGCAGGATGCCGAAGACCCTCGACCGCAGCCCGTTCCAGACGAGCGTCGACTGCTCTCGGAAGTTGCCATGGTAGGCGACCTGTTCCAGAGTCTCCAGGTCGTCGCCGACCGCGCCGGGCACGACGTTCTGGTGGGTGCCGAGGGCGCCCCGCATCGACGCGGGCGTCCTCTCCCAGAGGGTCCGCGCGAAGCGGGCCATCTGCTCGACGACCTGCGGATGCTCGGAGAGGTAGTCGCCGAGCCTGCGCTCGTACGCCTCCGCTTCGTGCTGGTAGCGCAGCCGTTCGAGGTCAGCGGGGCTCACGGGTGTGGGAAATGTGACGGGGGCGGCTTCCTCCTCAGAGGGCGGCTGGGCGGCCGACTCCTGGGGAAGGCGAGGACGCACCTCGCCGGTACTGCCGCTGCTCTCCGGCGAGGCCTCGGGCTGGATGCTGTCGCCGGAGTTGGCGAAGTACACACTGGTACCCAGACCGAAGAAGTTCCCGCCGACGCCGAACCGGGTCTTGGTGCCCGGCATCAGCCGCCGAACGGGACTGTCCGCCGACAACTGCGCGATGAACTGCTCCCGGTACGCGTTGTACACCGTCGCCGTATCAGCAGGCTTCCATGCCGCGTCCTTACGCTGGTCGTTACTGACCGCGATCGTCGCCAGGTCCATGAGATAGCAGTCGATGAGACCGGTGACGTCCTTGGACCTGGCTCCCGCCACACCGGCTTCCACGTCAGCCGCCATCACATGCGCCATGTCCGACACGATGTCCCGGTAGATACCGTGCCTGATCGTCTCCGGGTAGGCCCCCATGATGTGGTCCGGCTGACGCGCATCCAACGTGTTCATGTAGCGGAATGCCTCGTCGGGGAATCCGGGCACCTTGAGCGGCGCCCCCGCGAGCGGACCCTCCTCCAGGCGGACCCCTCTGTTCCGCGCGGCAAGCGGATGCAGGCCGATCTCATGGGCCAGCATCCCCATGACATAGCCCATGTCGTACTTCTCGAAGTAATAGCTCGCCAAGTTGATCTGAACGCCCGCGTCACCCAGGTCCACCACATCGGCCGGCGTTTCCGTCGTCCGCACGTGCAGGGTGATACGACACGGACGACCACCGACATAACCCCGGATCGTGTCGTGCTTCTGCAGCAGATCAATGATCCGCGCCGCCTTGTCACGGTACTTCGCATTGCTGTGCTTCAGGTTCGTGAACTCGAAGTTGTCCACCACGAACGGCACATACTCCTGCTGCACATGCGGCGACACCTCCGCCGTATCAGCCGACTGCGGCAGAGACACCGGGTCCACCCACACAGACTCACGCAGAACCGGCGCCGCACCGGCACGGGCGTCCGCCCAAGTCTGTTCCGCGTCCTGCCCGGAGTGCGGTCGCGGAGGAACGTCACCGACCAGCGCGCCGATCAGGGCCAGATGCCGGCCGCGCAGCCCACCGGCAGCCAACGAGGAATCCTCCGGGGCAACATTCAGGTCACCCAGCAGACTGCCCCCGACGTTGGGGCGGTGCGGAGCATCCGCGCTCCGGTACTCATCACGCAGACCCAGCTGATGCGACAGTTCATGCACCAACTGCACCGGCGTGGCATCCGCCCACCATGCGCTCTGGTGCATCGCCTGGTCCCGACCCACCAGGTCCACGGTCAGGTGAGGAGCATCGGAAGGGTCGACGTATTCGACCGTCACATGGAGCCGGTCACCGTTGGGAAGAAGGTGAGCCGGATCGTTCAGGAACTCCGTCACACCCGCGTCGAGCTGCTCACGCACACGCGCGACATCACCGTCCCCGCCACGCACGGCCAACCGCACCGTGAGATCGGTGACCGGCTTGCCCCGGTACTCGAACCGCCGCGCGTCGAAGCCCGACCGCACGACAAATCGCGGACGCCGATCCCGCGGCCCGTTCAAGTCCGGCGTTGTGGTCGGCGCAGTCAGCTCAGTGGACTCCTGGGTCTGCTGCTCGCTGCCGATCTCCTGCGGGAGCCTCGGGCTGACCTCGTCGGACGGGGCGGGCTGCTGGATGCTGGCGCCACGGTTGTTGGTCGCGAGGCTGGTGCCGAGCCGGGCGAAGTCCCCGATGACACCGAACCTGCCCTTGTCCCCCGGCAGCAACGCCCGGGCCGGACTGTCCTCAGCCATCTGATCCGCGAACAGTTCCTTGTACGCGTTGTACACCCTGGCCGTGTTCGCAGGCTCCTTCGCCGCATTCACCCGGTAGTCATTGGTGATCGCGATCGACGCCAAATCCATCAGATAGCAGTCGATCAGATCCGTGACATCCTTCTCCTTCGCACCCGGCCTACCGGCCCGCGCGTCCCGGGCCAGCATGTCAGCCATCCGCAGCACGATATCCCGGTGAGCCTTGTGCCGCAGCGTATTCGGGAACGCCGCCATGATGTGATCCCGCTGACCCGCGCCATTCGTGTTCATCGTCCGCGGAGGGTTCAGATGAGTCAGCCCCGGAACCGGCAGCGACAACCCATACAGATCCACCTCCTGCTCGGCAATATCCGGATTCCGCGAAGCCAGCGGATGCAGACCGATCTCATGGGCCAACATCCCCATGACATAACCCATGTCGTACTTCTCGAAGTAATAACTGGCCAGGTTGATCTGCACACCCGCACCACGCAGGTCCTGCACATCCGCCGGGGTCTCCATCGTACGGACATGCAGAGTGATACGAACGGGCCGACCACCAATGAACTCCCGAATCGTCGGATGACGCTCCAGCAGGTCGATGATCCGCATCGCCTTCTCGCGATACTTGTCCTCCGTGAACTTCAGGTTCGTGAACTCGAAATTCCCCGACACGAACGGCACGAGCGCCCCGTCGGACAGCACATGAGGCGAAACCTCCGCCGTATCAGCCGACTGCGGCAAGGACACCGGGTCCACCCACACCGACTCACGCACAACCGGCGCCGCACCGGCACGGGCATCCGCCCAATCCTGCTCCGTGTCCTGCCCGCCTCCAGGCTCGTCCACGTCACCGACAAGAGCCCCGATCAGGGCAAGGTGCCGACCACGGAGCCCACCGGCAGCGAGTGAGGAATCCTCGGGAGCTTGGTTGAGGTCCCCCAGCAGGCTGCCCGGAACATGGGGACGGTGCGGAGCATCCGCATCCCGGTACTCATCACGCAGACCCAGCTGATGCGACAGTTCGTGCACAAGCTGAAGCGAATTCGCATCCGCCCACCAGGCGCTCTGATGCATCACCTGGTCCCGACCGACCAGATCCACCGTCAGATGCGGAGAATCCGACGGATCCACGTACTCGACCGTCACATGCAGCCGGTCACCGTTCGGAAGAAGGTGAGCCGGGTCGTTCAGGAACTCCTTGACGCCCACGTCGAGCTGCTCACGCACACGCGCGACATCCCCATCCCCGCCACGCACCGCCAACCGCACCGTGAGATCAGTGACCGGCTTGCCCTGGTAATTGAAGCGCCGCGCATCAAAGCCCGACCGCACCACAAAGCGAGGACGACGGTCACGCGGCTCCGGAGCGGGCGTGTGCGCCGACTGATCAACGGACGGAGTCTGCGACAGGTGAGGGTGAATGCTGGCGCCCGAGTTGGCAAACGAGAATCTCGCACCCAGGCCCAAGAAGTTCCCACCGACACCGAACATGCCCTTGTCATCCGGTACCAGCCGCCGAACGGGACTGTCCGCCGGCAACTGCGCGACGAACTGCTGCTTGTAGGCGTTGTAGACCCTCGCTGTGTTCCGCGGTTCCCAGGCCGCATCCCTGCGCCGGTCACTGGTGACCGCGATCGTCGCCAGATCCATGAGATAGCAGTCGATGAGATCCGTGACGTCCTTGGGTTTCGCTCCCGCCACTCCGGCCTCGGCGTCGGCCGCCAGGACATGCGCCATGTCCGACACGATGTCCCGGTAGATACCGTGCCGGATCGTCTGCGGGGAGGCAGCCATGATGTGATCCGCCTGACCCGCGTCCAACGTGTTCATGAAGCGAGGCGCATCGTCCGGGAAGCCCGGAACCCGCAGCGGCATCGACTCGAGCAGATCCTCCTCCACGCGGATACCCCTGTTCCGCGCAGCCAACGGGTGCAGACCGATCTCATGGGCGAGCATCCCCATGACATAGCCCATGTCGTACTTCTCGAAGTAATAGCTCGCCAAGTTGATCTGAACGCCCGCGTCACCCAGATCCTGCACATCCGCAGGAGTCTCCATCGTGCGCACATGCAGCGTGATACGAACGGGGCGACCACCGACGTAACCCCGGATCGTGTCGTGCTTCTGCAGCAGATCGATGATCCGCGCCGCCTTCTCGCGGTACTTCGGAACGTCGTGCTTCAAGTTCGTGAACTCGAAGTTGTCCACCGCGAACGGCACATACTCCTCCACCGTGTGCGGGGTGGGCGAGGTGTCCGTGTCGGCCTGGGGAAGGCGCGGACGCACCTCGCCAGGGTTGCCGCTGCTCTGTGCCGGTGTCGCGGGCTGGATGCTGTCGCCGGAGTTGGTGAAGAACACGCTGGTGCCCAGACCGAAGAAGTTCCCGCCGACGCCGAACCGGGTCTTGGTGCCCGGCATCAGCTGCCGAACGGGACTGTCCGCCGGCAACTGTGCAAGGAACTGCTCCCTGTACGCGTTGTACACCGTCGCCGTATCAGCAGGCTTCCATGCCGCGTCCTTACGCCGATCGTTACTGACCGCGATCGTCGCCAGGTCCATCAGATAGCAGTCGATCAGACTCGTGACGTCCTTGGACCTGGCTCCCGCCACACCGGCTTCGGCGTCGGCCGCCAGAACATGCGCCATCTTCGCAACGATGTCCCGGTAGATACCGTGCCGGATCGTCTCCGGCGAGGCAGCCATGATGTGGTCCGCCTGGCCCGCATCCAACGTGTTCATGTAGCGAGGCGCATCGTCCGGGAAGCCCGGAACCCGCAGCGGCATCGACTCGAAAAGATCCTCCTCCTCACGGATCCTCCGGTTCCGCGAGGCAAGAGGATGCAGACCGATCTCATGGGCCAACATCCCCGTGACGTAACCCATGTCGTACTTCTCGAAGTAATAACTCGCGAGATTGATCTGAACGCCCGCGTCACCCAGATCCGTCACATCGGCCGGCGTCTCGGTCGTCCGCACGTGCAGGGTGATACGAACGGGACGACCACCAACGTAGTCCCGGATCGTGTCGTGCTTCTGCAGCAGATCAATGATCCGCGCCGCCTTGTCGCGGTACTTCGCATTGCTGTGCTTCAGGTTCGTGAACTCGAAGTTGTCCACCGCGAACGGCACATACTCCTGCTGCACACGAGGAGGCACCTCCGCCGTATCAGCCGACTGCGGCAGAGCAACCGGGTCCACCCACACCGACTTACGTAGAACCGGCGTCGCACCGGCACGGGCGTCCGCCCAAGCCTGTTCGGTGTTCTGCTCGCCTCCAGGCTCGTCCACGTCGCCGACGAGGGCACCGATCAGAGCAAGGTGCCGACCACGAAGCCCACCAGCAGCGAGTGACGAGTCCTCGGGGGCCCGGTCGACATCGCCCAGCAGACTCCCCGGAATGTTCGGGCGGTGCGGAGCATCCGCATCCCGGTACTCGTCGCGCAAGCCAAGCTGATGACTCAACTCATGCACGAGCTGGAGCGGATTCGCGTCCGCCCACCACGCGCTCTGGTGCATCGACTGGTCCCGGCCCACCAAGTCCACGGTGAGGTGCGGAGCATCGGATGGGTCGACGTACTCAATCGTCACGTGGAGCCGGTCACCGTTCGGCAGAAGGTGAGCCGGATCGTTCAGGAACTCCTTCACGCCCGCGTCGAGCTGCTCACGCACACGCGCGACATCACCATCCCCGCCACGCACCGCCAACCGCACCGTGAGATCGGCAACCGGCTTGCCCCGGTACTTGAACCGCCGCGCATCAAAGCCCGACCGCACGACAAAGCGCGGACGCCGATCCCGCGGCCCGTTCAGCTTCGGTGCCGTGGCCGACGGAGTTGACTGACTGGTTTCCTGAACCTGCTGCTCGCCGCCCGCCGTTTGCGGAAGCCTCGGCCTGACCTCATCCTCCGTGATGGGCTGCTGAATGCTGGCGCCACGGTTGTTCCACCCGAGACTTCTGGCGAGCTTCGCGAAGTCCGCGGCGACACCGAACCGGCCCTTGTCCTCGGGGAGCAACGCCACAACCGGACTGTTCACCGCCAGACGATCGGCAAACAGTTCCTTGTACGCGTTGTAAACCCTGGCCGTGTTCGCCGGCTGAAGCGCCGCGTTCGCCCGGTAATCGTTCGTGATCGCAATCGACGCCAAGTCCATCGCATAGCAGTCGATCAGATCCGTGACATCCTGCGCCCTGGCACCCGGCACACCAATCCGTGCATCCCGGGCCAGCATGTCGGCCATCCCCAACACGATGTCCCGATACATCTTGTGCCGCGGCGTATTCGGGAACGCCGCCATAATGTGATCCGCCTGACCCGCACCGGTCGTGTTCATCGTCCGCGGAGGACTGAGATGCGTCAGCCCCGGAACCGGCAGGTCAAGCCCATAGAGACCCACCTCCAGATCAGAGATGTCCGGATCCAACGAAGCAAGCGGATGCAGACCGATCTCATGGGCGAGCATCCCCATGATGTAGCCGACGTCATACTTCTCGAAGTAGTAACTCGCCAAATTTATCTGCACACCGGCAGTACCCCGGTCCTTCACATCGGCCGGGGACTCCGTCGTACGCACATGCAGCGTAATGCGACACCGACGCCCGGCAATGTAGTCCCGAATCGTCTGATGACGCCCCAGCAGATCCATGATCCGCATCGCCTTGTCGCGATACGCGTCATCCGTGAACTTCAAGTTCGTGAACTCGAAATTCCCCGAACCGAAGGGAAGATACTGCGGCGCCTCCGCATCCCCCGACTGCACACGAGGAGGCACCTCCGCCGTATCAGCCGACTGCGGCAGAGACACCGGATCCGCCCACACCGACTCACGCAGAACCGGCGTCGCACCGGTTCGGGCGTCCGCCCAAGTCTGCTCGGTGTTCTGCTTGCCTCCAGGCTCGTCCAAGTCGCCGACGAGGGCACCGATCAGTGCAAGGTGCCGACCACGAAGCCCACCAGCGGCGAGAGAGGAATCCTCGGGAGCCGTGGTCAAGTCGCCCAGCAGACTCCCCGGAATGTTGGGGCGGTGCGGAGCATCCGCATCGCGGTACTCGTCGCGCAGACCCAGCTGATGCGTCAGTTCGTGCACCAACTGCACCGGACTGGCATCCGTCCACCACGCGCTCTGGTGCATCTCCCGGTCTCGACCCACCAGATCCACCGTCAGGTGAGGCGAATCCGACGGATCCACATACTCGACCGTCACATGCAACCGGTCACCGTTCGGCAGGAGATGAGCCGGATCGTTCAGGAACTCCCGCACACCCGCGTCGAGCTGCTCACGCACATGCGCGACATCACCATCCCCGCCACGCACCGCCAACCGCACCGTGAGGTCAGTGACCGGCTTACCCCGATGCGAGAACCGCCGCGCGTCAAAACCCGACCGCACCACAAAACGAGGACGCCGGTCATGCGGCTTCGGAGCGGGGGGCTCCGCAGACTGATCGACGGACGGAAGCTGTGAAAGACGGGGCCGGACTTCACCGGAACTGCTCGTGTGGATGCTGTCTCCGGAGTTGGCGAACGAGAGGCTCATACCAAGACCGAAGAAGTTCCCGCCGACGCCGAACCGGGTCTTCGTGCCCGGCACCAACCGCCGGACAGGGCTGTCCGCCGGCAACTGCGCAAGGAACTGCTCCCTGTACGCGTTGTAGACCGTCGCCGTGTCAGCAGGCTTCCATGCCGCGCTCCTGCGCTGATCGCTGGAGACAGCAATCGTCGCCAGATCCATGAGGTAACAGTCGATCAGACTGGTGACGTCCTTGGCCCTGGCCCCCGCCACACCGGCTTCCGCGTCGGCCGCCAGGACATGCGCCATGTCCGACACGATCTCCCGGTAGATACCGTGCCGGATCGTCTGCGGGGAGGCCGCCATGATGTGATCCGCCTGACCCGCATCCAACGTGTTCATAAAGCGAGGCGCATCGTCCGGGAACCCCGGCACCCGCAGAGGCGTCGACTCGAGCAGATCCTCCTCCACGCGGATACCCCTGTTCCGCGCAGCCAACGGGTGCAGACCGATCTCATGGGCCAGCATCCCCATGACATAGCCCATGTCGTACTTCTCGAAGTAATAACTCGCGAGATTGATCTGAACGCCCGCATCACCCAGATCCTGCACATCCGCAGGAGTCTCCATCGTGCGCACATGCAGCGTGATACGAACGGGGCGACCACCGACGTAACCCCGGATCGTGTCGTGCTTCTGCAGCAGATCAATGATCCGCGCCGCCTTCTCACGGTACTTCGGAACGTCGTGCTTCAAGTTCGTGAACTCGAAGTTGTCCACCGCGAACGGCACATACTCCTCCACCGTATGCGGCGTGGGCGATGTGCCCGTGTCGGCCTGGGGAAGACGCGGACGCACCTCGCCGGTACTGCCACTGCTCTCCGCCGGGGGCTCGGGCTGGATGCTGTCGCCGGAGTTGATGAAGAACACACTGGCGCCCAGACCGAAGAAGTTCCCGCCGACACCGAACCGGGTCTTCGTGCCCGGCACCAACCGCCGAACGGGACTGTCCGCCGACAACTGAGCGAGGAACTGCTCCCTGTACGCGTTGTAGACCGTCGCCGTGTCAGCAGGCTTCCACGCCGCGCTCCTGCGCTGATCGCTGGAGACAGCAATCGTCGCCAGGTCCATGAGGTAACAGTCGATGAGGCCGGTGACGTCCTTGGCCCTGGCTCCCACCACACCGGCCTCGGCGTCCGCTGCCAGGATATGCGCCATCTTCGCGACGATGTCCCGGTAGATCCCGTGCCGGATCGTCTGCGGATACGCAGCCATGATGTGGTCCGCCTGACCCGCATCCAACGTGTTCATGTAGCGAGGCGCATCGTCCGGGAAACCAGGCACCCTCAGCGGCATCGCCTCGAACAGATCCTCCTCCTCACGGATCCTCCGGTTCCCCGAGGCAAGAGGATGCAGACCGATCTCATGGGCCAACATCCCCATGACATAGCCCATGTCGTACTTCTCGAAGTAATAACTCGCGAGATTGATCTGAACGCCCGCGTCACCCAAGTCCTGCACGTCGGCCGGTGTCTCGGTAGTGCGGACGTGGAGGGTGATGCGGCACGGCCGGTCACCGATGTAGTCCCGGATCGTGTCGTGCTTCTGCAGCAGATCAATGATCCGCGCCGCCTTCTCGCGGTACTTCGCATTGCTGTGCTTCAGGTTCGTGAACTCGAAGTTGTCCACCGCGAACGGCACATACTCCTGCTGCACATGAGGCGGCACCTCCGCACTGTCAGACGACTGCGGCAGAGACACCGGGTCCACCCACACGGACTTACGCAGAACCGGCGCAGTGCCGATCCGGGCGTCCTCCCAAGTCTGTTCCGTGTCCTGCCCGGAGCGCGGCCGCTGAGGAACATCACTGACCAGCGCACCGATCAGCGCCAGATGACGGCCACGCAACCCACCAGCAGCCAACGAGGAATCCTCCGGGGCCACATTCAGGTCACCCAGCAGACTGCCCGAAATGTGCGGGCGGTGCGGGGAATCCGCATCCCGGTACTCATCACGCAGACCCAGCTGATGGGACAGTTCGTGCACCAACTGCAACGGCGTGGCATCCGCCCACCACCTGCCCTGGTGCATCGCCTGGTCCCGACCCGCAAGATCCACAACCAGATGCGGAGCGTCCGCGGGGTCGACGTATTCGACCGTCACGTGCAGCCGGTCACCGTTCGGCAGGCGATGAGCCGGGTCGTTCAGGAACTCCTTCACACCCGCGTCGAGCTGCTCACGCACATGCGCGACCTGGCTGTCCCCGCCACGAACCGCCAACCGCACCGTGAGGTCGGTGACCGGCTTGCCCCGATACGAGAAGCGCCGCGCATCAAAACCCGACCGCACCACAAAACGAGGACGGCCATCGCGCGAACCCTGCAACTCCGGGGTTGTCGCCGACGGAATCAACTCATTGGATTCCTGGGTCTGCTGCTCGTTGTCGGTCGTCTGCGGGAGCCTCGGGCTGACCTCGTCGGACGGGATCGGCTGCTGAATGCTGGCGCCACGGTTGTTCCACCCGAGGCTGCTGGCGAGCTTCGCGAAGTCCGTAGCGACACCGAACCTGCCCTTGTCCTCCGGCAGCAGTGCCCGAGCAGGACTGTCCTCAGCCATACGATCCGCCAACAACGCCTTGTACGCGTTGTACACCCTGGCCGTGTTCGCCGGCTCCTTCGCCGCATTCACCCGGTAATCGTTCGTGATCGCGATCGACGCCAAGTCCATCAAATAGCAGTCGATCAGATCCGTGACATCCTTCTCCTTCGCACCCGGCACACCGGCCCGCGCATCCCGGGCCAGCATGTCAGCCATCCCCAACACAATATTCCGGTAAATACCGTGCCGCAGCGTATTCGGGAACGCCGCCATGATGTGATCCGCCTGGCCCGCACCATCCGTGTTCATCGTGCGCGGAGGATTCAGATGGGTCAGCCCCGGAACCGGCAACGGCAGACTGTAAAGATCCGCCTCCTGCTCAGGGATCTCCGGATCCCGCGCAGCCAGCGGATGCAACCCGATCTCATGCGCCAGCATCCCCATCACATAGCCGACGTCGTACTTCTCGAAGTAGTAACTCGCCAGGTTGATCTGCACACCCGCAGCACCCCGGTCACTCACATCCGCCGGAGTCTCCGCCGTACGCACATGCAACGTGATACGACACGGACGACCGGCAATGTAATCCCGGATCGTCGGATGACGCCCCAACAGATCAATAATCCGCATCGCCTTGTCGCGATACGCATCATCCGTGAACTTCAGGTTCGTGAACTCGAAATTCCCCGAACCGAAGGGAAGATACTGCGGCGCCGCCGCATCCCCCGACAACACATGAGGCGGAACCTCAGCACTGTCAGCCGACTGCGGCAGAGACACCGGGTCCACCCACACCGACTCACGCACAGTCGGCGCACTACCGGTACGCGCCTCGTCCCAAGTCTGCTCGGTCTCCCCCTTCGGCCCTTCAGCCACATCCCCGACCAGCGCACCGATCAGAGCCAAGTGCCGGCCACGCAACCCACCAGCAGCGAGTGAGGAATCCTCAGGGGTTCGGGTGAGGTCACCGAGCAGGCTGCCCGGAATGTGGGGACGCTGCGGAGCATCCGCATCCCGGTACTCGTCACGCAGACCCAGCTGATGCGACAGTTCATGCACCAACTGCAGCGGACTGGCGTCCGCCCACCACACGCTCTGATGCATCGCCCGGTCCCGGCCCACCAGATCCACCGTCAGATGCGGCGAATCCGACGGATCAACGTACTCGACCGTCACATGCAGCCGGTCACCGTTGGGAAGACCGTAAGCCGGATCGTTCAGGAACTCCTTCACGCCCGCATCGAGCTGCTCACGCACATGCGCAACCTGGCTGTCCCCACCCCGAACGGCCAACCGCACCGTGAGATCGGTGACCGGCTTACCCAGGTACTTGAATCGACGCGCGTCAAAGCCCGAGCGCACCACATAGCGCGGGCGACGATCACGCGACCTCGGAGCGGGGGGCTCCGCCGACTGATCAACGGACGGTGTCTGCGAAAGGCGCGGATGAATGCTGGCGCCCGAGTTGGCCAACGAGAGGCGGGCACCCAGGCCGAGGAAGTTCCCTCCGACACCGAACATGCCCTTGTCGCCCGGCATCAGCTTTCGAACGGGACTGTCCGCCGGCAACTGGGCCAGGAACTGCTGCTTGTAGGCGTTGTAGACCCTCGCCGTGTTCCGCGGTTCCCAGGCCGCGTTCCTGCGCCGGTCACTGGTGACCGCGATCGTCGCCAGATCCATGAGATAGCAGTCGATGAGGTCGGTGACGTCCTTGGCCCTGGCTCCCGCCACACCGGCTTCCGCGTCGGCCGCCAGGACATGCGCCATCCCCGAGACGATGTCCCGGTAGATGCCGTGCCTGATCGTCTGCGGAGAGGCCGCCATGATGTGGTCCGCCTGACCCGCATCCAACGTGTTCATGTAACGAGGCGCATCGTCCGGGAAACCAGGAACCCTCAGCGGCATCGCCTCGAACAGATCCTCCTCCTCACGGATCCTCCGGTTCCGCGAGGCAAGAGGATGCAGACCGATCTCATGGGCCAACATCCCCATGACGTAACCCATGTCGTACTTCTCGAAGTAATAACTCGCGAGATTGATCTGAACGCCCGCATCACCCAGATCCGTCACATCGGCCGGCGTCTCGGTCGTCCGCACGTGCAGGGTGATACGAACGGGACGACCACCAACGTAATCCCGGATCGCGTCGTGCTTCTGCAGCAGATCGATAATCCGCGCCGCCTTCTCGCGGTACCTCTCGTTCGTGTGGTTCAGGTTGGTGAACTCGAAGTTCTCCACCGAGAACGGCACATACTCCTGCTGCGTGTGCGGCGCGGGCAAGGTGGCCGCGTCGGCCTGGGGAAGCCGGGGGCGGACCTCACCTGGGTTGCCGCTGCTGCTCTGCTCCGGAGCAGCAGTCTGGGGCTGTGACTGGGGCTGAATGCTGTCACCGGAGTTGATGAAGAACACACTGGCGCCCAGACCGAGGAAGTTCCCGCCGACACCGAACCGGGTCTTCGTGCCCGGCACCAACCGCCGAACGGGACTGTCCGCCGACAACTGAGCAAGGAACTGCTCCCTGTATGCGTTGTAGACCGTCGCCGTGTCAGCAGGCTTCCACCCCGCGCTCGTGCGCTGATCGCTGGAGACGGCAATCGTCGCCAGATCCATGAGATAGCAGTCAATGAGGCCGGTGACATCCTTGGACTTGGCTCCCGCCACACCCTCCTCGGCATCGGCCGCCAGGACATGCGCCATGTCCGACACAATGTCGCGGTAGATACCGTGCCGGATGGTCTCCGGGTAGGCCGCCATGATGTGGTCCGCCTGCCCCGCGTCCAACGTGTTCATGAAGCGGAGTGCCTCGTCGGGGAATCCCGGCACCTTGAGCGGCATCGCCGCAAGGAGATCCTCCTCCCCGCGGATCCCCCTGTTTCGTGAAGCAAGCGGGTGCAGACCGATCTCATGGGCCAACATCCCCATGACATAGCCCATGTCGTACTTCTCGAAGTAATAACTCGCGAGATTGATCTGAACGCCCGCGTCACCCAGATCCGTCACATCGGCCGGAGTTTCCATCGTGCGCACATGCAGCGTGATACGAACGGGGCGACCACCGACGTAACCCCGGATCGTGTCATGCTTCTGCAGCAGATCAATGATCCGCGCCGCCTTGGCACGATACTTCGCATTACTGTGCTTCAGATTCGTGAACTCGAAGTTGTCCACCGCGAACGGCACATACTCCTGCACCATGTGCGGCGGAATCTCGGTGCCCTCGGCCCGTCGGGGCAGGGACACAGGGTCGACCCACACCGACTCACGGAGGATCGGAGTCGCACCGGTTCGGGCGTCCGCCCAAGTCTGTTCGGCGTTCTGCTCGCCTCCAGGCTCGTCAATGTCACCGACGAGGGCACCGATCAGGGCCAGATGCCGGCCACGGAGCCCGCCGGCAGCGAGTGAGGAATCCTCGGGCGCTTGGTTGAGGTCACCCAGCAGGCTGCCCGGAATGTGCGGGCGGTGCGGAGCATCCGCATCCCGGTACTCATCACGCAGACCCAGCTGATGGGACAGTTCGTGCACCAACTGCAACGGCGTGGCATCCGCCCACCACGTGCCCTGGTGCATCGCCTGGTCCCGACCCGCAAGATCCACGGTCAGGTGAGGCGAGTCCGACGGATCGACGTATTCGACCGTCACATGCAGCCGGTCACCGTTCGGCAGGCGATGAGCCGGATCGTTCAGGAACTCCTTCACACCCGCGTCGAGCTGCTCACGCACATGCGCGATCTGGATGTCCCCACCACGGACCGCCAACCGCACCGTGAGATCAGTGACCGGCTTACCCCGATACGAGAACCGCCGCGCGTCAAAACCCGACCGCACGACAAAGCGCGGACGACGGTCGCGTGATCCCTGCAACTCCGGAGCCGACTGACTGATTTCCTGGGTCTGCTGCTCGTTGCCGGTCGTCTGCGGGAGCCTCGGGCTGACCTCGTCGGACGGGACCGGCTGCTGAATGCTGGCGCCACGATTCCTCCACCCGAGACTGTTGGCCAGCTTCGCGAAGTCCGTAGCAACACCGAACATGCCCTTATCCCCGGGCAGCAGTGCCCGAGCCGGACTGTCCTCAGCCATACGACCAGCCAACAACGCCTTGTACGCGTTGTACACCCTGGCCGTGTTCGCAGGCTCCTTCGCCGCATTCACCCGATAGTCATTGGTGATCGCAATCGACGCCAAATCCATCAAATAGCAGTCGATCAGATCCGTGACATCCTTCGCCCTGGCACCCGGCACACCAGCCCGCGCATCCCGGGCCAGCATGTCAGCCATCCCCAACACAATATTCCGGTAAATACCGTGCCGCAGCGTATTCGGGAACGCCGCCATGACGTGATCCGCCTGGCCCGCACCATCCGTGTTCATCGTGCGCGGAGGATTCAGATGGGTCAGCCCCGGAACCGGCAGCGGCAGACTGTAAAGATCCGCCTCCTGCTCAGGGATCTCCGGATCCCGCGCAGCCAGCGGATGCAACCCGATCTCATGCGCCAGCATCCCCATCACATAGCCGACGTCGTACTTCTCGAAGTAGTAACTCGCCAGGTTGATCTGCACACCCGCAGCACCCCGGTCACTCACATCCGCCGGAGTCTCCGCCGTACGCACATGCAGCGTGATACGACACGGACGACCACCGATGAAGTCACGGATCGTCGGATGACGCCCCAACAGATCAATAATCCGCATCGCCTTGTCACGATACGCATCATCCGTGAACTTCAAGTTCGTGAACTCGAAATTCCCCGAACCGAAGGGAAGATACTGCGGCGCCGCCGCATCCCCCGACAACACATGAGGCGGAACCTCAGCACTGTCAGCCGACTGCGGCAGAGACACCGGGTCCACCCACACCGACTCACGCAGAACGGGCGCACTCCCGGTACGGGCGTCCTCCCAAGTCTGCTCGGTCTCCCCCTTCGGCCCCTCAGGCACATCCCCGATCTGCGCACCGAGCAGAGCCAAGTGCCGGCCACGCAACCCACCAGCGGTGAGCGTGGAATCCTCCGGGGCCACGCGCAGGTCGCCCAGCAGGCTGCCCGGTACATGGGGGCGGTGCGGAGCATCCGCATCCCGGTACTCGTCACGCAGACCCAGCTGATGCGACAGTTCGTGCACCAACTGCGCCGGGCTGGCGTCCGCCCACCACACGCTCTGATGCATCGCCTGGTCCCGACCCGCAAGGTCCACAACCAGATGCGGAGAATCCGACGGATCGACGTACTCGACCGTCACGTGGAGTCGGTCACCGTTGGGAAGACCGTAAGCCGGGTCGTTCAGGAACTCCTTCACACCCGCGTCGAGCTGCTCACGCACACGCGCGACATCACCATCCCCGCCACGCACCGCCAACCGCACCGTGAGATCGGTGACCGGCGTGCCCTGGTACTTGAATCGACGCGCGTCAAAGCCCGACCGCACCACATAACGCGGACGACGATCACGCTGCCTCGGAGCGGGTGACTCCGGCGACGGATCGACGCGCGGGCTCTGCGGCAGCCGGGGCCTCACGGCGTCCGTGCCCGGATCCATCTCGGTGTCGGCGCCCGACAGGGTGCTGAGGTCGTACGCCTCCTCCTCGGGTGCCGGGGTGTGGAGGATCAGGGGGACGAAGTCGCCGCCTCGGCGGCGGAGTCGAAGGTGGGGTCCGCGGTCGCCGGCGGGGCCCGGATAGGTGTGGGCGGTGCCGTTCTCCTCGATCAGGGTGACGGTGGTTCCCGTGGCCGCTGCGGCCCACTCGGCGACCGCGCGGTCGGCCTGCGGACCCCATGGCGCTTCAGTGAGGTGGCGGCGCAGGTAGAGGTCTCGGGTTTCCCTGGTCGGCTCGGGCGCGCCGGGGCGGTCCGGCGGCGACGGCGGATTGAACAGCGAGGTGTGCTGGGCCGGGTCGCCGGGGATGCCGTTCAGGCGCATCAGCCGGGCGGGCGGCGCCCCGGCGCGGTTGCGCAGCCGTGTCGCCTCACGGGGGTCGATGCCGGGCTGTTCGGCGGCGTGGTGCAGGGCCGCGGAGAGGGCGCCGAAGAAGCCGTTGCCGCGGCCGGTGGGTGTGCCCTGGGTGTAGGTGGCGCCGTCGGGTGCGGTGAGCACGCTGTCCCGGTCGAGGCGGTAGCGCGGGCCGGTGCTGTCGGCGGGCGGCATCCAGGGCAGGGTGGTGTGGCTGCGGTGCGCGGACGGCTGCTCCGTGGGGCGCGTGGCGTCCGTACCCGGCGTCCCGGTGATCGCGGGCGCCGACGCGGGCAGCGGAGTCGCGACCGGCGGCGGGGTGTCGGTCGGCAGGGCGGCGTGGAAGAAGCCGTCGGCGGTGAAGAGGACCGGGTCCGTCGCCGGGTCGACCGTGGCCGGGTCGCCGCCGTGCGGGAGGAAGAGCTGTTCACGGCCCGCGTCGGTGACCACGGTGAGCGGGGTGCCGAGGACCCGGGCGGCGAGGGCGGGCAGCAGGTCGGCGCCGCCGTGGTCGCCCGCGCGGCGCTCGGGCGGTGCCGATTCCCCGGCCGGGCTCGCCGTGCCGCCCCGCGGGGGTTCGGTCGCGAACGGGCGGAGGAGCAGGGCCGCGGTGGCCAGCGCCACCCGCTGAGCGGGCGTCGGCCAGAAGGTCACCGGGAGACGGCCGAAGGCGTCGAACTCGGCCTGCTGCGCGGGGCTGAGCCGCACGCCCGCGTAGTCGAGTTCGCCCTGGGTGAAGGTGTCCGCGGTGTCGAGGGCGAGGGCGTCGAGCAGGTCCGCGTTGGCGTCTTCGCCCAGTGCCCAGGCCAGGCGGTTGCGGGCGGTCCAGACGGCCAGCGCGGTGACGCCCAGGTCGCCGGGCTCGGCCGTGAACCGGGCGGCGAGGTCGTCACCCAGCAGGTGCGGCAGTCGACCGCGAACCTGGGCGGCGGCGAGCAGCGAGTGGAAGAACGAGGCGCCGTCGTGCGGTACTTCGTGCACCTCGCGCACCGTGGTGCCGTCCGGTGAGGTGATGGTGCGCGGGGTGGAGCCGTTGCCATCGGTGATCGTGTACGGGTCGGGTGCCTCGGAGCGCCATCCCGGCTTGGCGTACTCCGGTGAGGCGTCCGGCGCCGGACCCGAGGCCGGGTTCTGGTGGTGGGCGGTGAGGCGGGAGGCGGCGAGGTGCAGCCGGTGGTGCTCGGTGGCGGCGGAGTCGGTGCGCTGCTCCCAGAGGCGGACCTCGTCCCGGGCGGCCTGCCAGGCGGTGACGGCCGGGGACTGGGGCACCGCCCGCGGCGGGGCCGTGGCTGTGGCCGTGTCGGGGTGTTCTTCGCCGAGCGCGGCCTGTTCCTCGGCGCTCAGGTCCAGCCAGGTCTCCCGGGCCCGCGCCCGGGCGTCGTAGTAGCTCTTCTCGGCCGTGGCGAGGTCGCCTGCCGCCTTGGTCATGTCCTCCCAGGCGGTGCGGACCTCGTCGGGGAACGTGGTGTCGGTGAGGAGGCCGTAGTCGCGGGCGATGTCCTCCCGCAGCCAGACCAGGGCCGTCGTCTCGGCCTCGGCGGCGCGCGGTCCGCGCTTGGCCTTGCCGAGTGCGCGAAGGGGGCGGCTGTCGGTGACGCGATGGTCCGCCTCGGCCACCGCGAGCCAGCTGACCGGCACCGCGAAGAGCATGCTGCGGTCGGTGACGACCTTGAGGTGGGTGCCGGAGGTCGTGTCCGCCGCGCCCTTGAGCCCGGCGGTGTCGTTCGCACCGGCGATCGGGGCGGAGGTTCCCGGGTTGATGATGCCCGCGTTGGTGTTGCCCGTCAGTGGCGCGGTCCCCACCACGCCCTCGACGTTGTCGCCGATGCCGGGCTCGAGCGTGTCGGAGGTCTTCGCCCGTTGCATGGCCTCCATGCGCGGCTTGCTCTCGACGGCGAGCAGTCGGGCGCCGTTGCGGTGCATCTTCGCGTAGAGGCGGGAGTCTGCGGTGTGGGACTGGCCGAGGAGCCTGGCCGATGCCTGGGTGGGCAGCGGGGAGCCGTTCGACCCGAGTGCCTCGCGGAAGCCGGCGGTCAGACCGCCCTGGGTGGTGGCCTCCTGCTGGGCCTGGGCGGGAGCGGTGCCGAGGCCGGTGAGCGGAGTCCGGCGGGCCTTGCGCACACTCTTGTCGAGGGCGTCGCCGGCGAGCCGCCTGCCGAGGTCCTTGTCGCCGATGCCGTCGGCGTGGGCGGTGGCGAGGGTCAGGGCGTTGTAGACGTTGGACGAGCCCAGGATGTCCACGGCGAGGATGCCGGAGCCGATCCGGTCGTCGAAGGGCAGGATGTCGTCGTCCGCGTCAGCGCTGTCGTCGGTGCCGGTTTCTGTGCCGGTGCCGGTGCCGGTGCCGGTGCCGGTGGTGCGCCAGTCGGCGATGCTCCGTGCGTCGGCCTGAGGTGCCGTCAGCATCCTTACCGCGCGCTCCGGTTCCGGCACGTTCTGCTCGGTGAGCAGGACGTCGGCGTCGTCGCCGACCGGGGTGAGCAGGCCGGCCGGGAGCATCTCGTTGAGGCTGCCGACCGAGACGACGGCACGCGGGGCGAGCAGGTCACCGTTCGCGTCCTGCATGCTGACGGTCAGGATGTACGTGGTGCGGATCTCGGCGTGCGCCTGGGTGGTGGCGATGTTCGGCAGTGCGGTGGTGCCGCCCGTCTCGGCCCGCCCACTCGACCGCTGTTTCGCCGCGGTGCCCTGGACCGACGGGTTCGCGGTGAGGGGGCCGCTGTCGCCCGTGCGTTGGCCGACGCCCAGTGTCACGTCGCCGCCGCGGTCCTGCGAGACCACTTCCGCGTCGTCGCGGGCGGTGTTGCGGTAGTCCTCCAGCTCGAAGCCGGTACGCAGCCGCTCCACGGTGGTGGTGACCGGGGTCAGCTTGAAACGGACCTGCCCGGGGCTGCCGCCGACCGGCAGGTGGTGTGGACTGGACAAGGCGCGGTAGCGGACCGGCAGGCTCATCCCGTCGGTCGACAACTCGTGCAGGTTGGCGTTGAGGAAGTCCGGGGAGATCCGCTGGAGAACCTGCTCCCGGTCGTGTGAGGGCACCCCGATCTTCGACATGCGCGACATCAGCTGCTGTGCCGCCTGGCTCGCATCGAGCTGGCCGCTGGGGTGGGTGGGGAAGCGTCGGCTGCGCAGGAAGCCGGGCACGCGGTAGCCGCCGCCGAGGTTGCGGGGGGTGTTGGTGCCCAGGCCGTCAGGTGCCAGTCCGGCCTCGATGACGTCCTGCATCGGCAGATGGAACATCACCGCGTCGCGGATGCGCTGGAGCGCGGCGGCGGCCCGGCGCGGGGCGAGGCCGCGGCCGAGGCGTCCGTTGAGCCGCCCGGCCGCCGAGCTGATCCGGGCCCCGGCCTTGGTTCCCACCGTGCCCATCGCGGCCGTCCACCGGTCCCGTACCGCGATGGTCTCGGCGGCGTCGGCGACCACGAGGTACATCCGGCCGGCGTAGGTGAGGGTGGTGTTGCGTCCCCGGGTGAGGGTGGCGGAGACGCTACGGCCCTTGCCCCAGGCGTACTGGAGGGCGGTGGCGTAGGTGCCGCTCACCGCTTGCTTGCCGGGGGCCTGCTGAAGCGGCGTGTCGGCACCCTGGAGGCCGATGGTGGTGCGCGAGGCGCTGCTCGCGCTGCCGACGATGCGGTGTTCGTTGCCGACGGTTGCTTCGAGGGTGGCCGGCTTCGGGTCGCTCTTGACCCGCAGGTTCTCCAGCTCGCCCCGGATCGCGGCCTTCAGATAGTGGGTCCGCAGCGGTCCGGTGCCGTTGAGTCCGGTGATCCGTGAACCGAACGGACCCAGATACTGGCCGAGTTGGCCGGCCACGCTGAGGTTCGCCATCGCCCGGCGCAGCGCGCTGCGTACCGGGGCGCCGGGTGCGCTGACGTGCCAGGAGGTGCCCGAGGCGCGGTCCGCGGTGTCCTGCATCAGCTGCTGGCGCTGGGGGCCGCCCTCGGTGCTGAGCACCACGTGCGGAGCGCTGAGCAGCTTCTTGGTGAGCTCGCGGTCGGCCGAGTTGGCCCGAGGCAACGGGCGGGTGCCGTCGAGCAGTTGGTCCGCCTCGATGGCGGGGAGCCGCTGCGGGGCGGGGGCCGCCGCCGGTGCGGGGCCGCCGGGCGGCGGGTCGGCGGGGGCGTGGCGGTCGGAGCCGTGCGCCGCGGGTACGGCCAGCTCCACCCGGCCGATGGTCTCGCTGCCCCGCCTGAAGAGCGGATGTTCCTCGACCTTGCTGACGAAGACGCCCGCACCGAGCAGGCCGACCGAGACCAGCCGGGTCCAGCCGCGCGGGCGGCGGTGGCCCTCGAAGGAGGCGTCCAGCTCCACTTGGTAGCTGTAGAGATCGCTCCCGTTCTGGAACATCAGGTGGTCGTGGGTGACCGCGACCGAGTTCCGGGTCGCCTTCTGGTCGGTCGTGGCGTAGCGGGCGCCGACGGCGACGTTTCCGATCTGGCGCGGGGCACCGGTCCCGGGCACCTTGTCGTGGTCCCGTGGCGAGATACCGAGTTCGACACCGCCGGAGAGAGTGGTGGACGCCTGCTGTCCCTGACCCGAGACCTCGGTGCCGATGACCCCGTTGCGCAGCGAGCGTTCGCTCATCGTGGACTCGAACTGCCGGTCGCTGAGCCGTGCCTTCAGGATCAGGGTGTGGTGGCCGCGCCGTACCTTGCCGTCCTCGGTGAGGGTGACCGGCACTCCGGTGGTGGTCAGGTCGTCCAGGCTCTGCGCCAGGCTCGGCCGGTTCAGTGCCTCGCGCACCTGGCGGTCGTTGTGCAGCGCGGTGCGCATACGGCCGTCGCCGTACCAGAACTTGGCCAGCCGCGGGTGCCGCAACGCCAGCGGCGGGACGAACAGGGACGGGTACGAGCGGTGCAGGGTGTCCAGGACAGCATCCGCGAAGGCGTGCATGGGGTCCTGGGGGACGGGCTGCACGGGCGGGATCTGAGCCTGGTTCTGCCCCTGGGGCTGGTTCTGCGCCTGATCCGGTGCCGGTGCCTGGCTCTGGTCCTGGTTCTGGACCGGGTTCTGGTTCGGCAGCGGGTTCTGCGGGTGGAGAGGGCGGAAGCCCTCCGCGCGGACCTGGCCGCTCAGGTGTACCGGGTTCTCCTTGGTGAGGTACCACGGCACGGGCGGCTCGGCGACCGGGTTGGGGCCTGCCTGGCCGGGCGTACGGCTGTCCCAGCCGGCGAGGCGGCGCGCGTCCTGGGTGGAGAACCAGTCCAGGCTGACCACCCGGATCGGGCGGGCCGCGGACGGCGGCTCGCCGGCATTGCGCACCATGAGCGTGCGCTCCACCCGGTAGAGCGCGATCGGGTGGTTGCGGACGCGGGCGGTGGTCTTGCGGGCCGCGTCGGCGCCGAGGTAGTGGCCGCGTCCGGTGGTGAGGTCGGCCCTGACCAGAGGGCCGCCCTGGAGCCGTACGTCGGTCTCGGCGCCGGGGATGGTGTAGTTGGGCCCGGAGGTGACCTGGACGCCGAAGCGGGTGTCGCGGAGATGGCCGCGCTGGTTCTGATACGTGGTCTGGGTGAGGTCGCGGATCTCCGACTTGACCGACTCGGTGACCAGGGTGGCCCGGTGGGGCACCGACCGTTCCACGACCAGGTGCTTCATCGGGTGCTGCCCGCTGCCGCGGGTCAGCTCGGGCCCGCTGACCGGCCCGGAAAGGCGACCGAACAGGGCGAGCAACCGCCCGGAGCGCACGAACGAGACAAGGGTGCGGTGTGCCGAACTGCCGGGTCGTGCACCGGAGATGGCGAGGGCCACGTCCTCAGGCGGATCCGTGAGGTGCAGGCCGGTGGTGTCGAGGGCTCGCGGCTCGGCTCCGTCCGGGAAGGTGAGGGTCTCCGGCGCGCGCCGGGGCCCCGTGAAGGGCACGGTGAGGTCGTCCGGCAGCCGCCAGCTGAGCCCGTCCCGCATACCGAACGCCGCGTCGTGCACCTGGCTGCGCTGCCAGTCGGGGCCAGGCGCGGGCGTGTCGTGGCTGTCCCGGCCGGTGTTCTTCGGCGCCTCGGTGACGCGGTCCACCGTCACCCGGTAGTAGACGTCGTCCAGGTGCAGGTGCGAGCCGTCCAGGCCGCGGTACTCGGACTGGCTGAACGCCGTGGTGCCGAGGGCGTAGTCGGTCTTGCGGGTCCAGCCCAGCGAAGCGCCGACCTTCAGCAGCCAGTTGAGCGGCGGGCCCATGCTCAGTGCGGCGGCCATCCGGCGCCCGAAGCCGACGCCGCGTCCGCCGCCGACACCTGCCTGGCCACGGCGCAGGGTGTCCACCCGGACGGTGCTGCCGTTGACGTCCGAGAAGCGCTCCCAGCGGTGGTACGGGATGGCCTCGACCCGCATCTCGTGGCCGACTCCGGACTTCTCCCGGCCGACCAGTAGCGCGCCACGCGGGGCCGTGAACGCCGCGGGCTGCTGGATCAGCAGGCGCAGCAGTTCCGCCTCGTCGAACTGGGCGCGCAGCTTCTTCGGCAGGTTGCGGAGGATCTCCCTGGCCGCCAGTTCGGGTGAGCGCAGGGTGACGATGCCGGGGCCGGTGAAGAGTCCGGTCGGGTTGCCCGGTGAGGTGCCGTCGGGACTGATCAGGACGGTGGGCAGGCGGCTGCCGTCCTCGAAGGTGACGGTGCTCGGCGCCGGATCCGGCGGCGGCGCGTCCGGGCCGGTCAGCAGGCGTGCCGGGCGGTGCCGTTCGAGCTGGGTCTCCAGCGGCACGGGGTCGCCCCGGTCGGGGGCCTCGGTGTCGGGGCCGGGATCGTTGAGGTCGGTGATGCCGCCCATGCTGCGCAGCCATTCCCCGAAGGGGTCGGAGCCGTCCGGGTCCTGGGGAGGCGTGGGCGGGGTGACGGCGTTCGGATCCGGCGTGGTGGTGACCGGGGCCGTGGCCGGGACCAGCGCGTCGTAGTGGTCCCTGCCGTTGTAGGCCAGATGCAGCGTGCCGCTGGCGCCGCCCGGGTTCAGGCTGTTGACGCGGATGCCGCCGGCGGGGTTCGGGGCAGCGACGCGAACGTTGCCGTCCGGCGGTGGCACGGTCTCGACGAGCCGCAGGTCGAGGTCGAGGGTGTGGGCCAGCGCCTCCGGGAGCACGTCGGCGAAGGGTGAGGACCACAGACCGGAGCGTTCGGCGGCCGCCGCGACCAGTGCCCGGGCGCCGAGCCGCCGTACGTCGGCGGGTGTGGGCGCCAACTCGGCGAGCTGTGGGTAGTCGCTGTTCCGCAGGATCGACTGCCACTGTTTGACGTCACCGTTGGTGATGATCGCCCGCGCGCGCTGGTTCCAGTCGTCGGTGATCCGGCTCCGTTCGTCCGGGTCGGTGACTCCGGCCAGGGCGCGCATGCGCAGGTCGTCCACCACGGAGAACAGCGGGTCCGGGAACGACGTGTCCATGACGGTGCCCAGCTCGGAACCGGCGATGCGGTCGCGCAGCAGCTCGCGCACCCCGGCGACGTTCCGCGCGGCCCACGCGGGGGGTATGTCCTGGCCGCGCGCGCTGTCGAGCAGCGCGCGGAAGAGGCAGTTGCCGTCGTCGGGGGTGTCCAGGCGCTGGAACGAATGACCGTCCGCGTGCACCGTGGGCCGGGTGCCGGGTGTCGTCGGGTTCCTGCTGAACAGCGTCAGGTCCTCGGCGAGGCTCTCCGGGCGGCTCGGCATGGGCGCCAGGTCGGGCCTGCGCAGGGCGAGTTCGGCCGTGTCCTCGGCGCTCAGTTGCAGCTCGGAGAGCGGCAGGGGGGTGCTGGAGAGCGACCAGGTGACCTGTGCGGCCGGGGAGTACGACAGACCGCGTACGTCCTGCGGGGAGACCAGCGTGGTCGGCGGCAGCGCGGGCGGTGGCGGGGGCAGCAGGGCGTCGAGCGTGGTGTCGGGGCGAGCGGTGCTGCGCAACTCTGCTGCGGCGTTGAGGAATTCGGTGTACTGCTCGGCCGTGGGACCGGCCGTCGTGTCGATGGTGCCGCGCCCCGTGGCACGGTGCCAGTCGGTGACCATACGGCCCAGCAGTCCCGGGGTCATCCGGCCGTCGCCGTAGCGGGCCGCGGTGTCCGGGGTGAGCCAGCGCAGGCCGTCCGCGTAGGCGAGCCCGGCGAGCAGTTCCCGGTTCTCCGGCCGCTGTTCGGCGTTCGGGCCGAGAGCATCGCGCAGGGTGCGGATCTGCTGGAGGGTACGGGCTCGGGCGAAGGCGTCGGCCGGTCCCGGGCCCGTGTGCAGTCCGGCGTCGCGGGCCAGCGCGTCCAGGTCGGCACCGCTGGGCTCCGGGGTGAAGAGCCGCCAGCGTCCCGGCCCGTCCGGACCCTCGGTGAGTACCGCGCGGACGTTGCCGTCCCTGTCCCGGGCCGTGCCCGCCTTGGTGGTCGGCGCGTACACCGGCCGCCCGGTGACGTTCGCCGTGTGCTGTGCCGCGGGCAGGCCGGCCATCTCCGGCTGCGATCCGGTCTCGCAGAAGTACACGACCAGGGGGCGGCTTTGGTCGCTCTCCTCCGCCCAGTGCTTGAGCACCTTCCCGAACTGCACCCCGCTGAGCTTCACGGTGGGGTGCGCCGGGTCCTCGGTGCCGAGCGTGACGGTACGGGAGGTGCCGTGCCCGACGTAGTAGTCGGCGCCCTGCTCGGTGTCCGAACCGGGGAGCCCCGTCGGCGGTCCGGTGAAGACCGTACGGGTGGTGGGCGGGAGGTCGGGGGTCTCCGCGGGCGGCGGTACGGAGCTGGTGCGTACACCGCGGTAGGTGTTCTCACCGAGGAGCGCCCGGCGCGCCGTTTCGTTTGCCGTACCGTCGTCGGCCGGGCTCTGCGAGATGGTCAAGGTCTTGACCGCACGGCCGGGTCGGGGCTTCGTGCCGTTGTCCACGACCAGGCCTCGCAGCTGGGCGATCGGCACGGTGTGGCCGTCCAGCGTCAGCACGGTCGGTCCGTCGGCGGTGCGCGTGACGATCCGCGCCGGCGGCGGGGCGCCCTTGTTTCCGGGGCCGCGTCCGCCAGTGCGGTCGCCGTTGCCGTGGCCGGACTGCAGGCGCAGGTCGGTCGCCGTTTCGGTCCAGGGGCGGGACTGGGTGAGGAGCTTGGCCGCGGCGGGCTCGGGTGTGGTGGTGGGGTTGGGACCGACTTCTCTGGTGGATACGGGAGTTGGTGTGTCCGAGAGCAGCTTCGAGGGCACGGTCGCAGGTGCGGCCGGGGTCGTGACGGCCGGATCGCCGTCGACCTTCGCGATGCTCTCGGTGACCGGCCGGGCTGCCGGGATGGGCGCCGGTCCGAGGGCGTCGGCGAGCGGAAGCAGCACGTCGGAGCCGGGGAAGGCGGTGTCCGTGGTCTCCGTCGTGCCGTCGGACGTCGTGGCGATCGGCGGACCGGTGAGCGGGCGGACCCGGACCGGGGCACCCGGGCCTTCGCGGGTCAGCTCGACGGCGGCACGTACCGGACGTCCGGTCCCGTTCTGTGGCACTGCGGGACCGAGCACCACTGCCCGGTCGACCCCGGCCCGGTCCAGGATCTCGGCTGCCTGCGGCGTTCCCTGCCCCAGCGGCGGCACCGCCGAGACCACGATCGTCAACGGCCCTGTCTCGCTGGGCAATGGCTTCACGGTCGGCGTGGGACTGGCCTTCACGTCGCTCGTGCCGAGGTCGTGTGCGCCGTTCGGGCTGTGTACGTCACTGGTGTCGCGTACGCCGCCGGTGTCGCCGAACGAGCCGGTGGTGCTCACCTTCGGCGGAGCGGTGGTGGTGTCGGCGGTCGGGGTACGGGAGTTGTCTCCGGTGTCCGACGACGTGAGGCCGGTCTCCGTCGAGCCGGTGGTCTCCGAAACCGTCCCGGGCTCTGCGGTGGTGTCGGTCTCCGGCGCCTGCGCGGTCTGCGAGGTGTCCGTCGTCTGCGAGACTTCGGCCGGGGCGGTGTTGACCGGGGTGCGGGTCCCCTGGGGGGAGGTGGTGGAGGACGTCGGGTTGCCCTGGGTCCCCGGAGCGGCTCCCGGCCGGGCACCTGTGCCGGTGTTGGAACCGGTGCCGGTGTTGGAGCCGGTGCCAGTGCCCGTACCAGTGCCTGTGCCCGTACCAGTGCCTGTGCCCGTACCAGTGCCCGTACCCGTACCAGTGCCCGTACCCGTGCCGGTGCCGGTACCAGTGCCCGTACCAGTGCCGGTGCCGGTACCAGTGCCCGTACCCGTGCTCGTACCGGTACCCGTGCTCGGCGTAGCCGGGGCCGTGGGCCCGGTCGGGGTGACGGTGTTGTTGCCGACCTGGGTGTCCGTACCGGTGTTGACCGTGGTCGTAGTGCCGTCGTCGAAGGTGCCCGCCGGTGTGGTGGTGAGCTGGGTGTCTCCCGTGAGCTGGGTGTCCCCCGCGAGCGGGGTGTCCACCGTGACCGGCGTGCCGAAGCTGTCGAGTGTGCGACGGATCTCGTCGGCGTCGACCTGGGCGGCAGGGCCGCTCCCGGCGGGTACCACCCGGACCTCGGGCAGTTGCGACAGGTTGTGGTGCACACTGCCGCGTACGTTGATCTCGGTACTGCTGGGCTGAGGGGTGCCACGCAGGGCGGCGATGTCACGCAGCGCCTGCTCGTGGAGCTCGGCGGGACTGTTGTGGAGCTGCTGCCACAGCTCGTTCTCGGCCGCGGTCGCGGGCAGTGTGCCCGGGGTGTACGGCGGCGGGTCCTCGGTCGTGTACGGCGGCGGGTCGTCCGCGAACTCGCGCGCATCACTGTTCTGCTGGGTGACGGGCGGGGGTGAGGTGAGCGTGGCACCTTCGCCGCCGATGGTGTTCGGACGCGACGGACCGTCGGTGCGCTCGTTGCCGTCGCCGTGGTGGGAACGCGAGGAGTCGTCGGTGTCCCGGTCGTCGGAACCACTGTGGCCGCTGGACACGGTGGGTGGCTTGTTGCGCATGTTCTCGATGACGTTGCGCAGTTCGGCGCCGCTGTTCATCGCGGCTTGGCTGAGGCCGCTCTCGACCTTGCTGCTGACGCCCGCCCCGACGAAGGTGCTCCAGCTGGTGGACCAGTCGCCCTCGAAGGCGCCCTTGATCACGATCTCCCCGAGGCCCTCACCGGAGCCGGCGGCCAGGAAGTCGGCCGTTCCCTTGATGCCGTAGTGACCGGCCAACGCGCCCGGCCGGTCCGCGTTGTTGCGCGCGAGGTTCTGGTTCCGCCAGAGGCTGGAGTTGTTCGGGAAGTTGTTCCGGAAGGCGAACGGGTTGTTGCTGCGGTTGGGTCCGCCCGCGTGCGGGGTGGGTCCGGGGCCGTCGTTCGGGCCGTCGCTCTTGTGGGGGTTCGGCTTGGGGTTCGGGGTGTCGCTCTTGATGTCGATGTTCGGACTGTCGTGCGGGTTCTTCTTGAACTTGGTGTCCGGACCGTTCTTCAGGAAGTTGTTGTCGTAACCCTTGACGATCTTCTTGGCGAAGTTGTCGAAGACGCTGGTGAAGAAGCCCGCGGCGGCACCGAACGCGGCGGACTTGAAGATGTCGCCCCAGTCGAAGCCGCCGGGGCGGCGGCCGTTCGGGGCGAAGTTCATCATCGCCAGCCGGACCGCGAAGGTGGTGAACGCCTCCTCGAACGCCTCGGTCAGCGAGGGTGCGATGTGCAGTCGATGGAGCAGATGGCTCATCGTGGTGAGGATCATGAACCGGCTGCGCAGCTTGGCCATCATGATCTGACTGGCCGAGGCGCCGCCGGTGAAGAACGACATCGCGAGGTAGATGGCGATCTCGATGAGCAGCCGGATGATCTCGGCGATCACCTGCCATTTGCCCTCCATGATGTCCATGGAGGTCTTGAGCCGGCCCGCAGCGATCTTGTCGAGCTGATCGCCGAATTCGGTCAGGTAGTTCTTGCCGCCGTCGTCGACGAGCGTGTTCATCGCGCCGGCGTACGCGGTGGCCAGGTCGTCCGGCATGGACGCGGCGATGTCGTGGATCGACTTCTGGATCAGCGCGGACAGCTGGCTGACCTTGCGACTCAGGCGCGCGTAGGGGTCACGGCTGTCGAAGGCGAGGTCCTCGTCGGCGTCCATGAGCGTCTCGCCGGTGAGAATGA
Organism: Streptomyces sp. NPDC086787; assembly: GCF_044745865.1. NCBI lineage: Bacteria > Bacillati > Actinomycetota > Actinomycetes > Kitasatosporales > Streptomycetaceae > Streptomyces > Streptomyces sp. NPDC086787. The sequence goes on along the minus strand of NZ_JBIVBC010000011.1, from coordinate 119,828 downwards.
AGATCATCGCGTTGACTTCGGGCGATGCCTTGATGCTCATCGGCAGCCGTCCTGTGATTCGAGCGGGCAGGACGGAGCGGCCGCTCCCGGCAGGATGCGGGAGCGGCCGGCGGTGCGGTGGTCAGCGGCGGCCATGCCCGCCTGAGCCGTGGTCGCCGCCGATTTCGGGGGTGTTGATGCGGTTGTTGACCCGCTCGACGTCCTCGATGTTGCGGTCACGGGTGTTCTTCATCATGCGGACCTGGCTCACCGTGGCTTTGGTGACCTCCTGGATCGCGTCACGGACGGACGTCACGGTGTCCCTGGTGGTCTGGCGCTCCTGCTGCTCCTGAGGCCTTGCCTTCTCGGCGAACTCGCCCTTGAAGCCGGGCCAGTTGATGGTCGGAGCCAGACCGTTGAGGAACTCGTCGGCCATCTCTCCCGCCAGGGTGCCGATGTCCTCCAGCTGTTTCGTCGCGGCCTCGATGCGGCTGGGGTCTACGTAGTACCGCTGTCCCATGGTCAGTCCTCCCCGTCCTCACCGAGCGCGTCCCGCCAGCCGGGAGCCGGCTGGCCGTCGCGTGCCGTGTCCTCGTCGTCCGCGCGCAGCACCTCGGGACCGAAGATCCGCTCCCAGTCGAGCTCGAACCCCTTCAGTTCCGGCACGTTGCTGCTGGGCTCGGCAAAAGGCGCCATCGCCTTCATCACATGCCGGTTCATCTTCAGGCGCGCCGCGCTCGCCGCTTCCAGGACGCTGGCGGCCAGTTCCTGGGGTGACATGTCGCGGTACTTGTTCTCCAGGAACTCGATCCCGGTCAGCTCGCCCTGCGGGCCCACGGTGGCGCGGACCGCGCGGTCGGAGGAGAGCACGGCGAACGAGGCCTGCCGCAGCTCGCGTTCGGTGCGCGCGACTGCTTCCTGGGCGGCCTGGAGTTCGGCCATCGCCTTCTCCAGGCGCTTCTCCAGCGGTTCCGTCACGCCCGCTCTCCCGTTCTGCGTTCCAACAACTGTTCAACTGATCTTGCCTGGTGAGGGCCCCTCTGCGGAAGCCGGGGCCGGATACTTCTCGTCTCCGCACGGTGATCGCGCGGGACCCGCGTGGCCGTCACCGCCCGATGACGGCCGGGGTGCCGCCTTCCTCGATGCCCCACACGTCCGCGTCCTCCTCCAGGTAGTCGGCGGAGCTGGTGGACCTGCGGTTCGGCTCCGCCTCTTCCTCGGGGGCGTCGCCACCGGTGGTCGACACGCGGCGGGACGGTGCCAGGAAGGTGTCGCTGTCCTCCTGGCGGTTCCACGGGCTGCGTCGGCGGCGGTTGCGGCGCTCGCTCTCCTCGGCCGCGTCGACCAGGACCGCGCGTACCCGCTCGCCGTTGCCCTTCTCGCCGCCTCCGCCCATACCGCCCGCTCCGCCGCCGCCCATCGGCATGCCGGGGCTGCCTGGGGTACCGGGAGCACCTGGCGTGCCGGCTGTGGCGCCGGTGGCACCGGCGAGTTGGGTGCCGGCGCCGACGGAGACCCCCTCCGAGAGGGGGGCGGCGGAACCGGAGCCGCCCGTGGCGAAGGAGTTCGTCCCGGAGAAGCCGCCGCCATGGCTCCCGGAGCTCACGCCGCCGCCCCCGAGGCCCAGTTCGGAGAGCGGCACGCTCCGGCTTGTGGTGTGGTGTGCGCCACCGCTGCCGTTGAGGTTGCCGAGATCCCCGAGGTCCCCCAGGTTGCCCGACCCGCCGCGAATGTTGGGCGAGTTGAGGTCGTGCAGATCCACCGTCCGCGTGTGCCCCTGCGGGTCGGTGGACGTGACGACACCGGTGTCCGGATCGATGACCTGGGTGCTGCCGTCCGGGAACTTGGTGGTCAGCTTGCCGTGGTCCAGGAAGGTGGTGGAACCGTCCGAGTTGGTCACCTTCGCCCCGTGGGTGAGGTCGGTGGTCGTGGTGGAGCCGTCGGGATGGGTGGCGGTGATCGATCCGGTGTTGGGGTCGAAGACCGCCTTGCTGCCGTCCGGGAACGTGGTGGAGAAGTCGTCGTTGACGAGCGAGGTGTGTCCGCCGGTCGGGGTGTCCAGGCCGCCGGACTGCCCGCTGTTGAGGTCACCGAAGTGACCGTGCGACTCGGTGGGCAGCTGGGAGTTGATGTCGCCGAGGTCACCCAGGTTGCTGTGGCCGCCGTTGATGTTGCCCAGGTTGCCGAGGTTCTGGTGGGTGGTCGTGCCGTCGGGCTGGGTGGTGGTGGTCTGCCCGGTCGCGGGGTCGAGGACCTGCTTGGTGCCGTCGGGGAAGGTGGTGGTCAGCTTGCCGTCAGGGTTGAGGGAGGTGACCGAGCCGTCCGGGTTGGTCACCTTGACGCCGTCGCCGAGGTGCTGCGTGGTGGTGGAGCCGTCCGGGTGCGTTGTGGTGAGCACGCCGTTCTTCGGATCGAAGGAGGTGCTGCTGCCATCCGGGAAACCGGTGGTGAGCTTGCCTCCGTCGAGCTGGGTGCTGCCGCCGGTCGGGGTCTTGAGGGTGCCGCCGGCGCCCTTGTTCAGGTCACCGAGGCTGCCCAACTGCTTGCCGATCGCATGGTTGGCGTCGTCGAGGGAGGTGTTGTGCCCGCCCGACCCGCCGTTGACGTTGCCGAAGCTGCCCAGGTTCTGGGGGGCCGTCGAGCTGGGGATGTGCTCGTCCAGCGCGCGGAACACGCGATTGGCATCGCCGTTCGGGTCCAGTCGTTCCGCGACGGTGCTGAGGTCCCCGTTGGGGCCGTTCACGCCGGCGAGGTTCGTCTTGAAGGCATCGGCCTGCTTCTTGGCCTCGTTCTTGGCCTCCTCGTTCTGCTTCTCCTGCTCCTTGCGGATCTTCTCCTGGTAGGCCTTGTCCTCCGTGCGCTGGTTGTTCTGCTCGTTGCGGATCTTCTCCTGGTAGGCCTTGTCCTCCGCGCGCTGCTTCTCCTGCTCCTTACGGATCTTCTCCTCGTACGCGTGGGCCTCCTTCTCCTTCTTCGCCTGCTCCTCCTTGTCCTTCTCGTTCTGCTTCTTGATGTCGTCGTTCAGCTTGTCCTGGTCCGCCTTGGCCTTCTCGTTCTGCTTCTTGATGTCGTCGTTCAGCTTCTTCTGCTCCTCCTTGGCCTTCTCGTTCTCCTTCTTGATCTCGTCGGCCTCCTCCTTCGCCTTCTTCTTGGCGTAGTCGTCCGCGGCCGTCGTGGTCGTGTGGGGCTTGGGTATGTTCCCCGTGAAGTCCTTGCCCAGGTCGAGGAAGTGGTTGTTCAGGTCCGACTGGACCTGGGCGGCGGGCTTGCCCAGGTACTCGTCGACACCCTGGCTCCAGACCTTGACGGCCTTGTCGCCGACCTTCGCCCAGTTCTTGATGTCGGTCAGGTCGCCGTAGTCCGGGTGGTCCTTGAGGAACCCGGCCTTGGGAGCGTGGGTGTAGCCGTTCTCCGTCGACGTGATGTCCGTCAGGGCGACGTTGTTCGAATCCACCCACTGGGCCAGGTCGTCCAGGACGAAGCGCAGCACCCGGTGCGGGTCGTAGTAGGGCGAGTTGGCCCAGTCCAGCCACGCGTCCAGCAGTTTGTTGGCGGCGTCCACCATGTACTTGCGGCCCAGGTGCAGGGCGCGCGAGTAGACGGTGCTGCCGCCGACTGCGGACGCGTCGCCGCTTCCCGGCTGGGAGTCGAAGGTCTCGACGTAGTCGTCGTAGTTCCGGCGGATCTTCTTCAGGAGGTTCCGGAACACCTCCGCCGCGTCGCCCTTCCAGCTCGCGTCGTCCTTGCCGAAGCGGTCCTCCCAGTCCTTCAGCACCACCAGCTGGTCCCTGAAGAACTTGGCCGCGTAGTCGAAGGAATCCCCCAGGGTGTTGAAGGAGTCCAGGTGCACCGCGTCGGCCTCGGGCACCCCCAGGTTGCTGAACCGCGCGTTCTGTGTGCTGCCGTCCAGCAGCGCGAGCAGCGCCGCCCGCGGCCCGTTCATGTACCGGGCGAGCGGGATGGTGCTGAACTTGTCCTTGTGGTAGTCCGTGAAGTCGTTGCCCTCGTGCACCTGGGCGTCGTGGACGTTCTTCGAGTTGGGGCTGTCGAAGATGATCTCGTCGCCGGACTTCACACGGCCCTCGAAGACGATGCGGGCCTTCTTGATGGTCCCGCCGTCCTTGGTGTCGTTGAAGAACCAGATGTCGTAGTCCTCGCCGGTGCTCACCAGGAAGCCGGAGTCCTCCACGACGTAGCTGAGGTCGACGTCGTTGATCTCCATGCGGAAGAGCTTGCCGCCGTGGCTGGACTGGAGGGATTCGAAGACCTTGGCGCGGTCCGGCACCGGATAGCCGGTGATGTGGCTGACCAGGGTGGCCCAGGTGTCCGACGTCGGGTCCTTGGCGCCGTCGAACTTGCCCACGTTTGTATGAGAGTTGGGATCGTACCGATCGGCCACCGGGCGCCCTTTCTGGTCGGTTGTCGTCCTGGTCGGCGCACCGCGCCCGAGGGCGAGTGTGCGGCCGGGAGTTGCTCAGGCGGGCGCGCCGGACCCACGTGGTCCCGTCGGCGCGCACGGCACGGGCTCAGTCCTTGTCGTCACCCTTGTCGGAGCTGCCGGAGGTGAGTGTGTCGACGTCTTCGAAGGTCTGGAGCAGTGTCTCCGCGTCGATCGCTTCGAGGTTCTTGTTCTTGGTCTTGTTGGCCTCGTCGATGGTTTCCTTGAGGGCCGACTTCATCTCCCGGTAGAGGTCCACCTGGTCACCGAGCAGTTTGTCGATGGCCGTGGCCGCGCTGGTGATGTCCTCGATCAGCTTCGGTGCCGAGACCAGGGGGTCCTTGACCATCTTGCCGATGCGCAGGATCTGCTTGTCCTGGTCGAGGTTGTCCGCGGTGGTGTGCCCGTCGATGATCTTGCCGAGAGGTCGGATGTGTGCCCCGTCGCCCTCCTCGCGGTACTTCTTCGCAGAGGTGTAGACCGGCTCCACCTCGTTCTCCCGGAAGTTCTCCATCTGCTTGAGGTCGAAGTGCGTGACGTCTGCCTTGTCACCGGCCATGGGACGCTCTCCTGCTCGATTCGGGGGTGGCGGCGGCGTCGCCGTACCGCCCGCGTGGGACCGGCACACGGGCGGTACGGCGTATGTCTACATCCGTGGCACGCGCTAGCGGGCGCGCACACCGCCCCAGTTGTCGGCGCTCTTGCGCTCGTCACGGGAGTGGTTGTCGTGGATCGACTGGATCAGCTCGTGGTTGTCACCGAGGAGCTTGGCCATGTTCTTGGTGGCCTGGTCCCACTCCGCCTGGACCTGGATGTACATCTCCTGGTCCGCACCCTCCCAGGTGCTGACGAGCGGCTTCAGCTCGTCCTCAAGGGTGTTGAGGGTGTTGATGATCTGCTGGGTCTGGTCCTTCAGCTCTTCGATGGCGTGCCGGACCGTGGCGTACTGGACGTCGATGATGCCGTCGGCCATGACGCCTCCTCTCGGGGTGGGGGGTGGATCAGAGCAGCGCTTCGAAGACGCCCTGGGTGGTCTTGCTGTTGAGAACCTCGGTCAGGTCCTGGTTCTCCTTTGCCAGACGGTTGGCGGAGGTCACGTTCTCCTGGAGCGCGTCGACCATCTTGCTGATCTGTACGACGACCTTCTGCGCCTCGGCGTTCCAACTGCGGAAGAGCTTCAGCAGGGCCTGGCCCTCGTCGCCGCCGACGCCCGAACGTGCGGCGATCGCACTGACGTTGTCCTGGACTTTCTCGACCTGGCTTCGGGCCGACTCCAGAGAGGAGACACCTCCCAAGCCCTTGGCATAGTCCGCTTTCCTTGCGGCGCTGTCCGCCATGCCGCGCTCCCTTCGTTCAGACAAGTCTTGTCGCAGTGTTGCTAGTTGAGGCTAAGGAGAACCCTGCGTTCCGCGCAATGCATCTTGGGAAGATTTGAGCACCGATCGGTTCGTCAGAATTCTTGTGTGGCAACGGAGTTGCTTGCCCGTTTCAAGAGCGAAAACGGGCATCGCCCGAGCCCGTTTCGGGCAATGGACATGTATCCCGGGAATCCCCGCCGTCCGGTCGGCCCGAATATTTGAGCTTCTGCTGAGGTTCCCCGCCGCTCGAAGTTCTCTCCGCCCTTGCGCTTTTCCTGCTGTCGTATGTGATCCTCGCCACGAATTAGTGGCCGGTGCCGGACGGGCGAGTGGTGCCGCCCCCGCAGTCCGGAGCCGTGACCTTGGGCTTCACGGTGCCCGCGGCGGCGGCCGGATCGAGGTCCGCGCCGGTCGGCAGGGCCGCGAGCAGCGGTGCGGGGACCGATCCGATGTCCGCGGGCCCGTACCCGAGCGCTGCCAGCGAGTCCTTGGCGGTCACCCGGTACTTCACGCCGTTCTCGGCCACCAGATAGGTGGTCCCGGCGTGTGCGGCGCCACTCGCGTTCAGGGCCCGGACCAGGGCGCCGTGTCCCGGACGTACCACCGTCGCGTTCGTCGGGACGCAGGCCGGCTCGAGCGGCTGGGCAGCGCCCTCGGACACCGCGACCGGGGCCAGCTGGGTCAGCGGGACCAGCACGGACCTGATCCGGGCGCCGCCGTCGCCGCCGTCCACACGGGCGCAGAGCGCGGTGCCGCGCGGCGCCGACTGCGGCTCCGGCGGGGTCTCCGGCAGTTCGGCGGATCCGGCGGGGCCCGCGCCCTTGGCGCTGTGGTCGCGCAGCGCGTCCGCGCCGACGGTGCGCACCTCGGGCGACTTCCCCTGGTAGGCCTCCTTCTGGGTGGCCGGGTCGCCCAGGAGCAGGGCGGCGCCGAGCCGGGTCAGCGGCACCAGGCCGTCCTTCTGCAGCAGGTGGTAGGTGCTGTCACCGCCCGGGACGCTGACCTTGAACAACTGGCCGATCCGGCTGGCCTCGCCGCCGAGTGCGGGGCCCGCCTGGCCACGGCCCGGCACCGCGGGCGGAGCCAGGGCCGGGCCGGGTGCCAGCGCGTCGAGAAAGGCGGCCGAGACCGCGATCGGTGCCACGGAGCCGTATCCGAGGGCGTTGCGGGCGTCGGACGCGCGGTCCAGCGGCAGCCGGCTGCCCCGCCACACCAGGTACTCGGTGCCGTTCGGACCGCGCACCAGCACCCCCTGGTCGCCGTCGATGCCGCGGGAGTCCAGCGGCGCCCCGGCGACCACGGTGGTGGCTCCCGGCTTGTTCACTCCGGTGTCCGGCACGGTTCCGGAGGTGCTGGGCAGTGCCCCGTCCGGCCCGGTGACGCACATGTGCCAGGCATCGTTGTCGAGTTGGCCGGAACCGGGTACGGCGTCCGGTGCGCCGGGGATGCCGACCGGGGCGCCCACCGGGACGTCCCGCAGCGAAGCGGTGCCGACGTCCACGGTCGCCAGGTCGGAGCCGCCGATCAGCCGGGCCGAGGCGTAGTTGCGCACCGGGTGCAGCACGCCGTCGGTGCCGGTCCACAGATACCGGGCGCCGTTGTCGTGGTTGACCACCAGGTGCTGGTCCTTCCGCCAGGCGTCGTTGCCGCCGGGACGCAGCAGTCCGTAGACGGTGGCGCCCGCGCCCACCAGGACGGTCACCAGTACGCCGAAGACCATGCCACGGGTGGTGCGCCCGAGTGGGCTCTCCGGGGCGTCCGGGTCGGCCATCAGCAGGCCCGAACTGAGCCTGCCCATCATGAAACTGTGGGCCTGTACCTGGTCGCGCTTGGACTGCACAGCCTCTCCTCAACTCGTTTTCGACGTCGCAGCGTTGGGGTGTGCTCAGCCGAACAGGCTGCGCAGCCAGCCGAAGAGCCCGGCCACCCAGAGGGCCAGCGGCAGCAGCGCGACGGCGAAGGTGGTGTGTGCCAGCTCCGCGGCACGGCCCCAGTAGGGCAGCATCCGGCGGCCGGGGACGGTCCAGGCCGCGGTGACGAGTGCGGCCGCGGCCGCGAACAGCACCGCGAAGACCACCACACGCCCGTTGCCGTCGCTGTCCACCGCCCAGGCGCGGGCGAGCAGCAGCAGCCCCCAGATTCCGGGGACCGCGAGGGTCAGCCGCTGCCCGGTGTGGGCCAGGCCGCGGCTGTGCAGGAGCAGCAGCAGGCTCAGTGCGAGCGCGGCCAGCACCTCGGGGAGGTTCGGGTGCTCGGCGAGGACGACCAGGGCGGCCGCGGCGATGACGCCGGTGGCGGCGAAGAGCGCGGTGACCCAGTGCCCGGCCAGTTCGGTGCGCTCGGCGACCTCTTCGCCCGCGTAGGGCTCGATGCCCTCCTGCAACTCGCCGGCGGAGGAGGGCAGCGCGGGCATCCGCATGCCGGCCAGCTTGAAGGCGAAGAGGGCCACGGTCCCGGCGGCGAGGGCGACCACCGTCGCCACCAGGGCGACCGCGGCCGGTGCGGCCAGGCCCGCGTACCCGATCAGTGCCCCGGAGACCGCGGCGGCCACCGAGACCACCGCGGTCGCCAGCAGGGCCGGGGCGCCGATCGCGGTGGCGGCGAGCGCGAGAACCGCGCCGCCCGCGCCCGCGGCGCCCGCGGCGAGCAGCCGCGCGCCCACGACCCGGGCCGCGTCCGGGCCGGTCAGTTCGCCGCCGGGCAGCACCCAGCCGACCAGCGCCAGGCAGGGCGCGACCAGCAGGCCGAGCGCGAGCGCGGAGAGCCGGTCGCCGACCGCGCGGCTCGCCGTTCCGGCGCCCGCGAGCAGTAGCAGTCCGGCCACGGCCGCGCAGCCGACCCGGGAGACGCCGGAGCCGGTCGCCCCCGGCCAGAACACCATGACGACCGCGGCAACCACGGTCGCCACCACGGTGCCCACCAGCAGCCCGCGGGCCGCTCCGGGGTGCCAGGTGTGCAGCCGTCGGCCCGCGGTGTCGGCTATCCCGTCCACCAGGTCGTCGAGTCTCGCCTCGGGCAGCGCCTCGGTGTGCGGGCGCAGATAGAGCACCGCGCCGTCGGCGAGTCCGGCACCGGCGAGGGTGGTCTCCTCTTCCAGCGGGGCGTCCCCGAGCCGTTGGAGCACCCACCCGGCGTGGTCGAGTCCGGCCTCCTCGGCCTCCTCGCCGACATAGCGCAGCAACGTGGGCAGCAGGTCGGTGACCGGCACGTCGGCGGGCACAGCCAGATCGACGGAGACCCTCGGCGCACGTACGGTCAGGCGGCACAGTCCGGCCACCGCGCTGTCGGTCATCAGCAGAACTCTCGTCTTCCGTGGGGACTTTGCCAGGGAGACTTCCCCGGCAGAGGGATGTGCGAAGAGTACGGAAGACCCGCGTGGCCGGGAACTGGGGGGTCGGGCAGTGGAATTGCCTCCGAAGGCCCGGCAACCACCCCTCCCGCGTGGACAGGTCGTGTTCCGTGAATGCAGACTACTGCCTAAGCTCGCCGGATCGCGCTGCGGACGGACTCTTCGTCCGGTATGGAGTTGCGTGATACGGAAGTTGGCTGTCACTTGCTTTCCGCTCACAAGGGTTCACTGGGAGTTCACCGCGACGCCCCGGACTCGGAGAATCGGCGCGGTGCGGTCATTCCAGCTACCGGGTGTACCGGTATTCGACGCGGGCCGAAAAGCCAGTGAACCGGAGGTTCTGTTCCTTGAGTGTGGTGCTGTTTCGACGGCCGGCCCGCAGGCGCGGACCAGAGATGCCCGAAGGGCAATTGACCCTCCAGGAGCCGCCGGTCCTCGCCGAGACGGTGCCGGACACCTCGGCGATCTGGACCTACCTGCCGATGGCCCTGATGTCGGTGTCGATGATGCTGATGTTCCTGCGCACCGGCGGTGGGAACGGCATCTTCATGTACCTGGCCATGGGCGTGATGGCACTGGCCGCCGCCGGCATGCTGCTGGGGCAGATCATGCGCCGCTCCAGCGAGCGCAAGCAGCGTCTGAAGGGCGAACGCCGCGACTATCTGCGCTATCTGGCGCAGATGCGCAGGCGGGTCCGGGGCACCATCGGGGAGCAGCAGCGGGCGCTCGCATGGCGCCATCCGGACCCCTCCGCGCTCCGTTCCCTGGCCCGCACCTCGCGGCTGTGGGAACGCCGTCCGGCCGACGAGGACTTCGGCGAGGTCCGGCTCGCGGTAGGTGAGCAGCAGCTCGCCCTCACCCTGAGTCCGGTCTCCACCCGCCCGGTCGAGGACCTCGAACCGCTGTGCGCGCATGCCCTGCGCCGTTTCATCCGCGCCTATTCCACCATCCCCGATCAGCCCCTCGGTCTGTACCTCCGGTCTTCGGCGCGGCTCATGGTGCGCCCCGAGGAGACGGTCGGGGAGGCTTCCGGGGAGGGCGGCGGGGAGCCCACCGAGGCGGGCGCCGACGCCGTGCGGGCCCTGGTGCGGGCCGCGCTCGGCCAGCTCGCCGTGTTCCACGCGCCCGAGGAGTTGTGGCTCGCCGTCTGCGCGAGTGACGAGCGGCGGCCCGACTGGGAGTGGGTCAAGTGGCTGCCGCACGCCCTGCATCCGCACGAGGAGGACGGTGCCGGTCAGGTCCGTCGCATCACCGCCGACCTCACCGAACTGGACGACCTGCTCGGCGCCGAGTTCGCCGAGCGTCCCGGCTTCGACCCGGACGCCCGCCCGGGCCGTGACGAGCCGTATGTGGTCATCGTCCTGGACGGCGTCACCGTCCCCGAGGGCCACCGCTGGGAGGGGCACGGCTATCGCAACGCGATCGTCCTCGACGTCTCCGGGGCGCTGCGCTGGCGGCCCGGCCGCAACACACTGCGGCTGACCGTCGGGCCGGACCAGGTGAATCTGGTGCGTACCGACCGCAGCCGCAAGGAGCGCATCGTGCCGCTCGGCCGGCCGGACCGGCTCGGCCCGCTCGGCGCGGAGTCGCTCGCCCGGCTGATCACCGCCCGCCGGATGAGTCTGAGCACCGACATCGCGCAGCCGTTGGACGCCGACGTCGAGCTGACCACCCTGCTGGGCATCCCCGATCTGCACCGGCACGAGCCTCGCACCCTGTTCGACCGGCACACCGGCTCCACCCGGCTGCGGGTGCCGATCGCGGTCGGCGTGGACGGCCGTCCGGTGGAACTCGACATCAAGGAGTCCGCGCAGGGAGGCATGGGCCCGCACGGCATGCTCATCGGCGCCACCGGCTCCGGCAAGAGCGAGCTGCTGCGCACCCTCGTGCTCGGTCTGGCGCTGACGAACTCCTCCGAGACCCTCAACTTCGTCCTGGTCGACTTCAAGGGCGGTGCCACCTTCCTCGGCCTGGAGGAACTCCCGCACACCTCGGCCGTCATCACCAACCTGGCCGACGAAGTCGCCCTGGTGGAGCGCATGCAGGACGCGCTGCACGGCGAACTCATACGCCGCCAGGAGCTGTTGCGCGCCGCCGGCAACTACACCTCCGCGCTGGAGTACGAGCGGGCCCGCGCCGCCGGTGCGGACCTCACCCCGCTGCCCAGCCTGTTCGTCGTCGTCGACGAGTTCAGTGAACTCCTCTCCGCACACCGGGAGTTCATGGACCTGTTCGTGATGATCGGCCGCCTCGGCCGCTCCCTGGGAGTGCACCTGCTGCTCGCCTCGCAGCGCCTGGACGAGGGCCGTATGCACCAGCTGGAGAGCCATCTGTCGTACCGCGTCGGTCTGCGCACCTTCTCGGCCATGGAGAGCCGCGGTGTGCTCGGTGTGCCCGACGCCTACGAGTTGCCGGCGCAGCCCGGCAGTGGCTATCTGAAGTCCGGTGTGGAGGCACTGACCCGGTTCCGTGCCGCCTACTCCTCGGGCTCGTACCGGCGCCGTACCGGCGCGGTGGTACAGGCCCGGGTGGCCAGCCAGGTGGTGCCGTGGACCAGCGGCTGGGTGGTGCCGCGCACGCTGGGTGCCGTGCCCGACCCGGAGCCGGAGGCCGAGGAGTCGGGCGAGGTGGAGACCTTGCTCGACGTGGCTCTCGACCGGTTGCGGGACTCGGGTCCGGCCGCCCACGAGGTGTGGTTGCCGCCGCTGGACGAGCCTTCTCCGCTGGACGTTCTGCTGCCCGGCCTCGCTCCCCACCCCGAGCGCGGTCTCACCGCCGCCGACTGGCCCGGGAGCGGGAAGCTGCGGGTCCCGGTCGGTCTGGTGGACAAGCCCTTCGAGCAGCGCCGCGACCCGCTGGTCGTGGACCTCTCGGGGGCCGGCGGCCATGTCGCCATCGCGGGCGGTTCACAGAGCGGCAAGTCCACGCTGGCCCGTACGCTGATCGCCGCCCTGGCCCTCACCCACACCCCGGCCGAAATCCAGTTCTACTGCCTCGACTTCGGTGGCGGTGGCCTCTCGCAGCTGGCCGGGCTCCCGCATGTCGGCGGTGTCGCGGCACGGCTCAACCCGGAGCGGGTGCAGCGGGCCGTCGCCGAGGTGATGACGCTGCTCGCCCGCCGCGAGCAGTTCTTCGTGGACCACACCCTCGACTCCATGCAGTCCTACCGGCGTCGCAGGGCCGCCGGGGAGTTCCCCGACGAGCCGTTCGGCGATGTGTTCATGGTGGTCGACGGCTGGTCGACGGTTCGCCAGGACTACGACGACCTGATCCCGAAGTTCAACGAGCTCGCCGCCCGCGGCCTCAACTACGGCATCCATCTGCTCATCACCACCACCCGCTGGGTGGAGCTGTCCGCTCAGGTCCGCGATCAGTCCGCCACCCGCCTCGAACTGCGGATGGGTGACCCGATGGACTCCGAGGTCGACACCCGCAAGGCCCGTGCGGTGCCGCGCAGCGGCGGCCGGGGCATCACCGCCGACAGCAAGATGCACTTCCTGGCCGGACTGCCCCGTCTGGACGGCAGCGGTTCGCTGGAGGATCTCGGCGACGGCGTCGCCCATCTGGTGGCGGAGGTGTCCCGGCACTGGCCCGGTGCGCCCGCCCCGCAGGTCCGGATGCTGCCGCATCGGCTTCCGCTCGCCGAACTCCCCGCGCCCGAGGGCACCGAGGGCGGCGGCATGCGTCTCCCGCTCGGTATCGACCAGGACGCCCTGGAGCCGGTGTGGCACGACTTCAGCCGCACCCCGCACCTGATCGTGGTCGGTGACACGGAGAGCGGCAAGACCAACCTGCTGCGCCGGGTCACCGAGGGCATCACCGCCCGCTACACGCCGAGCGAGGCGAAGATCATCGTGGTGGACTACCGGCGCACGCTGGTGGACGCCGTCCCCGAGGAGTACCGCATCGGGCACGTGATCTCCCTGGACAACCTCAACGAGACCATCGAGGGCGCGGCCCGTGCGCTGAAGACCCGTGTCCCCGGTGCGGACATCGCCCCGGCCCGGATGCGCAAGTGCGACTGGTGGACCGGTCCGCGGTTGTTCATCCTGGTGGACGACTACGACATGGTCTCCGGCAACTCATTCCAGAGCCCCTTCGAGCCGCTCTTCGAGCATCTGACGCTCGGCTTCGAAATGGGTCTGCACCTGGTCGTCGCCCGCAGCGCGATAGGCGCCGGCCGCAGTCTCAGCGACGCCCTGATGCGTCGTCTGGACGAGGCCAACAACCCCGCCGTGCTGCTGTCCTGCCCGCCCACCGAGGGCCGTCTCTTCGGTAATGCGAAGCCCCTCAACCTTCCGCCCGGCCGAGCCCTGCACATCGCCCGCCGCCGGGCGCGGCTGATGCAGACGGCGCTGGTGGAGGAGAACAGCAGCCAGGAGGGCTGAGCGACCCTGCCGGGGCCCGGGAACGAGTCAGCGGGGGCCACCTCTTGAGGTGGCCCCCGCTGGGCGTTCGGCGATCGGACGTCAGCTCATTCCTGCTCCGCTCCGCCCAGTGTGCCCGGTCCCGCCGGACGCCATCGCCTGGCCCGCGCCCTGGGCAGTACGAAGACGCCCCAGAGGACGGTGAGCAGGCCGGCGGAGCCGAGCAGGACGAACAGCGTGGCGCGGTCGGCGGCGTGGTCGGCGGCGGAGGTGTCGCGCAGTTTCACGGCGGTGGAGCCGTGGTCGGGGTCGGTGCGCCGGCCCGCCTCGCCGAGGACGGTGGTGACGGCGGCGTACGGGTCGAGCTGGGGGATGCTCGCGGGGTAGGCGGTGGCGGTCAGGCTCCGGACGACGCCGGCAGCCGAGTCGTCGGGGTGGGCGGAGCGGACCGCGGCGGCGGCTCCGGCCGCGTAGGCGGTGGCCACCGCGGCGCCGCTGCCGAGGTAATGGCCGTTGCCGCGCGGGCCTATGGAGACCACTCCGGTACCGGGGGCGACCAGATCGATGCCGTCGGTGGGCAGGGAGCCGTCGGGGCGTTCACCGCTGGGGAGCATGTCGGCCACCGACAGCACACCGGGTTCACCGGCCGGCCAGTAGGTGCGGGGCGGCACCTCGCCGGTGGTGGTCCGGACCGGGTCCGGGGCGGCGGCGGCGATCACCACCGCGCCCCCTGCACGGGCGTCGGCCACCGCACGGGTCAGCTTCGCGTCACGGCTCGGCAGGGCCACCGCGATCGCGATCACCCCGGCTCGTGCCTCGGTCGCCTCGCGCAGCGCGTCGGCCACCAGGCGGGCGTCGGCCACGCCGTACTTGTCGGTGCCGCGCAGGGCCAGGATCTTCGCGCCGGGGGCGACTCCGGCGAGGCCGGGGGTGTCCCCGCCGGTCCCGGCGATCAGCCCGGCGAGAAAGGTGCCGTATCCGACGCAGTCGTCACCTGCGTCGCCCCGCGCGGTGACCCGGCTGGTCAGTCCGGTGGCGTCGGAGGCGACCCCGGTGCCGATCAGGGCGACGGTGACGCCCGCTCCGGTGCTGTATCCGTGCAGCCGGTCCAGGTCGAGGCGCTCTCGCGACCAGTCCGGCTTCTCCGCGTGCTCGTGGGAGGCGGAAGTGCAGGCCGTCTTCCCGCCGTTCTGGCCGAGAGTCGAGGCCATGCCGGGAAGCTCCCGGCCCTTCTTCCCGTCGGCCGTGGGAACTCCCGAGAAGGTTGCCGCCTGGACCGGAGCGGCCCCGGGCAGCAGCAGGGCGGCGGCGAGGCCGGCGCCGGACAGCAGGCGGGCGGCGGTGCGCGCGGGCGGCCTCATCGGGGTGCCGCCTTCGGGGCCACGGCCACGACGTCCTCGGGAACGAGGATGCGCAGGTCGTCCAGGGTGGGCGCGGCCAGCGAGCTGAGCCGACCGGCCTGGCGGGTGACCATCTGCTCGACCACCTGGCGGGCCAGTCGCGCGTTGCCGAAGGAGCGGTCCCTGGGCAGTGCGTCGAAGTACTCCCGCAGCAGGGGGCCGGTTCCGGGTCCGCACTCGTAGCCCATGTTCCCGGCCTGGGCGCGCACGATGGTGACCAGTTCCTCGGAGGAGTAGTCGGCGAAGGCGATCCGGCGCGGGAAGCGGGAGGACAGGCCGGGGTTGGAGGCGAGGAAGCGTTCCATCTCGTCGGTGTAGCCGGCGACGATGACGACCACCTCGTCGCGGTGGTCCTCCATCAGTTTCAGCAGGGTGTCCACCGCCTCCTGGCCGAAGTCCGCGCCGCCGCCCCGCGGGGTGAGGGTGTAGGCCTCGTCGATGAACAGCACTCCGCCGCGGGCCCGTTCGAAGACCTCGCGGGTGAGCTGGGCGGTGTGGCCGATGTAGCGGCCGACCAGGTCGGCGCGGGACGCCTCGATCAGCTGGCCCCGGCCCAGGATGCCGAGCTGGGTGAGGATCTCCCCGTAGAGGCGGGCCACGGTGGTCTTGCCGGTGCCGGGCGGCCCGGTGAAGACGAGGTGGTGGCTGAGCGAGGGCACCGGCAGGCCGGCGGCGGCACGGTGGCGGGCGGTGGTGATCAGGTTGACCAGGTTCGCGACATCGCGCTTCACCTCGGCCAGGCCGACCATGTCGCCGAGGCGGGTCAGCGGGTCGTCGTCCGGGACGGTGTTCTCGGCGGTCTGCGCCGCACTGGCGGACACGTCCTCCGGCAGCAGCTGCCGCAGATCACGCTCGCCCACCTGCTGCAGGGAGGCGAGCCGGACCGCCTGTCTGTCCACCATCTCCTCGAACACGCCGCGCGCGGCACGGCCGTTGCCGAACCCGGCGTCGCGCGGCATCGCCTCGAAGTGTGTGGCCAGTGCGGCGGCGGTGCCCTCACCCAGTTCGTACTGGTGCTGGGCGCACATGTTCTCCATGATCGCGACGAGTTCGGGCACCGAGTAGTTCTCGAACTCGACGGTACGCGAGAAGCGGGACGCCAGACCCGGGTTGGACCCGAGGAAGGACTCCATCTCGCGCGAGTAGCCGGCCGCGACGACAACGACCTCGTCGCGGTGGTCCTCCATCAGTTTCAGCAGGGTGTCCACCGCCTCCCGGCCGAAGTCGGCGCCGCCGTTGTTGCTGTCCGAGGTGAGCGTGTACGCCTCGTCGACGAACAGCACACCACCGAGGGCCCGTTGGAAGGTCTCGGTGGTCTTGATCGCGGTGCCGCCGACGACCTGGGCAACCAGGTCGGCGCGTGAGACCTCCACCAGGTGCCCGCTGCGCAGCGAGCCCAGTTCGGCCAGGATCGCCCCGTAGAGGCGGGCGACGGTGGTCTTGCCGGTGCCGGGCGGCCCGGCGAAGATCAGGTGCCGGCTCATCGGCGGGGCGGGCATGCCGAGTTGTTCGCGGCGCTGGGCGAGCTGGGTCAGGTTGACCAGGGTGCGTACCTGCTGCTTGACGTTCTCCAGGCCGATCAGCGCGTTGAGGGCGCCGAGCGGGCCGTCCGCGCGGTCCGCCGGGGGTGCGTCCGCCGCTCCGGAGCCGGCCGGGTCGGTGTTCTCGGCGCTGCCGGAGCCCCAGGCGTCCCGCTTGCCGTTGCCGGTGCTGGTCAGGCCTTCCACGGCGAGCCGTTCGCCGGGGGCGGTCTGTACCAGGCCGCCACCCTCGTTCTCCCGGGCGAGGCAGTTCACCAGCGAGACCGGCGCGGTGGACTCCACCCGGAAACCGTCCTGGGCGCCCGCGTTGGCCTCGCAGCCGCTGAGCGAGGCGAGAGCGCCCTCGCTGAGCAGGAAGCCGTGGCCCCTGGGGGCGTGCACCGTGGTGCGGTTGGCGGTCAGCTCGCCGCCCGCGGCGACCACCACGCCGTCCTCGCCGGATATCTCCACCCGGAAGTCGCGGACGGTGACGTTGCCGCCGTCCTCCACGACGAGCCCGCTGGTGGTGGCGTCGGAGACACCGCCGCCGGCCAGGTAGACGGTGCTGCCGGAGCCGACCCGCACACCCACGCCGTTCGGCCGGACGACCTCGCAGTCCTCGGCACGGCCGCGGGCGTTCTTGCTGGCCACGATGCCGTCGCCGGCGGGCTCCACGAGCCGGGCCCGGCGCAGCAACGGGTTGGCGCCGTCGCGCACGGCGACGGCGGGCGAGCCGCCGATCACCTCCAGGCGGTCCAGCTCGGGCGCCGAGTCCTCCTCGAGCAGGAGTCCGGTCTGTTCGCAGTCGCGGACCGTCAGGCCGGTCAGCGCCGGGGAGGAAGCCCCGGCGACGCGCAGCGCGGCGCCCTGTGCGCCGTCCACCCAACAGTCCTCGAAGGTGCCGCGCGCCCGGTCGGTGACCAGTACGCCGTGGCCCCGGACGCGCGAGACGCGGCAGCGGCGCAGCACCGGGTCGGTGCCCGCGGCCAGCGTGATCCCGTTCCCGGACGCCCCGGTGACCCGCACGTCCTCCAGCGTCGTACGGCCCGCGCTGCTCAGGTGCACACCGGTGCTGGTGTCGTGCACCACGGTCCGGATCACCGAGAGGGAGCAGTTCTGCTCCAGTGCGATGGAGGGCTTGTCCGTGGAGGAGATGTCGCAGTCCTCGAGGGTGCCGCGGGCCTCGTCGTTGGCGAGCAGGCCGTTGCCGCGGGCGTCGCGCACCGTGCAGCCGCGGATGCGTGCCTCGCCCTGTTCGGCGAGGACCAGGCCGCTGGTGCCCAGGTGCTCGAACGTGCAGGACTCCACGGTGGTGGGGGTGGTCGAGGTGACCACGATGCCCGCGCCCTGCGGGTTGCTCACCCGGCAGTCCCGCAGCGCGAGGGAACCCGTTCCCCCGGCCAGGACCGCGGTCCACGCGGCGCCGATCACCTCGCAGCCGTCGAGCGCGGCCTGCCCCCGCCGCACGTCCACGGCGGGGAGTTCGGCGTCGCCACCGCGCAGGGTGAGCTCGGCGAGCATCACGGCGTCGGCGCGCAGCGAGATCACGCTGCCGGTGCGCGGCCGGATCTCCACCGTGCCCCGTCCTTCGGCGGCGGTGAGGGTGACCCTGGTGTTGATCACCAGGTTCTCCGCGTATGTCCCGGGCCGGACGCTGATGAGCGCGCCGGTACGGGCGGCCGCGAGTGCCTCACCGATCGTCCGGTAGCGGTCCTGGTCCCCTGGACCGACCGTCAGTACCTGGCGCGACACGCACCAACCTCCTTGCTTCGGCGGCGTCTTGAGTTTGTCCCCCACTTCGTCGGGGGCGCGTGCCGGCGTTGCGTCACGGCGTCCCCTCTGGGACGTGGGGCCGGGGTTCGGCGGAGTCGTCGGCCGGGTCCGCCGCGGGGGCGGGGCCGGGCAGACTGTCCGCCGGAATGAATAGCGGGGCCGCGGCACCGGCGTTGACCAGCAACCGGGTGTCGGTATCGCCCAGTGAACGGGCCAGCTCCCGTGCCGGGAGCGTGTCGTGGTGAAGTTCCGCGGACATGAACTCGTGGGCGGTTGCGGTGAACAGCAGCACCACCGGTGTCCCGTCCCGTCCGGCGGCGACGAGCGGTCCGCCGTCCGGCCCGCGCATCACGGTGATCTCCGCCTCCGCGAGCGCTTCGATCGCCTCGTCCACCGAGCCGTAGCCGGTGGCGGCTCGCTGCGCGGCCGAGTCGACCGGGTCGGTGGGTTCGGGCCAGCCGAGCATGCGCGCCGAAGGCCGGTATGCCGGGTTGGCGCGGTACTCCCCCACGCCCCCGTTCTCGTCCGACTGCCACTCCCCGAGCACCGCCCAGTCCGGCGGTGTTCGCTCCTCGGTCCACTCCGGGTCCACCACGCCGATCCAGTGGCCTGGTGCCCGGCGGGCGGCCGCCTGTACGGCCTCGGGTATTTCGGGGGTGTCGGTACCCTCTTGCCGTTCTCCGGGCCGCATTTCCACCTGAACTCTTGGGTCCGTACGAATTCTCGGGTTTCTCGGGTGCCGAACGGGATACGCACACGCCGATGTTGATCAGATCGGGTAGTCAACAGGATGCCACACAAGCCTCACCTGTGGGAGTTCGAGGAGGTCCGTTCCGGGAGCAGTGGGGCCCGAGTGGGCAGTCCGACGGCACGGTTGGGGCGGGGGGAGCGTTTGTTCCCTCTGCGACGGGCTAAGTTTGGGTATGCCATCGGCCGGCCGGCGCCGTGCCGGGGCACGCGGGGACCGAAGACCAGGACCGGGTCGAACGGACCTGCCTTGTAAGGCACTTGGCCAACGCCGGTCGGCAGAACTGCGTGCGTGCGGCACCGCTGCCACGCGGCCCCCTGCCCACCCCATGTCAGCTCCGCCACCGAGGAGGAGTACCCACATGTCCCCCCAGCAGCAGACCCCCGGCGCGAAGTCGGAGACGGCCGCCGCCCAGACGGAGGAGACCGAGTCCTCAGCGTCTCCGTCGCCCCCGGCGTCTCCGGCGTCCCCGGCGTCCGCCTCGACTGCGCCCGTGTCCTCAGCGACGGCCGGTGAGGCCACGAGCGCGGCAGCGGTCCCGGAGGCGGAACCCGGCACCGCCCCGACCGAGCGGACCGCTACCACCAAGCCCACCACCAAGCCCACCGCCGAGGCCGAAGCCGCCTCGGCGAAGCCCACCGAGGCCACGAAGGAGGCCGTCGCGGTGGCGGCCTCCGCGGCGACGCCCCCGGTCGTCAGGACCGTCACCGGCGTCCGCGGCGGACGCCCCGGAAAGCCGGCCCTGGCGGGAGCCGCGCTGCTCGGCGCCGCCCTGGTCGCCATACCGGTGATGCTGGCCGGCGGCGCGAACCACGACCGCCATGACTCGCCCCAGAAGCTGGCCGCGGACGGATCCGACACCGTGCTGAACCCGGACTCCTCCTCCCCCGCCGGCATCGAGGACTACGTGGCCGCGAAGCCGTCACTGTCCCCGGCCAAGCAGGAGCCGAAGAAGCCGAAGGTCCCGAAGACCGTCGCCGCCAGGCCCGCCGCTCCGGCGGTACCGCCCAGCGCGAACAGCGCGCCCAAGCAGAAGCCCAAGGCCAAGCCGAAGGCCAAGCCCAAGGCGGCCGCCAGGCAGTGGAGTAGCGAGAGCGTCTACGCGACCAGCGTTCTGGAGACCAACCAGGCCTGGACCACCAACCGCATCCGCATGGTGATGCAGACCGACGGCAACCTCGTCGTCTACAACGAGAACGGCAACGCCATCTGGGCCACCATGACCTTCGGCTCCAACTACCGGGCCGTGTTCCAGGGCGACGGCAACCTCGTCGTCTACACCGCCGACCACCACGCCGTCTGGGCCGCCGGCACCTGGGGCCACGACGGCGCCCACATGGTCCTGCGGGCGGACGGCAAGGTGGTCATCGTGCAGGGCGACAGGGTGCTCTGGTCGACCTGACCCCGGGCGCCGCGCGCGGGGGTGCCGTCGCACGGGGGTGACGGCACCCCGGTCACCCGTCTCCGTAGGCCTCTCCGCCCAGTTCGAGCCCGGCCGTGCCCGCCGTCGCGTCCGCCAGCCATGCGCGGAACGCGTCCACGTCGGCGTCGGGCAGGCCGATCTCGATGGTGACCGCCTCCCCGTAGCGCACGTCCCGCACCTCACGGCCGGTGGCACGCAGGTCGTTCTGCACCTTGCCGGCCCGCTGGTGGTCGACGGTCACGGTGGCGAGCCGGAAGCGGCGCCGGGTGATGGTGCCGAGCGCGTCGAGGGCCGCGCCGACGGCGCCGCCGTAGGCCCTGATGAGTCCGCCCGCGCCCAGTTTGACGCCGCCGTAGTAGCGAGTGACGACGGCGACGGCGTACCGCGTGTCGCGGCGCAGCAGCATCTGGAGCATCGGAACGCCCGCCGTGCCGCCCGGTTCTCCGTCGTCGCTCGCCTTCTGTACGGCGGCGTCGGCGCCGATGACGTACGCCCAGCAGTTGTGCGTGGCGTCCGCGTGCCTCTTGCGGACCTCCGCGATGAACTCCTGGGCCTCCCGCTCGGTGGCCGCCGGGGCGAGGGCGCACAGGAAGCGGGAGCGGTTGACCTCGGTCTCGTGCACGCCCGCCCGGGCGACTGTGCGGTACTCGTCCTGCATCCGGACAGCCTATGCGGACCGGAGAGCAGCGGGCTCCGAGCGCCTACGCCCGCGCCCCGGGGGGCTTGCCGCGTGGCACGGTCATGGAGGTGAGCAGCGCGGCGCCCGGTCCGAGGGTCGGCCAGCCGGTGCCGTGCCAGGCCAGTACGGCGATCGCGGACGTCGGGAACTTCGTCCGCACGGCGTCCAGGGCGTCGTCCAGGTCGCCGCCCGCGAGTGCCAGGACGAGCTGTTCCAGGCCGGGGTTGTGGCCGACGAGCAGCAGGGTCTCCACCTCCGGCGGCACCTCGCGTACGACGTCGAGCAGTTCCTGGGCGTCGGCCGCGTAAAGCCGGGGGTCGTGCCGTACGGGCGGCGGTGTCCCCCATTCTGCCGAGGCGAGTGCCCAGGTCCGGCGGGCGCGTACGGCGGTGGAGCACAGGACGAGGTCGGGCAGACAGTCGGTCTCCACGAGGGCGGCTCCGGCGGCCGGGGCGTCGCGGCGGCCACGTGCCGCGAGGGGGCGCTCGTGGTCGGGGACGCCGTCGGGCCACGCCGACTTGGCGTGCCGCAGGACGACCAGCCGGCGCAGCGGGCCCGTGCCCGCGCGGGCGATCACGCGAGGGTCCCGAGGTCGCGGACGAGGTCCAGGCCGAGGAGGCGGTCGATGTAGGCGTAGGTCTCGAAGCGGGCGCCGTCCGGCAGGTCCGCCTGGCCGGTGGCGGTCTCCACGGTGTGCAGGACCCTGAGTACCTCGGGCAGGTCCAGATCGTCCTCCCAGGCGGCCCGCAGCCGCCCCCGTACCTCCTCGGGGACCGGCCGTGACGGCTGTCGCGACCAGGTGGCCACCGCCCGTCGCCAGCGTGCGAGCGTCCGCCCGGCCTCGTCGAGCATGTCGCCGCCGAGCCGTACCGGAGTGTCGCGGGGTACGGCCAGCAGGGCCAGGCGGAGGGCCGCGGGGTCGTCGAGCGGCTCAGGGAGGACCTGGCCGGACACGGCGTCTCCCGCTCCCGGCTCCTCCGCGACCACCGGGGCGACGGCGAGCACCACCCCGCGGTCGGGCACCTGGCCGTTGCCGGCCGTGACGTGCACGGTCTGTGCCTCGCCGAGCGCCGCGGCGAGGCCGCGGGCGTCCTCGAAGGGGCGGATGCCGAGGGTGGCGGCGGCCGCGCGGAGCTCGGCCACCCCGTCGCCTCCGCTCAGCATGGCCCATACGGGGGTGCCGCCGAGTTCCAGGGCGCGCACGAGGGTGTCGGCGACCAGGAGCACGCGCAGGGCCGGAAGGCCGGCGGCCGGCGCGTGCACCTCGACACGGGTCAGGCTCCGTCGGGCGGGGGTGGCGTCGACGGTCTCGCCGGTTCGGGCGTCGGTGATGCGCAGCACGGGGTGAGCGTAGGCGCAGGGACGGCCGTACGCAGACACTTGGCCCCGAAACCGGACACCGTGGCGTCCGCCGGGCCGCGCCCGGGGGGCCGGGGAATCCGACCCGGGCACCCGCTGTTGGCGTCAGGGCATGTGCCCCGCAGTACCGCACCCGAGGAGGCCCCGTGTACGGCGACGAAGCGACCATCCGCAGGATCCTGACCGAGCTGGGCGACACCTGGGCCGTGGTCGGCCTGTCCGCCAACCGGAGCCGTGCCGCGTACGGCGTGGCCGAGGTGCTCCAGCGGTTCGGCAAGCGGATCGTCCCGGTGCACCCGAAGGCGGAGACCGTGCACGGCGAGCGGGGCTACGCCTCCCTCGAGGACATTCCCTTCGAGGTGGATGTGGTCGACGTCTTCGTGAACAGTGATCTTGCCGGGCAGGTCGCGGACGAGGCGGTCGCCAAGGGGGCGAAGGCCGTCTGGTTCCAGCTCGGTGTGGTCGACGTGGACGCCTTCGAACACACCCGGACCGCCGGTCTGGCCATGGTCATGGACCGTTGCCCGGCGATTGAAATTCCGGCCCTGTAGTAGGTGTTGGGCACTCTGCTGACAATCCGCAACTGAATACTCACATTCGTTACCAGCCCCTGACCTGTGCAAAGAGAGTGCAAACGGCTCCCCAAGTGATGGGTGAAAATTGCGGAACGGTCTTTTCCGGATCCGGAACGCTTCCCTAACGTGTGGCCCTTGCCCCGTTAAACAAGCGTTCAGAATCTGAGAGGCCACTTGACATGGTGAATGTCGACCATGCCGTGCCGACAGCCGCGAAGGAGTCCGACGGCCTGCGCCGCAATGTCGGGCTGATCGGCCTGATGTGGGCCTCGGTGGGTTCCATCATCGGCTCCGGCTGGCTCTACGGTGCCGAGAAGGCGGTCGTGGTGGCCGGGCCCGCGGCGATCATCTCGTGGGTGATCGGCGCCGTGGCCATCGTGCTGCTCGCCCTCGTGCACGCCGAACTCGGCGGCATGTTCCCGGTGGCCGGCGGCACGGCCCGCTACCCGCACTACGCGTTCGGCGGCCTGGCGGGCATGTCCTTCGGCTGGTTCGCCTGGCTCCAGGCGGCGACCGTGGCGCCGATCGAGGTCGAGGCCATGATCGGTTACGCCGGTCACTGGAAGTGGGCCCAGGGCCTTCAGCACGCCGACAGCACGCTGACCACCAGCGGATTCATCACGGCCGTCGCCCTGATGGCGGTCTTCGTCGGTGTGAACTTCTTCGGCGTGCGGGCCCTGGCCCACACGAACAGCGCCGCCACCTGGTGGAAGATAGCCGTCCCGCTGGCCGCGATCTTCATCATCGCCATCGGCAACTTCCACCCGGGCAACTTCTCCTCCGAGGGCTTCGCGCCCTTCGGCGCCAAGGGCGTGCTCGGCGCGATCAGCTCCAGCGGCATCATCTTCGCGCTGCTCGGCTTCGAGCAGGCCATCCAGCTGGCGGGCGAGAGCCGCAACCCCAGGCGCGACCTGCCCCGGGCCACCCTCGGCTCGGTCGCCATCGGCGCCGTGATCTACATCGCGCTCCAGGTCGTGTTCATCGGCGCGCTGCCGCACTCCTCGTTCGCGCACGGCTGGGCCAAGCTCGACTTCCCGGGCATCAGCGGCCCGTGGGCGGGTCTGGCGACCGTGGTGGGCCTGGGCTGGCTCGGCTTCGTCCTCTACGTCGACGCGATCATCTCCCCCGGCGGCACCGGCCTGATCTACACCACGGCCACCTCCCGGGTCTCCTACGGCCTCGCCAAGAACGGCTACGCGCCGAAGGCGTTCGCCAAGACCGACGCTCGCGGCGTGCCGTGGGTCGGCCTCGTCATGTCCTTCGTGACCGGCGTGGTCTGCTTCCTGCCGTTCCCGAGCTGGCAGGAACTGGTCGGCTTCATCACCTCGGCGAGCGTGCTGATGTACGCGGGTGCGCCCCTGGCGTACGGCGTCTTCGCCGACCGTCTGCCGCACCACGACCGCCCGTACCGGCTGCCCGCCGGCAAGATCATCTCCCCGCTGTCGTTCATCGTGGCCAACCTGATCATCTACTGGGCCGGCTGGGACACCCTGTGGCGGCTCGGCTTCGCCATCGTGCTCGGCTATGTGCTGCTCGGCGGCTACGCCCTGTACGCCCGCAGCAAGGGCCGTCCCGACGCGCCCCGGATGAGCTTCCGGTCGGCCCAGTGGCTGCCCGGCTACCTCCTGGGCATGGGCCTGCTCTCCTGGCAGAGCACCTTCGGCGGCCAGGGCAACCTTCCCCTGTGGTGGGACATCCTCGTCGTCGCCGCCTTCTCCCTCGGCATCTACTACTGGGCCAAGGCGACCGCGTCGCGGCCCGAGGAGATCGAGCGGAGCATCGACGAGGTCGTGGTCACCGACGCTCCGGCGCACTGACCCGCCTTTTTCGAACGGTGTCCCGTCCACCCGGCCCTCCCGGCCGTGGGGGGCGGGACACCGTCATGTGGTGCGCTGGCTCGTCATGCATGCGGTGCGGTGGCCCGTCATGCGGTGCGGTGGTCGGCGACGCTGAGCGCCTCTTCCACCAGGCGGCGCAGATGCTCGTCGGTGAGCGAGTACACCACTCGGCGGCCCTCCTTGCGCGTGGTCACCAGCCCCGCCTGCCGCAGCCTGGCCAGATGCTGGCTGACGGCGGGCCGGGCCGCGCCGCACACCCGGGTGAGCGTGGTGACGTCGGCCTCCTCCTCCGTGAGCGCGTACAGCAGCGTGAGGCGGGTGCGGTCGCCGAGCAGGGCCAGGAGTTCGGCGGCGAGGGCGAACCCCTGGTCGCCCGGGCTGCGCGGGTGCGCATGGTGCGCAGGTGATAGGTGCATGCGTGCGCTCATATGCACATAATGGATGGGTGGGCGCCAGGCGTCCACTCCCGCGCACCGGAAGGTGACCGAAGTGAACGACCGGCACCACCACCCGCACCCCCATCCCCATTCCCCTCCCCCTGCCTCCCCCGGCCTGCGCCACCGTCTCTCCCACCTGCTCACCCCGCACTCCCACGAGTCCGCCGACAAGGTCGACCAGGCCCTGGAATCCTCGGCGCGCGGGATACGCGCGCTGTGGGTCTCCCTGGCGGTGCTGGGCGCGACCGCGCTGGCGCAGGCGGTCGTGGTGGCCCTGTCCGGCTCGGTGGCGCTGCTCGGTGACACGGTGCACAACGGTGCGGACGCGTTGACCGCCATTCCGCTGGGCGTCGCCTTCGTGCTCGGCCGTCGGGCGGCGAACCGCCGCTTCACCTACGGCTACGGACGCGCCGAGGATCTCGCGGGCATCGCGATCGTGCTGACCATCGCGGCGTCCGCGGCCTTCGCGGCCTGGGCGGCGGCCGACCGGCTGCTGGATCCGCGTCCGGTGACGCATGTGCCGGCGGTCGCCGCGGCCGCCCTGGTCGGGTTCGCGGGCAACGAGTGGGTGGCCCGCTACCGGATGCGGGTGGGGCGGCGAATCGGCTCGGCCGCGCTGGTCGCCGACGGCCTGCATGCCCGTACGGACGGATTCGCCTCGCTCGCGGTACTGCTGGGCGCCGGCGGCTCGGCGCTGGGCCTGCCACTCGCCGATCCGCTGGTCGGTCTGGCCATCACCGCCGCCATCGTGCTGGTCCTGCGGGACGCGGCACGCGAGGTGTGCCGGCGGATCCTGGACGCCGTCGACCCCGCCCTGGTGGACCGGGCGGAGCGGGTGCTGCGGGAGGTGCCCGGGGTGCTGGCGGTGGGCGAACTGCGGCTGCGCTGGATCGGGCACCGGCTGCGGGCCGAGGTGGCGGTCGTGGTGGACGGCGAGGCGACGGTGCGCGAGGCCCACGCAATCGGCGTGGCCGCCGAGCACGCGCTGCTGCACGCGGTCCCACGCCTCACCGCCGCCCTGGTGCACGCGGACCCGGCGTCGGTGCCGGGCGAAGCGGATCCGCACCTGGCGCTGGCCCACCACCGGACGGCCTGACCATCCGGCGTCAGATGGCGACCCCGAGCCCCTCCAGCACCTGGGCCCCGGGCAACTGGGCGAACGCCTTGCCCGGTACGAGGAGTTTGCCGCGGCGGCGGCCGCTGCCGACCAGGACGTAGGGCAGGTCGACCACGGCCGAGTCGACCAGGACGGGCCAGCCGTCCGGGAGTCCGATGGGGGTGATGCCGCCGTACTCCATGCCGGTCTCCCCGGTCGCCGTGTCCATCGAGGCGAACGACGCCTTGCGTGCGCCGAGGTGACGGCGGACGACACCGTTGACGTCGACCCGGGTGGTGGACAGCACCAGGCAGGCGGCCAGGGTGGTCTCGCCGCCCCGCTTGCCCGCGACGACGACGCAGTTGGCCGAGCGCTCCAGCAGTTCACTGCCGTAGTGCTCGACGAAGACGGCGGTGTCGGCCCACCGCGGGTCGGTGTCGACGTGGATGATCTGCTCGGCGGGAACGCCGCCGCGCCAGTCGCGTACGGCGTCGGCGACCGGTCCGACCAGCTCGTCCAGGCAGTCGGGCGCGGGCGTCGCGTGGTCGAAGTTTCCGATGGGTGCGCGCATGGCCGCACGCTAACAGCCGTACGGCGTGGGCCGGCCGGTGTCTCAGCGGGCGGGCGGCGGCACCGAGATCGCCAGCACCAGCTCCGCCGGTACGTCGCCCTCGTTGCCGTAGGTGTGGGTCGTGTCGGCCTCGAAGGAGGCGCTCGCCCCGGCGGGGACGCGGTACGGCGTGCCGTCGACGGTGAGTGTCAGCTGCCCGGCCGTGACATGGAGGAGTTCGACGGTGCCCGCCGGGTGCGGGTCGGAGGTGCTGTGCTCGCCCGGCATCAGCCGCCAGTCCCACATCTCCAGCGGGCCGGGCGCCTCGGTACCGGCCAGGAGGCGGCTGTAGCTGCCCGCGTCCGTGTGCCAGAGCCGTACCGCCTGTTCGGCGGGTACGACACGGACCGTCGGGCCCTGCTCGAAGTCGAGCAGGGTGGTGACGCTGACACCGAGCGCGTCGCCGATCTTGACGACCGTGCCGAGGCTCGGGTTGGTGCGGGCCTGTTCGATCTGGATGAGCATCCCGCGGCTGACTCCGGCGCGGGCGGCCAGCGTGTCCAGGGTGAAGCCGCGCTCGGTGCGCCAACGCTTGACGTTGCGCGCCAGGGACTGGGTCAGCAGGTCGAGGTCCGACACGGTATGTCCCACTCCACGTTCAATATTCTCGATGGCGGCGTTCACCACACTGTACTGCGGCCACGGGTGTGCCGGGTCAGCCGTCGGCTTCCAGCCCGGCGAGCCGGTCCACGTCCGCCTCGTCCAGATCCGCCAGCGCCCGCAGCTGCTCCGAGGTCACACCGTCCGGGATCGGCACGGGGGCGGGGGTGCGCAGCGGCGGCTGCCAGCCGTCCTCGGGAGTCCAGCGTCGTACGACCCGCGCGGGCGCCCCGGCGACCACGGCGTGGTCGGGCACCGTGCCGCGCACCACCGCGCCGGCCGCGACGACGACGTTCCGGCCGATCCGCGCGCCCGGCAGGATCACCGCGCCCGTCCCGATCCAGCAGCCCGGCCCGATCTCCACCGGCTCCATCCGGGGCCACTGCTTGCCGATGGGCTCGTGCGGGTCGTCGTACGAGTGGTTCGTGGAGGTGACGTAGACGTACGGGCCGAAGTAGCAGTCGCTGCCGATGGTCACCGTGGTGTCGGCGATGATGTGGCTGCCTCGCCCGAGGACCACCCCGTCGCCGATGCGCAGGATCGGGTCGGGTCCGAGGTCGAGGTCGGGCATGAGCCCGGCGGTGAGGGTGACCTGCTCGCCGACGATGCAGTAGGAGCCGAGGTGGATCCACGGCTCGCCGAAGACCGTGCCGAGCGGGAAGGCCAGCCGGGTGTGCGCCCCGATCGCGCCGAAGCGCAGCCGCCCCGGCCGTTCGGCGGTCACCGAGCCCGTGCGCTGCACCCAGGCCCACCCCGCGTGGACCGCCCGCTGGGCGAGGCGGCGCCGCCAGGACGAGAACGTGTTCTTGGGCTTGGGCACCCGCTCACGGTACTCAGCACGGGCCGGGGCCATACGCCGGAGCCGCTGTGATCTTCGCCCTACCGGGTGGCGTACGGTGCCGCCTGTGTTTCCCTCAGCAGAGAGATGGTGGACGCGATGACGCACGAGGCTCTGATCGTGGGCATGGGCGGCAAGGAGCCCCGGATCGCGCCGGAGGTGTTCGTGGCCCCCACGGCCTCCGTGATCGGTGACGTGACCCTGCACGCGGGGGCGAGTGTCTGGTACGGGGCGGTGGTGCGCGGCGACGTGGAACGGATCACCGTCGGTGCGGACGCCAATATCCAGGACAACGTCACGCTGCACGCCGACCCCGGCTTTCCGCTCGACATCGGCGAGCGCGTCTCCGTCGGGCACAACGCCGTGGTGCACGGGGCTACCGTCGGCGACGACTGCCTGATCGGCATGGGCGCGACCGTGCTCAACGGGGCGGTGATCGGCGCAGGGTCCCTGGTCGCCGCGCAGGCGCTGGTTCCGCAGGGCATGGTGGTGCCGCCGGGGTCACTGGTCGCCGGTGTCCCGGCCAAGGTCAAGCGGGAGCTGACGGCCGAGGAGCGGGAGGGTGTCACCCTCAACGGCACGCTGTACGCGGACCTGGCCAAGGCTCACAAGGACGTGCACGACCAGCGCTGACTACAGGCCTGGCGGTCACTCGGCGGCCGGGACGGGCTCCTGCTCCTCGGCCCGCTTCTCGGCCGTCGCCCGCTTCGCCTTCCGCTTCAGGACCAGCATCGAGGTCAGGCCGACGAGCGCCGCCGCCACCAGACCCAGGTAGGAGAAGCGCTTGAGCCAGTCCTCGGCGACGACACCGACGTAGTAGATGACCGCCGTGGTGCCGCCCGCCCAGCAGATGCCGCCGAGGACGTTGGCGATCAGGAACTTCCAGTACGGCATGTGCAGCACGCCCGCGAGGGGACCGGCGAAGATCCGGAGCAGGGCGATGAACCGGCCGAAGAAGACGGCCCACATGCCCCACTTCTCGAAGGACCGCTCGGCCGTTGCGATGTGCCGCTCGCCGAAGTGCCTGGGGAACTTCTTGCCGAGCCAGGCGAGCAGCGGGCGGCCGCCCTTGCGGCCGATGGCGTAGCCGATCGAGTCGCCGATGACGGCGCCGACGGTGGCGCACGCGCCGAGGATGATCGGGTCGATGCCGTCGCTCTGCGAGGAGAGCAGGGCCGCCGAGACGAGGACGATCTCGCCCGGCAGCGGAATGCCCAGGCTTTCCAGAGCGATGACCAGGGCCACCAGGGCGTATACGGCGGCCGCGGGCACGGTGTCGAGCCATTCCTGGACGTGCAACGCCGGTTCCTCTCCTGTGGTCCTGTCGCGTCTTGTATCCGGGTTCTCCGGGACGTCACCCATGAGGACGCATTCACAGGAAGGCTACCTGTTCGACGCACGAGGAACTTTCGTGCGAGTTCTCTCGACGATCAGTCCCGCCGGGCCACCAGCCGGTATGCGTTGGACAGCCGCAGGCGGTGCGACAGCGGGCGTACGAGGAAACGGTCCAGGAGCGCGCCCAGGGCGAGTGCGGGTGCGCCCGCGAGGAGGACGGCGGCGCGCAGGCCCCGGCGGGCCGGGCCGGGCCTGGCCGGCAGCCACGGGGCGTCCTCGCGGGGGGCGGTGTGGTCCAGGGCCAGCCAGACCGCGGCGAGCAGGTCGACCGGGTCGTGCGGCTCGGCGTGCTGTTCGGCGACCACCGTGAAGCCCAGGTCGGTCAGGCGGCGGCGCAGGTTGGCGACGGGCATGAGGTGCAGGTGCTGCGGCTGGAGCCAGGGCAGCCACCAGCGGCCGAGCAGGCGGGCGTAGCGGCTCTCCGGGTCCGGCACCTCGATGAGCAGATGGCCGCCGGGACGTACGGCCTCGTACGCGGAGCGCAGTTCACGGTCGGGGTCGGTGCTGTGCTCCAGGTAGTGAAACATGCTCACCACGTCGTAGCGGGCGGTGAGTTCGGCGGCGAGGTCGGGGAAGGAACCGCGGTAGGCGTGCTCCACCCTGCCTTCACGGGCGGCGAGTTCGACGCCCTCGGTGAAGTCGAGACCGTCGAAGACGGTGTCGGGCAGCACCTCGCGGGCGGCCTCGCAGAAGTGGCCGTGGCCGGTGCCGACGTCCAGCCAGTTCTTCGGCGCGGAGTCGTGCGGCAGCATCGCTTCGGCGCGGTCGCGGTACATCCCGGCGCGCCCGCCGAGGGTGCCGCTCATCCGGTCCTCGCCGAGGCCGTCGTAGAAGTCCCGGTAGTAGAACTCCAGTCCGGCGTCGTTCAGCCGGGGGTTCTGGAAGATGTGCCCGCACTCCCCGCAGTGGTCGAGCATGAAGTGGCCCGGTTTGTGCTGGAGCAGGTCGGTGGTGCGCAGCCGTACGGTGAGCCGTATGGAACCGCACCAGGGACAACTGGCGCGGCGGGGCTCGAAGAACCGGTCGGTGCCGTCGGCCAGATCGGCCTGGTAGGCGGGGCGGAGGGCGGCGACGCGCGCGGCGCGGTCCGCGTCCGTGGTGCGGCCGGCCTCGCCGATCGGCTCTGACTCGTCTGACGCGTCGCTCATCGGATCTCCGCTCGCTGTCGGCTCGTACCGCTCGGTTCGTCCTGCTCGGCTCGTTCGTCTATCCGGGCGCCCCGGGTGCCCGTCCCGCGGCCAGGCGTTCGAGGTGGTCGGCGGCGGCCGTGGCGCCGCCCGCACCGCGCATCGCGGTCCGCAGGCGGGCGGCCGCGGCGCGGTGGGCGGGCTCGTGCAGCACGGTGTCGAGTGCGGCGCCCAGGCGGGCGGCGGTGACGCGTCCGAACCGCACCCTGACACCCGCTCCGGCGTCGACGACCTGGGCGGCCACCACGGGCTGGTCGTCGCGGATCGGGGCGACGACGAGGGGGACTCCGTGCCACAGGGCCTCGCACACGGTGTTGTGCCCGGCGTGGCAGATCACCGCGTCGGCCCTTTGCAGCAGCGGGAGCTGGGGCACGAAGGGCAGCACCAGGACGTCCTTGTCCGCGCCCTGGGCCGGCAGGGTGCCGCCCGGGTCCACGCACACCCCCTGCACCCGGTCCGCCCGTTCGCGCAGCGCGGCCAGGCACTCGCCGAGGAACCGGGCGCCGGCGTCGGCGTTGGCGGTGCCCAGGGTCACCAGGACCGTGGCCCGGCTCGGGTCCAGCCACTCCCAGGGGAATCCGGGCCCGGCAGGACGGTCGGTGATCGAGGGTCCGACATAGTGGACCGTCTCCCCCTGCCGGGCCGTCGGTCCGACGAGTTCGGGGGTGCTGAACGCGAGCGCCAGGTACGGCGAGAACCTCGGGTCGGCGCTCCCGGTCGGGTCGCCGATGCGCCCGCTCAGTTCGGACAGGCGTGCCCGCAGCCACTCGGCGACCTTGGGCATGCCGTCGTAGGCGGCGGTGAACTCGGCAGACGTGGTGGCGGAGGTGGCCCAGGGCAGCCCCAGACGTTCGGCCACCATGGCCCCGGCGAAGGCCTGTTGGTCGGCTACGACCACGTCCGGACGGAACTCCCGCACCGCCGATCGCACTCCGGGTGCCATCGCGTCGGCCAGCGGCAGCAGGTACCGCTCCCAGAGGAACTTCAGCGCCTCCGGGCCGCGCAGCTCCGGCGGCCGTTCGACACCGGCGACACCCGCGCACGGGAACACGGTGGCCGCCGCTCCGGCGAGCCGGGTGACCAGGCCGGGATCCGGGCACACCCAGGCCACCCGGTGGCCGCGCGCGCCGAGTTCGGCGCAGACGGCGACGGTCGGATTGATGTGCCCGACCAGCGGCGGCACGGCGAACAGGAACGCGCTCACCGGACCTCGGCCCCCACCGGCCGGACCCCGCTCGCCTCGCCGATCAGCTCCAGGATGTGCCCGCCGACCGTCCCCGGCGCCTCCACCAGCACCGAGTGCTCGTGCCCCGGCAGCACCACGGACCGGAAGTCGCCGAGCAGGGTCTCCTTCAGGGAGACCAGTTCCACCAGGTCCGAGTCGCCGCCGTAGATGCCGAGGACCGGGCAGCGTACGCCCCTGATCTCGTCCTCGGTCAGCACCCGGCTGGCCGGAATGTCCCGGCCGAGGGTGGTCTCCCGGGCCAGCCGGGCCGCACCCTTGGCCAGCCGGGCCGTGTTGTAGCTGCGGTTGGCGGTGAT
This sequence comes from Streptomyces sp. NPDC086787, assembly GCF_044745865.1. Taxonomy (NCBI): domain Bacteria; kingdom Bacillati; phylum Actinomycetota; class Actinomycetes; order Kitasatosporales; family Streptomycetaceae; genus Streptomyces; species Streptomyces sp. NPDC086787. The sequence goes on along the minus strand of NZ_JBIVBC010000011.1, from coordinate 87,317 downwards.
CCAGGCGATGGCCTCGGGCTCGTTGTACGCCAGTTCGGTCACCACGCCGTCCAGGATGCGGCCCAGCTTCGCCGCCCATGCCGGGGTGGCCGGTTCGGACTCGATCAGGGCCAGACTGGCCGTCCGCTCGGGATGGCGGGCCGCCCAGCCGAACGCGATCGTGCCGCCGTAGGAGTTGCCGACCAGGTGCACCGGACCGGTGATCCCCAGCTGGTCGAGAATCGCGTCCAGATCGTCGATGTTGTGGTCCAGCGTGTAGCCGGTCGGCGGGCGTTCACTGCGTCCGTGGCCGCGCAGGTCGTACATGACCACGTCGATGCCCGCCGCGGCGAACGCGGGTGCCACGGTGAAGTAGTAGCTGGCCAGGCTGTCGGTGAGCAGCCCGTGCACGAGCACGGCGGTCGCGATCGTCGCGCGCCCCCGTCTCGGGGTCAGTCGCTGTACGTGCATCCGGATGTCGCCCGTGTCCACCATCGCCATGGCTCAGCCCGCCTCCGCGGCCTTCAGGCTCTGCACGACGTGCTCGACCAGCCTGCCGACGGTGAGTTCGATGATCTCCTCGAACTCCATACCGGCCACGAACTCGGCGAAGTTGACCCGGTCGCCGTACTGCTCCTCCAGCAGGCCCGCGAGGGCGACCAGGTCGATGCTCTCCAGCTCCAGGTCGCGGTTGAAGCTGGTGGTCATGCCGATCTCCAGGTCCTCCTCGCCGTACTCGTCCAGGAGCACCATGAGCATCCGCCGGATGTCGGCGAGCACGGCCTCCTCGTCGGCGCGCTCGCTGGTCGGGGGGGTGGGGTTCATCGGCCGTGCTCCTTTTCGTCTTTGGCCGTCGCTCCCGTCGTCCAGGCGACGACGTACTGCCGGTCCGGCAGCGCGGGAGGATTGCGGACGGGTTCGCAGCACACCGTGTACGCGCGTTCCAGGCGTCCCGAGACCAGCAGCCGGCTTCCGTCCTCGGTCGCGTCGAGCACCCTGAAGTCCCGGGGACGGCCGTCGAATCCGGTGCCTTCCGCCTTGGCGACCGCTTCCTTGGCGGCCCAGAACCGGGTGAACCAGAGCCCCTCGGTGTTCGCGCCGTCCGTGTACCGGGCGCGCAGCAGCCGGAGTTCGTCCGCGCCGAGTGCGGCGGCGAGGGTCGCCGGGTCCCGTTCGGCGACCTCCTCGATGTCGATGCCGGGACCCGGGCCTGAGGTGTGCGGTCTGGCGATCGCCGCCGCGGCCTCCGCGCGGTGGGCGAGCGAGATGTCCAGCGGGGGCAGGACCCGGCCGTGCACACCGGTGGCGTAGGGACGGCCCAGTTCGTCGTTGCGGATCCGGATCTCGGCCGGGAAGACCGGCCCCTCACCGTGTTCCCACAGCCAGCGACGCACCGCGTCCTTGGCGGCGATCCGGCCGAGCAGCCACTGCCGGCGTCCGCGCGGGGTGTGCCGCTCGTACTCGGAACGCTCCACTCCGCCGAGCGAGTTGCGCATGATCAGGTCGCGGGAGGCGAGGTCCGGCCAGCGCTCGTACAGCAACGACCAGCCGTCGGGCCGTGGTTCGGAGAGGGTGTTGCGCTCGGGGAACCGCTCCGCGGGTCGGGTGTGCGGGTCGTTGTCGAAGCGGCGGTCCTGCCATCCGGTGAGCCGGGCCCAGACCCGTCCCGCGACGGTCAGTTCGACGTCCGCCTCCAGAACGATGTCGGTGAGCGAGGTGATCCGCACCAGGCACTCGACTTCGGTGCCCGGCGCGGGGTGCGGTCCGTGGAACCGCATGTGCCGCATCTGCACGGGGAACACAACGGTGCGCTCGGTACGGGTCATCATGATCCAGTAGCCGAGGAGCTGGCCCACGTTGTCCAGCAGCGCGCCCGGGGCGGCCGGCGTGGTGATGATCCCTCGCACGTGTTCCTCGCCGATCCCGGTGAGGTCGGTGACCCCTTGGAACGCCGGTCCGTGGAACATCCAGCGGTCGCCGTAGAACTGACCGGCGCTGTGTTCGGGGACCCGTTCCGCGGGAGGAGGTGCCGTGCGGGCGGGGGGCGGGGCGGGGTGACGGGCGGCCAGTTCGACGACCGCGTGGGCGGTGGGTCCGAAGGTGACGGCGACCCGGTCCGGGTCCTGCGGGTCGGGGGTCACGGTCACCGGGACGTCGACGGCCGGTGTCGCGGTGAGCCAGCGGTCGAAGCGCGCCCCGTGCACGGCGACGGCCAGCATGCCCGGCACGGCCCGCTCCGCCGCGTCCATCATGTGCCGCACGATCGTGGTCGCCGGTACGACGGGCCAGCGGTCGGCCAGGTCGGGCCAGCCGGGGCGCTGCGGGAAGAAGCAGTGGTCGAGGAGGTAGGGCATGGTGTGCGGCGAGACGTGCACGGTGGTCTGCCGGATGTCCCCGGTGCCCGGCGAACGGTGCTGGGCGGGGTGGGCCGGGGGTGCGGTGGTCCGGGTGCCGGTCCGGACGGGCCGCTGATCACGCGCGCCGATCAGCGCGGCCGCCGTGTCGGCCGTCTCGCGCAGCAGCGCGCTGAGTTCGGCGGCGACCGGGTGGTGTCCGGCGAGCGTGTCCAGCGGGTCGGGGAGCGTGGTGCGTGCCGTGTTCGTCCTCGCGGGCGAGGCGGTGCGCAGTTCGGCGCGGAGCGCGGTGAGGGCGGGACCGTCCAGGGACACCAGCGCCCCGCCGAGGTCGAGCCGGACGGGCGGGCGCTGCGGCCGGGCGGCGGGAGCGGTCCCGCCCGGACCGGGCGGTTCGGGTGCGACCTGGCTTCCCGCCGTCCACAACGCCGTGGCCACACGCCGCAGTTGTGCCATTCCGGGGCGGCGCGGCGAGTTCGCGGCGACCGCCAGGTGGTCCCGGTCGCCCAGGGTGTCCCCGATGAGGGAGGCGAGTTGGCCGGGCCCGGTCTGCACGAACGCGCGGTGCCCGGCCGCGTACAGCGCCTCGACGAGTTGCCGGAAACGGACGGGTTCCAGCAGGTGCCGCAGGAACAGCGCGCGGACCTCGCGTTCCCCCGCAGGGAACGGCGCCGCCGTGGTTCCCGACCACACGGGCACGCGCGCCGGGCGGAGCCGGAAGCGGGCGGTCGCCGCCTTGATGGGCGACAGGTACGGCTCCAGCATCGGGGTGTGGAATCCGGACCGGAACGGCAGCACCTGGCACAGCACACCCTGGGCCCGGAAGGACCGTACGAACTCCCGCACCGCCTCGTCCGGCCCGCACACCATGGACTGGCTGGGCGCGTTGTCGTGGGAGAGCACGATCCCGCTGCCCGCCCAGGCGTCGGCGAGGGCGGCCAGGACCCGTTCGGCGGACGCCCCGACGGCGCCGAAGGCCAGGCCGGGCACGGTCACCGTGTCGGGGTCGAAATCGGCCATGAAGGCGTCGACCTCGTCGCCGGAGTAGAGCCCGGCCACAACCATGGCGGTCCATTCGCCGACGCTGTGCCCGGCCACCGCGTCCGGTACCACTCCCATGCGGCGCAGCGCGGTGTCCAGGAGCCGTCCCACGTCGATGACGCCGAAGCCGTGCCGGGCCACGTCGCCGACCCGGGTCGCGTCGTCGTCCGCGGTGACGGCGCTGAGTCCGAAGTGGGCGGCGACGTCGTCGACGCGCGGGGTGAAGTCGCCTTCGAGGCCGGGGAACACGAAGGCGAGCCGCCCCCGGCCGGGGCCCAGCAGGGAGCCGGGTCTGAACCACACGTCGCTGCGGCCGTGCCAGGGCCGCCCCTTGGCGACCGCGCGGCGGGCCAGGGCGAGCCGTTTGGCGTCCGGGCCGACGACGCCCAGCCGGGCGGGGCCTGCCGCCGGGCCGGGGCGGGCGGCATCGAGTCCGGCGCCGAGTACGGCGGAGTCGTCGGCGTCCAGCACGGCGGCGAGCCGTTCGGGGCTGTCGGCGGCGAGCAGCAGCACACGCTCGGGTTCGGTGACGACCGCCGTCGCACGGGGACCCGCTCCGGCTCCGGGCCGGGCAGCGGCGGCGGCGGGTGACTCCTCCAGCACCACATGGGCGTTGATGCCCCCGAACCCGAAGGCGTTCACGGCCGCCCGCCGCACCCGTCCACCGGAGCCGGTGTCCCAGGGTTCCGCCTTCTCCAGCGGGCGGAACCGGGTGCCGGCCAGGGCGGGGTGGGGGTCGTCGCAGTGCAGGGTGGGCAGCAGGGTGCCGTGGTGCAGCGCCAGGGCGGCCTTGACCAGTCCGGCCACGCCGGCGGCGGGCATGGTGTGACCGATCATCGACTTGACCGAGCCGATCACCGCGCGCTCACCGTCATGCGTCGCGACGGGCCCGAACACGTCAACGAGGGTGGTCAGTTCGGCGGTGTCTCCGGCCGGAGTGGCCGTTCCGTGCGCCTCCAGGAGACCTATCGACCCGGGAGCGGCGGGGTCGAGCCCGGCGGCCCGCCACGCCTGGCGCACCGCGTGGGCCTGTCCGCCGGGGTCGGGGTTGACGAGTCCGGCCGTACGGCCGTCGCTTGCCACGCCGGTGCCCCGGATCACCGCGTACATACGGTCGCCGTCGCGTTCGGCGTCCGCCAGGCGCTTCAGTACGACGACGCCGGTGCCCTCACCGATCAGGATGCCGTCGGCCTCGCGGTGGAAGGGGCGGATGCGCTGCGTCGGGGAGAGCGCGCGCAACTGGGAGAAGACGCTCCAGAGGGTGATGTCGTGGCAGTGGTGCACTCCCCCGGCGAGCATCAGGTCGCAGCGTCCGGAGGCGAGTTCACCGACCGCCTGGTCGACGGCAACGAGGGAGGACGCGCAGGCAGCGTCCACGGTGTAGGCCGGGCCGCGCAGGTCGAGACGGTTGGCGATCCGGGAGGCGGCCAGGTTCGGCACCAGGCCGATCGCGGACTCGGGGCTCGTCGGACCCAACCGCTCGGTGAACGCCTCCCGTACGCGGTCGAGTTGCGCGGATGTCAGATCCGGTAACAACTCACCGAGCGTGTGGACGAGTTGCCCCGCCGTACGGACCCGCTGGTCGAGGCGGACCAGGCCGGGGGTGAGGTAGCCGCCCCGGCCCAGCACGATGCCGGCCCGTTGCGGGTCGGGCAGCCGGTCCTCGCCGCCCGCGTCGGCCAGGGCGGCGGCCGCCACGTTGAGCGCGATCAGCTGGTCGGGCTCGGTCCCGGCGACCGAGGCGGGCATGATGCCGTACCGGGTCACCTCCACCTCGGCGAGCCCGTCCACGAACCCGCCGCGCCGGCAGTAGACCTGGTCGGGGACGGCGGGCGCGGCCGCGGTCCCCGGCCGGTAGTAGCGGGCGTCCCAGCGGCCCGCGGGCACCTCCCCGATGGCGTCCACACCGTCCCGGAGGTTGCGCCAGTAGGTGTCGAGGTCACCGGCGCCGGGCAGCAGCACCGCCATCCCCACGATGGCGACGGGTACGTGACGGTCCGTCATGTCACCAGCCCGACGCGGTGTAGACGACGGCGCGCGCCGACTCGTCGCCCCAGGCCAGCTCACGCAGCAGGGCGGCGGTGCCCTCGTCGGGGTCGATCAGCCGGATCCCGCGCCGGGCGTACTCGCGGCCGAGTTCCGGTGTGACCATGCCGGTGTGGCCGCCGGTGGGCGCCCAGGGGCCCCAGTGCACGGTCAGCACGCGGTTGCCGGTGCGGTCGGACCAGGCGGTGCCGATGCTTTCCAGGGCGTCGTTCGCGGCCGCGTAGTCGGCCTGTCCGCGGTTGCCGAGGACGGCGGAGACGCTGCCGAACAGGACGGTGAAGCGTGGCCCGCCGGGCAGTTCCTCCAGCGCGGTGAGCAGGGCGGTGGCCCCCTCCGTCTTCGTGCCGTACACCCGCTGGAAGGACTCGGCGGTCTTCTCGGCGAGCAGCCGGTCCTCGATCACCCCGGCAGCGAACACCACGCCGTCGAGGCGGCCGTGCTCGGCGTGGATCTCCTTGACCGCCTGGAGCGCCGCGTCCTCCTCGCGGAAGTCCACCGTGTGGTAGCGGACCCGGCTTCCGAGCGCGGCGAGTTCCGCGAGCGTCGCCGTGATCTCCCGTTGGGCCAGGAGGAGTTCGGCGGTCCGGTTGATCTCGGCGGGTCCGAGCGTGCCACCGGCGGCGAGGGCCGCGCGCAGTTCGGCCGGGGTGCGGGCGCCGGCGGTCTCGGGAGCCTCGGGGGCGGTGGGCGCGGGTGTCCTGCCGATGAGTTCGATGCGGCAGCGGGCCGCCGTCGCGAGGGCGGTGGCGAACCTGGCGGTGATCCCGCGGGCGCCGCCCACCAGCAGCACCACGGAGTCCCGGTCGAGACCGAGCGCGGCGGCTTCGGCCGCCCCGTCGCCCGCCGGTCCCGCGCCGGTGCTGCCGAGCGGGCCGAGCGGCGCCTCGGCCAGTTCGAAGCCGGTACGGACGGCGGCGGTGCGCCGGACGACGGGGACCGCACCGGGTGCGAGGAGTTCGCCGAGCAGGGCGTCGGCGACGGCGGCCGGGCCGGTGTCGGCGAGGCCGACGCTGCGGGCCACGGTTTCCGGGTGCTCGCGGGCGACCGCGCGGAACAGGCCGTCCAGTCCCGCCGCGCGCGGCGCGTCGTCGCCGTTTGTGGGCCGTACGGCGAGGAGCCAGCTCGGCTCGCGTGCCAGGGCGGCCTTCAGCACGGGGAACGCGTCCGGCAGGACGGGCTGGTCGGTGCCGGGCAGTGCGCCCAGGTACAGCACACCGTCGACGGCGCCGTCCGCCTCGGTGAGCAGGTGGTCGGCGCCGCGAGTGAGCACGTCGGCGCCGTGGGCGGCCAGCCGGGCGGCGAGTTCGGACGCGGCTCCTGAGCCCGCGGCCTCGCCTGCGCCCGAGGGCGTGCCGTCAGCGTCGCAGTCGCCGAGCAGGGCGAACCGCTTCCCGGCCAGAGAGGTCGTGGGTTCCGTCGTCGCGTCGGCCGTCGCGTCCGGCCGCTCAAGTACCACCGGGCGGAGCAGACATCGCTTGGGGGCGGTGCCCGCGACCTCCGGCTCGGGCTCCCCCACGGACGGGGGCACCGGCTCCCCGGCCGTCGCCGTCCGGTCCCCGGCCGCGTCGAGCCGTGCCATGAGCCAGCCGGTGACGGCCGCCGCCGTCCGCGCCTTGGTCAGCTCCTCCAGCTCCGCGTCCTCCAGGGCCGTCATGTCGGCCCCGGCCGAGATCCCGAGCCGCTTGGCGAGCTCCCCCGCGATCTCGGCCCGCTTGATCGAGTCGATGCTCAGGTCCGCCTCCAGGTCGAGGTCGGGCTCGATCATGTCGACGGGGTATCCGGTGCGTTCGCTGATGATCTCCAGGACGACGCGTTCCACGTCGGTCGTGGCGGTGGCCGCGGCGGGCTCCGGTGCGGGCTGCGCCGCCTGCGGGGTGACGGCCGTTCCCGGGGCCGGTTCGAGCGCGGCGGGCAGGCCGTGCGGCACCGGCACTTCGGCAGGGGCCGCCGGTGCCGGGACCGTCTGTCCCGGGACGGCTCCCAGGTAGGTGAGGAGCACGTCGCGCTGCGCGGCGACCATCTCCCGGCTGGTCCGCAGGAATTCGGCGATCAACGCGTCCTGGCCGGCCGGGACGCCGTACGGGGGGTTCGTCGGCACAGTCGTCTCCACGACTCGTCGGGCCGGTGCCAGGGCACCGGGGAGGGGTTCGCCGGCGGCGGTGCGGACCAGGTGTCCGTCGACCGTCCAGCCGGGCCGCTTCGGTACCGGGGTGTGGACCGCGTCGACGGCGTCCCGCCCGCGCAGGAGTCCTCCGGTGCGTACCGGCACTCCCGCGACCGCGAGCCGCGCGAGCGCGTCCAGCCAGCCGCGCAGTCCGCTGTCGGCGCGCGGTTCGCAGGCCACCGTGCGGTGCGGGCGGTCGCCCAGGATCTGCGCGACCAGCCGGGTGAGCACGGTGCCGGGTCCGGCCTCGACGAAGATCCGCGCTCCCGCCTCGTACATCGCCTCGATCTGCGCGGCGAAGGCGACCGGGGCACCGATCTGCGCGGCCAGCCCCGCGCGCACCGCGTCCGCGTCCGGTGGGTACGGGGCGGCCGTGCGGTTGGACCAGACCGGGAACTCGGGCGACCGTACCGTCCGCTCGCGCAGGACGGCCGCGAACCGCTCGCCCGCACCGGCCACCACGGGGCTGTGGAAGGCACAGGCGACGGGGATCCGTTTGGCTCCGTGTCCGGCCTCGCGCAGCAGGCGTACGGCGGTGTCGACATCACGGGTGGGACCGGAAATCACCGTCTGGCTGGGCGAGTTGCGGTTGGCGGTGACCACCGAGGCGGGTGCCCCTGCCGCGCTCAGGGCCTGTGCGACGTCCTCGGCCCCGGCGGACACGGCGGCCATGGCGCCGGGGTCGTCACCCGCCGCCGCCAGGATGGCCGCGGCCCGCTCGGCGCTGAGGTCCAGGAGGGTCTCGGGGTCGAGTGCGCCGGCCGCACACAGGGCGACCAGTTCGCCGTAGCTGTGCCCGGCGGCCATGTCGGGCCGCACGCCGGCCGCGGTGAGCAGCGCGTGGGCGGCGAGGCCGGTGATACCGAGGGCGGGCTGGGCGGCCCGGGTGTCGGTCAGTGCCGTCCGCCGCCGCTCCCGGCTCGCGTCGTCGAACGCGGCGGGCGGGTAGAGGCGGTCGGCGTGCGCACGGCCGAGCTGGAGGTAGTGCTGGAGCTCGGGGAAGGCGACCAGGACGTCGGCGAGCATGCCGGGGTGCTGGCTTCCCTGGCCGGGGAAGAGGAAGGCGACCTGGCCGGGTACGGGCTCCGCCGCCGGATCCGCCAGGTGGATACCGGCGGCCGGGTCGTGCTCGCCCGCCAGGGCCCGCCGCAGCTGTCCGGCGAGGCCCGTCACATCGGTCGCGACGACCGCCGCTCCTACCGGGCCGGTTGAGGTGTCCGAGCGGCGGGCCGCGCTCAGCGCGAGGTCGCGCAGCCGCCAGGGGCGGCCGTCGGCCTCGGCGGCCGCCAGCAGTTCCTCGATGGCGCGCGCGGCAGCGGCCGCGTCCCTGCCACGGAAGGTGAACAGTTCGGCGGGCCACCTGTCGAGGCCCCGCTCGGGCGGTACGGAGTCCGCGTGGGCCCGCACCACCACATGGAAGTTGGTGCCGCCGAACCCGAACGCGCTGACTCCGGCGACGCGTTCGGCGGGCGGGGCCGCCCACGGCTGGGCGCGGGTGTGGAACGCGAAGGGGCTGCTCTCCTCCCGCCAGGCGGGGTTGGGGCTGCTGAGGTGCAGGGTGGGCGGTCTGACGCCGGTGTACAGGGCGAGGACGGTCTTGATGAGACCGGCGAGCCCGGCGGCACACTTGGTGTGCCCGATCTGCGACTTGACCGAGCCCAGCGCGCACTCGCCCGGTCGCGCCCCGGCTCCGGTGAACACCTCTTCGAGGACGGTGAGTTCGGTACGGTCGCCGACGACGGTCCCGGTGCCGTGTGCCTCGACCAGGCCGACCTCGGCGGGCGAGATCCCGGCGTTGCGGTACGCGCGTTCCAGCGCCGCCCGCTGCCCGTCGGGCCGGGGCGCGGTGAGGCCCAGGGAGCGGCCGTCGCTCGATGAGCCGAGCCCCTTGATGACGCCGTAGACGCGGTCGCCGTCGCGTTCGGCGTCCGCCAGCCGTTTGAGGACCACGCAGGCGACGCCCTCGCCGAGGGCGATGCCGTCGGCCGAGCCGTCGAAGGCCCGTGACCGGCCGGTCGGCGAGAGGGCGTGCACGGAGGAGAACAGGACGTAGTCGTTGATCCCGTTGTGCAGGTCGGCGCCGCCGCACAGGACGACGTCGCTGGTGCCCGCGGTGAGTTCCTTGCACGCGACGTCCACCGCGGCCAGCGAGGACGCGCAGGCCGCGTCCACGGTGAAGTTGGCTCCGCCGAGGTCCAGCCGGTTGGCGATCCGCCCGGAGATGACGTTGGCGAGCATGCCGGGGAAGGAGTCCTCGGTCAGCTTGGGGAGTTGCTCGTCGAGGCCTTCGGGCACCGTGCCGTAGTACGAGGGCAGTACGGCGCGCAGGGTGACCGCGTTGGCCAGATCGCTGCCCGCCTCGGCGCCGAAGACGACGGAGGTGCGGGCTCGGTCGAACTCCCGTCCGCCGTCGCCGTATCCGGCGTCCTCCAGCGCGCGGCGGGCGGCCTCCAGGGACAGCAGCTGGACGGGTTCGACGCTGCCGAGCGAGGCGGGCGGGATGCCGTAGCGGAGCGGGTCGAAGGGGATGCGCGGCAGAAAGCCGCCCCACTTGGACGTGCTGGCTCCGTCGCCGTGGTGCAGGGCGGGATCCCAGCGGTCCGGCGGGACCTCGGTGACCGCGTCGTGTCCGGCGACGACGTTGGCCCAGAAGGAGGGGAGGTCCGGCGCGTCGGGGAACATGCAGGCCATGCCGACGACGGCGATGTCCAGGGGGGCGTGCGCCGCCGGTTCCCGGGCCGGGGCCGTCACGTGGCCGAGTTCCCCGGCGCGGGCGGTGAGGAAGTCGGCGGCGCCGTCGGTGACCGAGCGGTGCAGGTCCGCCACGGTGGTCGTCGCGGAACGCAGCACGGCCACCTGACCGGCCATGAACATTCCCTCGTCCAGCTGGCGCTGTTCGCCGACCGGCACCAGCGCCCCGGCCGCGTCCCGGTCGACGCCCTTGCTGGCGATGCGCAGCCGCCCCACGTTGAGCCGCTCCAGCTCCTCCCACACCCGTCGGTCCGGTACGCCCTGGGACCGCAACTCGGTCTCCCGGTCGCGGTAGTTCAGGGTGAACGGGCTCGGTACGCAGCGGGTGGCATGGCCGGGCGCGGTCTCCAGCAGTGCGGTCCCGTCGGCCGCGACCACCTGCCTCTGGAAGAGCGGGCGGATCGCCTGCCGCTCCACCGCTTCCTCGGTGAACAGGTAGGCCGTTCCCATCAGTACGCCGACGGCGGCTCCGCGGGCGGTGAGCGGCGCGGCGAGCGCGGCGACCATCGCGGCGGAGCGCTCGTCGTGCACACCGCCCGCGAAGAACACCTCGATCCGCCGCGCCGTTTCGTTGTCCGCGCCGGCCAGGAAGTCCTCCAGTACGGCGAGTTGTGCCTCCCACAGCGGGAAGGCGGCGCGCGGTCCGACGTGTCCGCCGCACTCGGCGCCCTCGAAGACGAACCGGCGGGCCCCGGCCTCCAGGAACTGCCGCAGCAGTCCCGGCGAGGGCACATGCAGGAAGGTGCTGACTCCGGCCCGCTCCAGCGCCTCGGCCTGGGCGGGCCGGCCGCCCGCGATGATCGCGTGGCTCGGCCGCACCTGCCGTACGGCTTCGAGCTGAGCACCGCGGATTTCCTCGGGAGCGAAGCCCAGGACGCCGACGCCCCAGGGCCGCCCGTCCAGTGCCGCGCGCGTCTCCTCCAGCATCGCGCGGGCCTGCTCCCCGTCGGCCAGGGCGAGCGCCAGGAAGGGCAGCGCGCCGTCGGCGGCGACGGCGGCGGCGAACGGAGCCCGGTCGCTGACCCGGGTCATCGGCCCCTGCGCCACGGGCAGCCGGGTGCCGAGGGCACGGCACATGGCGGAGCCGGGCCGCAGCGCCCGGGCGGCCGCGGGCTCCACCACCGGACCGGCGCCGCTGTCCGGACCGGCGCCGCTGACGGAGGAGGTGCCGCTGACCGGACCGGTGCCGCCGCCCGGGACGGTGGTGTCTCCCGGGACGGTGGTGTCTCCGCCGCGAACGGTGCCGCCGCCCGGACCGGTACCGCTGACCGGGCCGACGACGCCGCCGCTGACCGGGACAGTGCCGCCGCCCGGGACAGTCGGGTCTCCGCCGCGGACGGTGCCGTCCAGGAACGTGTCGCCGATCGCGTCCGTCAGTGCGCGTATCGCTCGGCCCACCGTGTGCCAGTGGTCCGCGAAGCGTGCCGCGAGGAAGCCGTCCTGACCCACCGGCAGCAACTGGGTGTGCGGATCCTGGGCGCCGAGCACCGCGGCGACCGCGCCGGGGTCGTCGGCCGGGGGCCGCGGGGCGTCGGGACCGCGGCGGCGCAGTACCCGGTGTCCGGCGAGGACCACGGTCTCGGAACCGTCCAGGGCGCGGAGCGCGGCCGCGGTCGCCTCGGGGAGGGTGGACTCGGCCAGCAGTGCCAGCTGGGTGTCGAGGACGACTCCGGCCGCCCCGCCCGCCACGGCGGCGGCCGCCGTACGGGGGCCGATGCCGCCGCAGGCCCAGACGGGCAGGTCGAGGCCGGGTTCGGCGAGCAGCTGCTGGAGCAGCACGAACGTACTCAGTTCGCCGCCCCGGCCGCCGCTCTCGCCGCCCCGGGCGATCAGTCCGTGCGCACCCGCGCGGATCGCCGCCCGTGCCTGCGCCAGATCGGTGACCTCGGCCAGCACCCGCTGCGCGGGGGGCGGTTCGGGGGACGACAGCCACGCGGTGGCGTCGGCCGTGCGGATCAGGGTGTCCACCGGTCCGAGGTCCTCGGGTGTCATCCGGCAGTGCCCGGTGACCCGGACCCCGAACGGTTCCGCCGTCAGTCGTCTCAGGCGCCCTAGCGCGTCACGTGATCTTCTGTCGCCCTTTCCCAGGTCGAGGACTCCGAGTCCGCCGGCCCGGCAGGCCGCCGCGGCGAGTCTGGCATCCGGTTCGCCGAACGGGGTCACGCAAATGATCAGGTCCAGGGCGCGCACGGCAGACGTCATGATGCTCCGAAAAAAATCGGTAAGACGGCACGGTGGGGGTTTGTGCGACGTATCAGCTCTGGTGCGGGAGGCCACCGGAAACTAACGACTGCGTTACTGGCCGGTCAATGACGGTGCGCAGTCATTCCACTGCCGGAGGCATCAATTCGGCCAGTGGACGGGTTGGTGCCAGACCGGCAGAAACCAGTCGGCAACCGAATTCCATTAAGTCAAACGCGAATCAGGGAAAAATCTTGTAAACCCTTGAAGGAACAGCCGGGAGAAACCAGGTTCCGGTGGCAGGGCCCGTACCGCGTCCAGCAGTACCGCACCGCCGCGCGAACGGCGAGCGCTCACCGTCGGGTCGGCCGAAAGCAGCCCACCCGTGCCGGAGCGCCGCTTCAGGCCGCGCCGTCGCGCTCGGTCACGACCGCGCAGGTGCGTGGGCCGCCCGGCGTCGGCACCGCGAACAGGGCGTCGGCCGGAGGTGTGGGCACCGGCGGCCACGGTGTCGCGGATTCGCACCCCGGGCGCGAGGCGAGGTAGCGGCGGGCACCCCAGCCGAGCACGGCGTCGGCGATCAGCACCCCGAGGCCGCCCTCCCCGGGCGCTCCGCCGGAGTCGGGGCGGTCCAGACCCGCCCGCAACCGTTCACGCGCCCCGCCCAGGGCGGCCGCGGCGGTGGCGTTGTCCATGCCCAGCAGACCGGCGGGTACGGATATCGGTTCCGCCTCGACCTCGGTGTGCCACAAAAGGCATTGGGCCGCCACGGAAAGGTCCTGGAAAGCGCGCTCGGCGAGCTGTCGCCTTTCGGGTGTACGGGCCATTGCCACACGGAGTCCACGACCGCCGACAGGTTTTCCGAGTTCCGGCAGAACCGCGCGGATTCCGTCGTCCGCCGCCCATTCCCGGACGGTCTCGCGGACGGCGACGAGGAAGCGCGGACGCAGCGCCCCGTCGGCCCACCCACCGGCCGCCCGGGCGAGCACGCGGTTGAACGCCGTGGTGGCCACCAGCTGTGCGGCACCCGTGGCGGACGCCAGACAGATGACCGCGTAGTCGCAGGTGGGGCGCCAGTGCCGGGTCAGCAGCAGGGCGATGGCCCGGTGACCGCCGTCCGGGCTGTCGGCGAACTGTGCGACGAGGTCACGGTCGGGCTGCACTGAACCATTTCCTTCCGAGCGGAGGCCCACCTTCGCACACCCGGCTCACGGGAAACAAGAAGTTCGAGCAGCCCCACGCGTGATGTGTGGGAAATTCAGACAAGTTACCGAAGGTATCCGCACCCGCATTCGAATAATGGGTGCCGGAAAAGCCAACCCATACCCCCATACACACTCGCATCAGGACAACAACAGAGCAGCAAAAAACCCGGCCGGGAAACCCCGGCCGGGCCTCTCGTCAAGCTCAGCCGTTGGGACGCAGAGTCCAGGTCACCGTCATCTCGCTGGTCACGGCGCCGTCTTCGCGCTGGATGGAGACGGTCACCGGGAACTCGGGGCGCTTGCCCTCGTCGAGCTCGGCGACCACGTCGGCGATGGGACGGCCGAGGGTGGCGGTCGCCTTGACCGGCCCGAGGGCGATCTTCTTGAACGCGATCTCGGCGGTGACCGGAAGCGGGACGGCGCGCGAGAGCTGGTCGCCGAAGGCGGCGAGGACGATGGCACCGCTGGCGGACTCACCGAGGGTGAACATCGCCCCGGCGTGCGGCCCGCCCACGTGGTTGCGGTACTCACTCTGGTCCGGCAGGGACAGCACGGCCCGCTCCGGGGTGGTCTCCAGGTACTCCAGGTTCAGGGTCCGCACCATCGGGACCGTGGCGGCGAGCAGCTCGCCGATCGACATCTGGTCTGTGCTCATGGGCAACATGTTACTCGTGGGTAGCAGGCCCTGGCCAGAGCCGCTCCAGTAACCGTCCGTATCGTTTCCGCACAGGTGAGCGGGCCCGCCCCGGAGTTCACTAGGGTTACTGCCCATGTGGCCAGGACAGCAGCCGCCCGGGGGCGAGCAGAACCCGCAGCAGAACGCGCAACACAACCCGCAACACAACCAGCAGCACAACCCGTACCAGCAGCCGGGTTACCAGCAGCCGAATCCGTACCAGCAGCCCGGCTATCAGCAGTACCCGCAGGCGAACCCCTACGGTCAGCAACCGCAGTGGGGCACTCCGGCCCCCATGGGCCCCCCGCAGCCGTCACAGGACGGCGGCGGAAACCGGGCGAAGGTGATAGCGATGGTCACGGCCGCGGCGGTGGTCGTCGCGGCGGGCGTGACCGGCTTCCTGATGCTGAGCGGCAAGGGCGACAAGGACGCGGAGGCGAAGGACGGGCCGACGGGGAAGGCGAGCCACTCCCCGACCGCGGAGCCGACGGCCACCGAGTCGGGGCCGGAGGACAACCCGCGCGGCAACGAATCCGAGAAGCCCCTCGTCGCGGGCTGGAAGGTCGTCGTCAACCCCAGGTGGGGCACCGCCTTCGACGTACCGCCGGACTGGCAGGTGGACACCCCCGGTACCGCGATCGGGTTCGAGGACCGCAAGTCGGACGAGGGCAAGCCGCTCATCATGATGTCGGCGCCGGCCGTGCTCGGCCCGAAGTGGTGCACGTCCGACGACGACAAGGACGGCACGGCCGACGACACCGAGCTGGCCGCGGTGGGCACGAAGGGCGAGGAGGGCACGAAGAACCCCGCCGACGTGGCGGTCAGGGAGGCGCCCTGGTGGGTGTACGGCGGCTACACGCAGCCGGACAGGAAGAGCGTCAGCTACGACAAGAAGGCCACGGCCTACACGACCACGTCCGGGGTCAAGGGGGCCTATGTCTGGGCACGTTCGACGAACACACCGCGCAAGGGCAAGTGCGCCACCGACGGCAAGGCGCTCACCTTCGGCTTCGAGAACTCGGCCGGAGACCTCGTGTCGTTCAATTTCTACGGCGTCAAGGGCGTGAAGCCCGAGGTCGGCACCGCGACCGTCATGAAGATCCTCAGCACCGTACGGCTGCACGGAGAACCCACCGAGAGCTGACCGGAACGGGCGGCTCGACGACCGGCAAAAGGATTGGCGAGCCGCCCGCCCGGCGGGGATAGTCGGCCGGTGACCTCCACCGCCGACTCCACCTCCCGCCCGCGCGTGCCGACTTGGGCCGGCCGCAACTACACGCTGCTGACCGCCGCGGCGATCGTGACGAGCCTGGGCGGCAGCGGCTCCCTGATCGCCGCCGCGTTCGCCGTGCTGGACGCGGGCGGCGACGGCGGGGAGGTGGGCCTGGTCGCGGCCGCCCGCACCGTGCCGCTGGTGCTGTTCCTGCTGATCGGCGGCGCCGTCGCGGACCGGCTCCCCCGGCACCGGGTGATGGTGGCGGCCAACGCCCTCAGCTGCCTCTCCCAGGCGGCCTTCGCGCTGCTCGTCCTCACCGGGGAGCCCCGGCTGTGGCAGATGATGCTGCTCACCGCGCTGGGCGGCACCGGGCAGGCGTTCTTCAGCCCCGCGGCCGAGGGCATGCTGATGTCGTCGGTCGACGGCGAACAGGCCGGGCGGGCCTTCGCCGTGTTCCGGATGGCGACGCAGGGCGCGGCGCTCGGCGGGGCGGCTCTGGGCGGGGCGCTGGTCGCGGCGGTCGGACCGGGCTGGGTGCTCGCCGTGGACGCGGCCGCCTTCGCGGTCGCCGGGGCGCTGCGCTGCTTCCTCGACGTGGGCCACATCGCGCCGCGCGCTCCCGGCGGCGGGCTCCTCGCCGACCTGCGGGACGGCTGGCGGGAGTTCACCGGGCGGCCGTGGCTGTGGGGCATCGTCGTACAGTTCTCCATCGCCAACGCCGTGCTGGGCGCGGCCGAGGCCGTATACGGCCCGCTGGTCGCCCGGGACAGCCTGGGTTCGGCGGGTCCCTGGGGCCTCGCGCTGGCGGCCTTCGGGGCGGGCACGGTGACCGGCGCGCTCCTGATGACCCGCTGGAGGCCCCGCCGTCTGTTGCTCGCGGGCACCCTCTGTGTCTTCCCGATGGCCCTGCCCCCGGCGGCACTGGCCGTGCCCGTGTCCGCCGGCGTGCTGTGCGTGGTGATGTTCGTGGCCGGAGCCATGGTGGAGGTGTTCGGCGTCTCCTGGATGACGGCGCTGCACCAGGAGATACCCGAGGAGAAGCTCTCCCGGGTCTCGGCGTACGACTGGTTCGGGTCGATCTCGCTGATGCCGGCGGCCGCCGCGCTGGCGGGTCCCGCGGAGCAGGCGTTCGGGCGCACCGCGGCGCTGTGGGGCTGCGCCGGGCTGGTCGTGCTGGTCACGGCGGCGGTGCTGCTGGTCCCGGACGTACGCGGGCTGACCCGCCGTACCGAACCGGCCGCCGTGCGGGCCGCACCGGCGCCCGAGCCGAGGTCAGCCGATGCCGAACGCCCCCTCGGGGGGCTCGGGTGACGGTACGGCTTCCTCGTCCCGCACCGGGCGGGCGCCGTCGGTGAAGTCCCGCAACGCCGGGCCGTGTTCGACCCGGGCCGGGAAGACGTCGGCGGCGGTACGGCGGACGAGTGCCGCCGTGTCGATCGGGCGGTGCCCGGCCACGAGTACGGCGTTGCCGAACCGCCTGCCGCGCAGCACCGCCGGCTCGGCGATCAGCAGGAGCTCCTCGAAGACATCGGCGAACGTGGCCAGTTGGGAGCGCAGAAAGGCGAACGGCGCGGCGTCGGCGAGATTGGCCAGATACACCCCGTCGGCTCGCAGCACCCGCTCGGCCTCGCGGGCGTAGCCGAGCGAGGTGAGGTGCGCGGGGATCCGGGAGCCGCCGAAGACGTCGGCGATCAGCACGTCGGCGGAGTCGTCCGGGGCAGCCTCGGTCCAGGCGCGGGCGTCGCCGGGGTGCAGGGCGATGTCGGCGCCCGTCGGCAGCGGCAGGTGCTCCGTCACGAGGTCCAGCAGCCCCCGGTCGGCCTCCACGACGTGCTGCCGGGAGCCCGGCCGGGTGGCCGCGAGATATCTGGGCAGCGTGAGCGCGCCACCGCCCAGGTGCACCGCGTCCAGCGGCCGCCCCGGCTCCGCCACGGTGTCCAGCACATGCCCGAGGCGGCGCGTGTACTCGAACTCCAGGTGGTCCGGGGCGTCCAGGTCGACGTACGACTGCGGCGCCCCGTCGACCGTGAGCAGCCAGGCTCGCTCACGGTCGATGTCGGGCATCAGCCGCGCGGTGCCGTGGTCGGTGGCGCGGATGACCGGTATGGCTTCGTTCACACCTCCATTGTCGGTGAGGCCAGTCGCTCGGCCGTCGGCGCGGTCAGCGAGGTGATCGTGCCCGCTCCGACCGTGCGGCCGCCCTCGCGGATGGCGAAGCCCAGTCCCGGCTCCAGCGGCACGTCCCGCCCCAGCTCCACGGTCATGGTCACCGTGTCCCCGGGCCGGGCCACCGCCGCCTCACCGAGGTCGACGTCCCCGACCACGTCGGCCGTGCGGATGTAGAACTGCGGCCGGTAGCCGGTCGACAGCGGTGTCGCGCGGCCGCCCTCGCGCGCCGACAGCACGTAGACCTGCGCGGTGAACCGCCGACTGGGGAGCACGCTCCCCGGTGCGGCGACCACGTGCCCCCGGCGGACCGCGTCCCGCGGGACACCGCGCAGCAGCAGCGCCACGTTGTCCCCGGCCTGCGCCTCCGTCATCGGCTTGCCGAAGGTCTCGACGCCGGTGACGACGGTCTCGAGTCCGGCGCCGAGCACGTCGACCCGGTCGCCCACCCGGACCGTGCCCCGCTCCACCGCGCCGGTGACCACCGTGCCGCGACCGGTGATGGTGAGCACGTTCTCGACCGGCAGCAGGAACGGCGCGTCCAGATACCGCTCCGGCATGGGCACATAGGTGTCGACCGCGTCGAGCAGCGCCTCGATCGACGCCGCCCAGCGTGGGTCGCCCTCCAGCGCCTTCAGCCCGGAAACCCGTACGACGGGCACGGCCTCGCCGCCGTAGCCCTGCGTGGTGAGCAGTTCGCGCACCTCCAGTTCGACCAGTTCGGCGAGTTCCTCGTCGGCCCGGTCCGCCATGCTGAGCGCGACGACGATGTGGTCGACGCCCACCTGACGGGCGAGCAGGACGTGTTCGGCGGTCTGCGGCATGATCCCGTCGAGCGCGGACACGACGAGAATCGCCCCGTCGAGTTGCGCGGCCCCGGTGACCATGTTCTTCACGTAGTCGGCGTGCCCCGGCATGTCCACGTGCGCGTAGTGCCGGGTGTCGGTCTCGTACTCGACGTGCGCGATGTTGATGGTGATGCCGCGGGCGGCCTCCTCCGGGGCGCGGTCGATGCGGTCGAACGGCACGAAAGTACCGGTGCCGCGCTCGGCCAGGACCTTGGTGATGGCCGCGGTCAGGGTGGTCTTGCCGTGGTCGACGTGACCCATCGTGCCGATGTTCAGGTGCGGTTTGGTGCGCACGTACGCGGTCTTGGACATGGCTGTGTACCTCGCTCGAAAGCCTCGCAAGTGACGGTGGGGACCCCGGTGACCGACCGACCCTCCCCCTGCGGGGTCCGCCGGACGATCCGGAGAGGGTCAGCTTCGGGCGCCGTCGACAGCGGCCAGGATGATCGCGACGGCAGCCTTCGGAGCATCCGCGACTGCGGATGCTGCGACGACGAAGGCATACCGGAACATGACGCCGATCATCTCCGACGGGACGTCGCACGTCGAACGATTTTCACGGTGCCTGCTCCTGCGGCGTCAGGCGCCGATGTTCTTCAGCGCCTCCCGGACGGACAGCGGCGCGAGGCGGCCCCGCTCCCGGGCGAGGAAGGAGCGTACGGCCTCCGGTTCGGTCTTGGCGTATTCGCGCAGGCACCATCCGATGGCCTTGCGAATGAAGAAGTCGGGGTGCCCGGACTGGAGCAGGCAGTAGGCGAACAGCCGCTCCTTGTCGGTGCGTTCCTTGTAGGACAGCTGGTGGAGCAGGGCGGTGCGGGCGACCCACAGGTCGTCGTCCGCGATCCACCGGTCCATGTCGGCGGTCAGCGCGGGGTCGGCGGCGACGAGCGCGCCGACGACGTGTGCGGCGAGCAGGTCGACCGTGTCCCACCAGGGCACGGTGGTGACGAGGTGCCGGGCCACCGGCAGGAATCCGGAGGAGCAGCGTCCGACGTGGCGGCGCAGGTAGTCGACGGCGAAGTAGTGGTACTCCCGCTCGGGCAGCGCCCAGCAGCGCAGCGCGAGGGCCGTGCAGTCGGCCTGGTCGGGCCGCGCGGTGCCCGCGAGGACCTCGCGCGACAGGGCCCGGCGCGCCGGTGTGGGGATGCCGAGGAAGGGGGCGACGTCCTTCATGTAGGCCCGCATGCCCCCGGCCCGCGCCGGGTCGGCCGCGCCGCTGTAGGCGGCGGTGAGCCGCTCCAGCACGGTGTCGGCGAGAACGCTGCGTGATTCGTCCGCCGGGCCCGCGGCTGTGACGGTCATGAGACGAACGATACGGCGATCTGTCATGTAATTCGGTTACTGTCGCCTGATGCTCGATGCCACCGACCGCTCCGGCGGCACCGCGACGGCCGATCCCCGGGCCGCGGGCACGGAGCTCGTGGTCGCCGCCTCCTCCGCGGACTCCGCGCCGCCGCTCACGCGGGTGCTGTTGTCGCCCTGGTTCCGGCTGTCCCTGCTCGTGGCGCTGCTCGCTGTCGCGGCGGGGTGTGTGCTGTGGTTCGAGCCGCAGAGACTGCTGACCAGGGGCTGGCCGCCGCAGCTGGGCGGTGCCTCGGCGGCGCTGGTGTTCGCCACGGCGTACGGGCTGTGCACGGTGGCGTTCGTGCCGCGGCCGCTGCTCAACCTGGCGGCGGGCGCCCTCTTCGGCTCCGGGGTGGGCCTCGGCACGGCGCTGGCCGGGACGGTGCTCGGCGCCGGTGTCTCCTTCGGTCTGGGCCGTGTGCTGGGCCAGGACGCGCTGCGGCCGCTGTTGCGGGGCCGCTGGCTGAACGCCGCCGACGGGCAGCTCAGCCGGCACGGCTTCCGCTCGATGATGGCGGCGCGGCTGTTTCCCGGCGTACCGTTCTGGGCCGCGAACTACTGCGCCGCCGTCTCCCGGATGGGCTGGCTGCCGTTCCTGCTGGCGACGGCGCTCGGCTCGGTCCCGAACACCGCCGCGTACGCCGTGGCGGGCGCCCGCGCCTCGTCGCCGACGTCACCGGCCTTCCTGATCGCCACGGCGTCGATCGCCGTACCGCTGCTGGCGGGCGCGGTGGTGGCCTGGCGCAAGAGACATCATCTGCGGGACAGCTGACGGGACGGGTGATGAGCGCTCACACGGCCTCCAGGACCATGGCGTTGGCGAGTCCGCCCGCCTCGCACATGGTCTGGAGTCCGTAGCGGGCGCCGCGTTCGCGCATCGCGTGCACGAGGGTGGTGGTCAGGCGGGTGCCGCTGGCGCCGAGCGGGTGCCCCAGGGCGATCGCGCCGCCGTGCACGTTGACCCTGGCGAGGTCGGCGCCGGTCTCCTGCTGCCAGGCGAGGACCACGCTGGAGAACGCCTCGTTGACCTCGAAGAGGTCGATGTCGTCGATGGTGAGCCCGGCCCTGTGGAGCACCCTCTCGGTCGCGGGGACGACACCGGTGAGCATCAGCAGCGGGTCGGAGCCGGTGACGGCGAGGCTGTGCAGCCGGGCGAGGGGGCGCAGGCCGAGGCGGGCCGCGGTCTCGCTCGAGGTGATCAGCACGGCGGAGGCACCGTCGTTGATGGGGCTGGCATTGCCCGCGGTGACGCTCCACTCGATCTGCGGGAAGCGCTCGGCGAACCCGGGGTCGTAGTAGGCGGGCTTGAGTCCGGCGAGGATCTCGGGGCTGCTGCCGGGCCGCACGCACTCGTCGCGGAAGACGCCCTCCAGTGGCGCCACTTCGGCGTCGAACAGACCGGCGTCCCAGGCGGCGGCCGCCTTCCGGTGCGAGGAGACGGCGAAGGCGTCCAGCTGCTCGCGGGCGAGTGACCACTTGGCCGTGATGAGTTCGGCGCTGATGCCCTGCGGCACCAGGCCCTCGGGGTAGCGCGCGGCGACTCCGGGGCCGAAGGGGTCCTTGCCGGGCGGCACGTTCGACCACATCGGCACGCGGCTCATCGACTCGACGCCGCAGGCGACGACGAGGTCGTAGGCGCCGGAGATGACGCCCTGGGCGGCGAAGTGCACGGCCTGCTGGGACGAGCCGCACTGACGGTCGACGGTGGTGGCCGGAACGGTCTCGGGGAACCCGGCCGACAGGACGGCGTAGCGGGTGGTGTTCATGGCCTGCTCGCCGACCTGGTCGACGGTGCCGCCGATGACGTCGTCGATCAGGGCCGGGTCGACACCGGCGCGCTCGACGAGGCAGCGCAGGGTGTGGGCGAGGAGCTCCACGGGGTGGACCTGGGCGAGGGAGCCGTTCGGCTTGCCCTTGCCGATGGGGGTGCGTACGGCTTCGACGATGACTGCGTCACGCATGGCGCGGGCCTCCGCTGCTACTGGTCAGTAGGAAATCCGAACTCACCATAACTCGATGAGTTGGAAATTCAAACCCTCCTCTAGACTGGCACCATGCCCGCCCCGAAGGACACGAAGGACCCGCGCCCCTGCTCGATCGCCGACGCCCTCGCGCTGGTCGGCGAGAAGTACTCCCTGCTGGTCCTGCGGGAGGTCTATCTGGGCAACGGCCGCTTCGACCGGCTGGTCCGCAACATCGGCGCCCCGCGCGACGTCCTGGCCACCCGTCTGCGCCGGCTGGTCGACGCCGGAATCCTGGTCAAGCACGCCTACAGCGAGCGCCCGCAGCGCTTCGAGTACCGCGCCACGCGGGCCGGCCTCGAACTGGAGCCGGTCATGATGACCCTCATGGCCTGGGGCGACCGTCACCTCCGCACCGAGGACGACCGCCCCATGCTGATCGAGCACGCCTGCGGCGAGGTCCTCGCCCCGGTGGTCATCTGCACGGCCTGCGGCGACGCCGTGCACCACGAGGACCTGAAGGCACACCCACAGAGCCCGGGCTGGACAGCGGCGGGCCCGTCACAAGACAGGTAAAGGAAAGTTCAAGCCCCGGCATGGGAACCGCCGGGGCGGGGCGATACCCTGCTCCCGGCACACATGATCACCAGCGCTGGGACGCCTTAACTCCATGTCTTGGTTTGAATCGCTCGTCCTCGGACTCGTCCAGGGACTGACCGAGTTCCTCCCCGTCTCCTCCAGCGCCCACCTGCGGCTGACCGCGGCCTTCTCGGGCTGGCAGGACCCGGGCGCGGCCTTCACGGCGATCACGCAGATCGGCACGGAGACCGCGGTACTGATCTACTTCCGCAAGGACATCGGCCGGATCATCGCGGCCTGGTTCCGGTCACTCACCGACAAGGCGATGCGGCGCGACCACGACGCCCAGATGGGCTGGCTGGTGATCGTCGGCTCCATCCCGATCGGCGTGCTCGGGGTGACGCTCAAGGACCAGATCGAGGGACCGTTCCGCGATCTGCGGATCACCGCGACCATGCTGATCGTCGTGGGCGTCGTCATAGGCATCGCCGACCGTCTCGCCGCCCGCGACGAGAAGGGTGGCCGCCACCGCGCCCCCAAGCAGCGCAAGACCCTGGAGAACCTGAGCGTCAAGGACGGCCTGATCTACGGCCTCTGCCAGGCCTGCGCCCTCATCCCCGGCGTCTCCCGCTCCGGCGCCACCATCAGCGGCGGCCTGTTCATGGGCTACCGGCGCGAGGCGGCCGCCCGCTACTCCTTCCTCCTCGCCGTCCCCGCCGTCCTCGCCTCCGGAGCCTTCGAGGTGAAGGACGCGATGGGCACCGGACATGTGTCCTGGGGCCCGACTCTGTTCGCCACGGTCATCGCCTTCGCGTCGGGATACGCGGTCATCGCCTGGTTCATGAAGTGGATCTCCAACAAGAGCTTCATGCCGTTCGTCTGGTACCGCATCGCCCTGGGTGTGCTGCTGATCGTGCTGGTCGGCGCCGGTTACCTGAGTCCGCACGCGGCCGAGTCGGCGGGCTGACGCGGCGCGGAAGCGTGTCTCGGGCACCGACCGGGCCACGTCCGTGACCAAGCCCATACGAACTGAGTAACGACACGGTAGCGCAGTGTCAGGATCACCCCCTAGGGTGTCCGCATGTCCCCCGATTCCCTGGCACCTGGTTCCGTGCGGTCTGCCGACGAAGTCAACGAGCAGATCCGGGAGTTGTGGCTGCGTGCGGGCGGCACCCTGTCCCCTCAGGAGCGCGCGGCGTACGAGCTGCTGGTGGTCGAGTGGGCCAGGGCGGTCCGGGACGGGATCATCGAGGCGGCCTGACGCAGGGACCGTCTACCCGGCGGCGTGGCTGCGGAAGAAGCCCCACAGCGCTTCCGAGGCGTCGAACTGAGTGGTTGTCAGCCCCACCAGTGCCGCGGGCAGGTACTGCTTGCCGCCCGGCCATGTGTGTCCGCCGTCGGTGACGGTGTAGACCTCGACCTGAGTCCCTCCATGGCAGGACACGGCGGCCGCGACTCCGGTGGCCGTCCGATCGCCCGGTACGGGCGGCAGTGACCGAACCGTTTCGCCGGTGCAGCCGTCGACCGTACGCCACTTCGCGGCGGTGTCCGCCACGGACAGCAGCGGGGTCTCGCTGGAGTCCGCCCTCGACGCGCCTCCGTCGTAGGGGACGAGAGGGTCCTGCGTACCGTTGATGATCATTACCGGCAGTGGGCGCCGCGGATGACACACCGGCGCCATGGCTTCCGGCATCGTCCCCGCCACCACGGCGATTCCCGACAGCCGGTCGGCGAGTTCGCAGCCGAGCAGCTCCGTCATGACGGCCCCGTTGGAGAAGCCGGCGGCGTAGACCCGTGCGGCGTCGGCGTGGTCCGTGCCCGTGAGGCGGTCGATGAGATCGCGGATGAACCCCACGTCGTCCACACCCAGTTTGGCGGCCCAGGTGGCGCCTCTGCTGTCGGACCAGCCGAGGAAGACACTCACGGGATACACCACGGCGAAGCCTTCCCGGTCGGCCACCTTGTCCAGATGGGTGAGCTCCCGCATGCCCGTGCCGGTCTGCCACCGCCCGTGCAGCGCGAGCACGACCGGAAGCCCGGCGGCTGTGGCGTGCCCCGGTGGCAGATGGACGGCGTAGGAGCGGGGCAGCCCGCCCGAGATCAGGTACCCGGTGTGGTCCCGGCCGGGGAGCGGGGCGGCGAAGGCCGTCGGGCCACTGGCCGACATGGCGAACCACAGCGACAGCAGGGCACACAGGACGACTGGCATCCGCACACGGCGGACGCTGAGCAGACTGGACATGCGAGGGATCTTGCGGCACGGGTTCCGGCCCGCGAAAGAGTCAGGAACGGAAAATTCGCCCCCTCCCCGGATTCCTCCAGCACGGGACCAGCACGGGAGGCGAGGACTCCAGACGACCGGGCGCGGCCCCCGGTGTTCACCGACATGGCCCCGCACACCTCTTGGCTCCGCCCCTTCCATGCCCAACACTGTGCCGATGACGCAGCGCGTGCAGCTCTCGACCGTGATGGACCGACTGGCCGTGGACGAGGTGGTCACCGAGTACGCCGTGGCCGTCGACGACGGTGACTGGGGGGCGTACCGGGGCCTGTTCACGGCGGACGGGCGGGCAGACTACCGCTCCGCCGGGGGAATCGAGGGAAACGCGGGGGACGTCGCCGGCTGGCTGGCGGACAGCCTCGGGCTGTTCTCGATGCGACAGCACCTGATCGTGAACCGCCGGGTGCGGTTCGGGGTCCTGGAACAGGACACCGGGGACACCGCGCGGGTCCAGGCCGACTATGTCAATCCGATGCGGTTCGCGGGGGACGACGGCGGACCGGACGACGGACCGGGCGTCGGCTCCGACGGAGCCTCCACGGCACCGGACTTCGTGTGCGGCGGCCGGTACTCCTTCGGACTGCTGCGGACGGCCGACGGCTGGCGGCTGTGCGAGGTCGTCGTCCAGGAGAAGTGG
Organism: Streptomyces sp. NPDC086787; assembly: GCF_044745865.1. Taxonomy (NCBI): domain Bacteria; kingdom Bacillati; phylum Actinomycetota; class Actinomycetes; order Kitasatosporales; family Streptomycetaceae; genus Streptomyces; species Streptomyces sp. NPDC086787. The sequence continues at coordinate 61,888 of NZ_JBIVBC010000011.1, read as the reverse complement.
CGTCGGCTCCCGTGACGTGCTGAACACCGGTCCTTCGCTGGGTAGGAGGCGACGTATGAAGACGACCGACCGCCGGCTCGCCTCCCCGTGGCGCCGCACCGCCGCCGCCGTCCTCGCGGGCGCCCTGCCCGTGTTCGCCTTTCCCGCACCGTCGTTGTGGTGGTTCGCGTACGTCGCCCTGGTCCCGTGGCTCCTGCTCGTCCGCTCGGCTCCGACCGCGCGGCGGGCGGCCTGCGACGGCTGGTGCGGCGGCTTCGGGTTCATAGTGGCCGTCCACCACTGGCTGCTGCCCAGCCTGCACGTCTTCATCTTCCTGATCGCGGCGCTGTTGGGCGCGCTCTGGGCACCCTGGGGTCTGCTGGTCCGCAGGTTCCTGGCCGGGGTGCCCTCGACAGGCCGTGGCGTGGCCGCGCTCGTCGTACTGCCGTCCGGCTGGCTGATGGTGGAGCTCGTGCGCTCCTGGCAGGGACTCGGCGGACCCTGGGGCATGCTCGGGTCCAGCCAGTGGCAGGTGGCACCGGCGTTGCGGCTGGCCTCCGTGGGCGGGGTGTGGCTGCTCAGCTTTCTCGTGGTCGCCGTCAATGTCGCGGTGGCCTCGCTGGTCGCGGTGCGTGAGTTCCGCGCGCCCGCCGTCGCCTCGCTGGTGGCCACGGCCGCCGTCACCTCGGCCGCGTGGCTGTGGGCGCCGCGTCCGGACGTCGACGGCGAGGTCCGGATCGCCCTCGTCCAGCCCGGCGTGATCGACGGCCCGGACAGCGCCGACCGCCGCTTCGAGCGCGAGGAGCGGCTCACCCGGCGACTGGCCGGTCAGGACGTCGACCTGGTCGTCTGGGGCGAGAGCAGTGTCGGCCACGACCTGACCGGCCGTCCCGACCTGGCCCGGCGGCTGGCGACGCTGTCCCGGGCGACCGGCGCCGACATCCTGGTCAACGTGGACGCGCGCCGGTCCGACCGCCCGGGCATCTACAAGAGTTCGGTCCTCGTCGGGCCGTACGGACAGACCGGCGCCCGGTACGACAAGATGCGGCTGGTCCCCTTCGGTGAGTACATACCGGCGCGTTCCCTGCTGGGCTGGGCCACCTCGGTCGGCAAGGCGGCCGGCGAGGACCGCAGGCGCGGCACCGGGCAGGTGGTGATGAACGCCGGGCACGGGCTGAGCGTCGGCCCGATGGTGTGCTTCGAGACCGCGTTCCCCGACATGAGCCGTCATCTCGCCGAGGACGGCGCCGACGTGCTCCTCGGCCAGTCCTCGACCTCCTCGTTCCAGCACAGTTGGGCCCCCGCGCAGCACGCGTCGCTGGCCGCGCTGCGCGCCGCCGAGACCGGACGGCCGATGGTGCACGCGACACTGACGGGGGTCTCCGCCGTCTACGGCCCCGGCGGGCAGCGCCTCGGAACCTGGCTCGGCACCGGTGCGAGCACCACTCGGGTGTACGACGTTCCGCTCGCCCACGGCGTCACGCCGTACGTCCGCTACGGCGACTGGCCGGTGTTCGGCGCCCTGCTCGTACTGACCGCGCTGTGCGTGGCCGAGGGGGTGCGGGCGCTCAGGCTGCGCCGGAGCGCTCCCGGACCGTTCGTACGACCCGTTCGCACAGCTCGTGAGTCGCCAGCGCGTCCCGGGCACTGAGCACCCTGCCGGCGCGTACGGCGTCGAGGAACACGAGCACCGCCTGTTCGATGCCGCGCTGCCGTGCGACCGGGACCCAGTCACCGCGCCGGCGCACGGTCGGCTGCCCCTTGTGGTCGATCACCTCGGCCAGGTTGACCACTTGGCGCTTGCTGTCCTGCCCGGAGACCTCCAGGATCTCCTCGGCGGAGCCGCTCAGCCGGTTCATCACACCGAGTGCGGTGAAACCGTCCCCGGAGAGCTGGAGCACCACGTGGTGCAGCAGCCCGCCCTCGGTGCGGGCGCGCACGGTGATGTCGTCCACCGGGCCCGGGACCAGGAACCGCAGGGTGTCGACGACGTGGATGAAGTCGTCGAGAATCATCGTGCGGGGGTCTTCCGGCAGCCCGGCGCGGTTCTTCTGCATGAGGATCAGCTCGCGCGGATGGTCGGCGCACTGCGCGTACCCGGGGGCGTGGCGCCGGTTGAAGCCGACGGCGAGGGAGCGGCCTCGCCGCTCGGCCAGTTCCACGAGGCGCTCGGAGTCGGCGAGTTCGTATGCCAGCGGCTTGTCCACATAGGTCGGCACGCCGGCCTCCAGGAGCCGCGTGACGATCTCCGGATGGGCGACGGTGGCCGCGTGCACGAAGGCCGCGTCGAGGCTCTGGCCGAGGAGCGAGTCCAGCGTGGTGTGACGGCGGTCCGGCGGGATGTGGAATCCGTCCGCGGTCCGGGCGAGGGTCTCGGGGTTCCTGGTCTGGAGGTGCAGTTCGATGCCCGGCAGCGCCCCGAGCACCGGAAGGTACGCCTTCCGCGCGATGTCGCCGAGTCCGATGCAGCCGACCTTCACGGGGCTCCTCCAGCGGTTGCCTGGGTCAGGGGGGTCGCGGAGGTGTCACCGCGGTGCCTGCCCGGCAGCATACGGCCGCCCCGCCCGGGTCTGTCCGCGAAGTCCCGCCCGGCGCGCGACGCAGCACGCCCGGGTGGAAAAATCCTGGTGGCCGGGGGCGAGTTGGTTCAGGATGCGAGCATGACGACGAACGAGCGCCGCGAGCCCGCCCAGGACGCCAATGAGCGCGACATGCTGGAGGGCTGGCTGGACTATCACCGGCAGACGCTGGCCTGGAAGTGCGAGGGCCTGACCGACGCACAGCTGCGGACCGCGTCCGTGGAGCCGTCCGAGCTGAGCCTGCTGGGGCTGGTGCGGCACATGGCCGAGGTGGAGCGCGGCTGGTTCCGCAAGGTGCTGGTGGACGACGACCCGGGCCCGGTCTACGGCACCGAGGAGGACCCGGACGCCGAGTTCCATCTCACCGAGGCGGACACCTGGGCGGAGGCCCACGCCACCTGGCAGGCCGAGATCGAGACCGCCCGGCGCAACGCGGCCGGCTTCGGACTGGACGACCTGTCGAAGGCGCGGAGCCGCTTCAGCGGCAAGCACTTCAACTTGCGCTGGATCTACACCCACATGATCGAGGAGTATGCCCGGCACAACGGTCACGCCGATCTGATCCGCCAGCGGATCGACGGAGCCGTCGGCGACTGATGTCAACTTCACTCCCCGCCAACCACCCTCGCGGGGCGGTAGTTCACCCATCTGGGTCATGATCCGCCGGTCTGCTGTTCCACGGCCGGAGTGGACGCAGCAGAGTTGCGCGGGTGCATCGAACGACGACCACCGCAACACTCCTGGTCACCGTGGCCGTCTTGGCCCTCTCCGGCTGTGTGACGGTCCACCGGGCACCGGTGCCCGGCCCGTCGGCGGGAGGGACATCGGCCAGGGCCTCGGTTCCCCGGCCGGACGGCACCCCGCAGCCACGGGCCGTCCAGGCGCCCGCCCGGGAGGCGCTGGAGATGGCCGGAGACCCCCGGCGACCGGAACACCACGGCACCGCCGCCTCACGACCGCCGTCGCCCGGCATTGAGTCCCGCCCGGCCACCGCCCCCGCACCACGCACCGGCACCGGCACCGGCACCAAGCGGCACCCACGCCACGACTCCCGGCCGCCACTGCCCGTCCGTGTCCCGGGAGTAGCCGGACAGCCGGACGTGTGCGCCCTGGGCAGGGCCTACGGGGGCTGGCGGGCGGACAGCCCGCAGGCACGGATCTGCCACCGGGCCTACGGCAACTGACCCCGACGGGGGCGCCCTACGTGAGCGGGGGCTGCCCTACGTGGGCCGCTGACGAGGCGGCCCCCAGGGCTCACCGCCCGGCAGATCCTCCTCGCCCAGCCGTACTTCGAGACGGGTCAGCGCCGCTCGGACGCCGTCGCCGTGGCTGTCGTCGGTGAGCGCGCCGGCCGCGGTGCGGGCGCGGCGCAGATGGGTGCGGGCGGCCTCGGGGTGGCCGAGTTTCACGTAGTCCGTGGCCAGGTTCAGGTGCAGGACGGGGTAGAAGGTGCGCAGCGCCGTCGGGCCCTCGGTGCCGGCGGCCAGTTCCTCCGCCGCGGACAACGCCCTCAGATCCCAGGCCAGTTCGTCCGAGGGGTCGTCCTGGGTGTCGGCAAGGTAGTGCGCCAGCGTGCAGCGGTGCGCCGGGTCCCCCTCCTGGCCGACCTCGGCCCACAGGTCAAGCAGCCTGCTGCGGGCCTCCTCACGGTCACCGCCGTGATGCAGCATGACGACCTGCCCGATCCGGGTGAGCACGGCGTCCGGTGCCGCCTGCTCCTGCCGCTCCGCCACCGCGTCCTCCAGGCTGATCCATGAGACCGGCCCGGTCGGCCGTCCCTCCCGACGCTAACCGGCGGCACCGGCAATCCCGGTCAGGCGGCTCCGTGCGAAACGGAGCCGCCCGGGAAGCGGTCAGCCCAGGTCCGGGATGGTCCAGTCGATCGGCTGGTGGCCCTGTGCCGCGACCGCCTCGTTGATCTGCGTGAACGGACGGGAGCCGAAGAACTTCTTGGCGGACAGCGGCGAGGGGTGAGCGCCCTTGACCACCACGTGCCGGGTCTCGTCGATGAGGGGCAGCTTCTTCTGTGCGTAGTTCCCCCACAGGACGAAGACCGCCGGGTCGGGCCGGTCGGCCACCGCGCGGATCACCGCGTCCGTGAACTTCTCCCAGCCCTTGCCCTTGTGCGAGTTGGCCTCGCCGGAGCGGACGGTCAGCACCGCGTTGAGCAGCAGGACGCCCTGACGGGCCCACGGCATCAGGTAGCCGTTGTCCGGGATCGGCGTGCCCAGTTCCTCCTTCATCTCCTTGTAGATGTTGCGCAGGGACGGCGGGGTCTTCACTCCTGGCCGGACCGAGAAGCACAGCCCGTGCCCCTGCCCCTCGCCGTGATACGGGTCCTGGCCGAGAACGAGCACCTTGACCTGCTCGTAGGGCGTGGCGTCCAGCGCGGCGAAGACCTCCTCGCGCGGCGGGTAGACGGGGCCCTTCCCCCGCTCCTCCTCGACGAACTCGGCCAGCTCCTTGAAGTAGGGCTGCTCCAGTTCGTCGCCCAGAACCCCACGCCAGGACTCGGGCAGCATGGCGGTGTCGGTCACGTCAACGTCCTCACGATGTGCGGTCACTTGCAGGTGGTGCAGTTCTCCGAACCTACAGGCGCCCACTGACAACGGACCCGGCTACCAACTGGTCTTGCGGAACAGCTCCCCCACCATCATGATCGCGGACGCGTCCAGGGACCGCTCCGCGCCGGAGATGTCGGCGTTCGCGGCGATGTACTGCTTGCCCTGCCACAGCGGCAGCAGCCGCACGTCGTTCGCGAGGATCGTCTGCGCCTCCTTGAACTCCTTCACCACCTTGGCCCGGTCGCTCACGCTGCGGGAGCGGGGCAGCAGGTCGTCGGTGATCCTGGGCGTGACGTAGGGCGTACCCACGGCGTTCTGCTTGCCGACGAACGGCGCGATGAAGTTGTCGGCGTCGGGGTAGTCCGGGGACCAGCCGCGGCCGAACACCGGGTACTCGCCGTTCTGGTAGCCCTCGACGTACGTCTTCCAGGGGCGGCCGTGCAGCGTGACGGTGAACAGGCCGGAGGCGTCCAGCTGACGCTTTATCTCCTGAAACTCCTTGGCGGTCGCCGAGCCGTACCGGTCCGTGGTGTACCAGAGGGTCAGCGGCACCTTCTGGGTGATGCCCGCGTCGGAGAGGATCTTCCGGGCCCTGTCGACGCTGGGGTCGCCGTAGTCGTCGAAGAAGACGGTGGTGTGGCCGGTCAGCCCGGCCGGGACCATGGAGTACAGCGGGTCGACGGTGTCCTTGTAGACCCGGTGCGATATCTCGCTGCGGTTGATGAGCTGGGCGACCGCCTTGCGGACGGCGGGCTTGCCGGCCCAGGGGTCCTTGGGGTTGAACACCAGGTACTCGATCTCGATGCTCGCGCCTTCGATGAGGTCGATGTCCTTGGTGCCCTGGCTCTGACTCTGGAAGGAGATGACGTCGGAGGCGGCGAGGCCGCGGAAGGTGAGGTCGAGCTTCTTGTCCCGCAGGTCGTCGGCCAGCGCCCGCGAGTCCTGGTAGTAACGGATGGTCACCGCATCGTTCTTGCGCTCGGCGATGCCCTTGTAGTGCTCGTTCCGGGTCAGCTGGGCCTGCTTGTCCTCCTCGTAGGACTCCAGGTTGTACGGGCCGGACCCGGTGACCTTGCCGTCCTTGCGGAGCTTGGTCGCCGGGTAGTCCGCGGGGTCCACGATCGCCATGCCGGGCGTGGCCAGGACCAGCGGGAAGGTGGTGTCCGGCTTGTTCAGGTGGAAGGCGACCTCGCGCTCGTTCACCGCCTCGACCCGGTCGAGGCTGCCGAGCAGACCGGCGGGGCCGGTGCTGACGTTGATCTTCTCGATCCGGTCGATGGAGTACTTGACGGCCCGCGCGTTCAGTTTGTGGCCGTTGGAGAAGGTGAGGCCGGAGCGCAGCTCGCACGTGTAGACGGTGTTCGACTCGCTGAAGCGGCAGCTCTGGGCCGCGTCGGGCTCCGGAGTGGTCGCGCCCTCGGGATAGCTGAGCAGCGTCTGGTAGATGTTGCGGAAGAGTTCCCAGGACTGGTCCCAGGCGGCGGCCGGATCCAGGGCACTCGGGGCACTCGTGGTGCCCACCACGATCGGACCGGCGCTGTCCCGACTCTCGCCGGAGAGGACACCGCATCCGGCCAGCAGGGATATGGACGCGACCGCCGCCAGTTTCCGTAGGCATCGGTTCCGGTTGAACACGCGAACGCTCCTCGAAGCCGCCTTAGCTCTTGGGACGGCAGACCATACCGCAGTGACACCCCGGTGAGCCTGGTTCGTCCACAGGTCGTGATCAGGCTGTTCCTGACGACGTTGTCATGCGTCCGAGCTCGGCCTCCACAACGACATGGGCACCGTTTCCGTCAAGGAAACGGCGCCCATGTGCGCCCGATCGTTACGCTCCGGACGAGCCGTCAGACCCCGGCCTTCAGGAACAGACCGCCGTCCACGACGAGAGTCTGACCGGTGATCCAGTCCGACTGCGCCGAAGTGAGGAAAGCGGCGGCGCCGCCGATGTCGGAGGGCACGCCGAGCCGGGCGAGCGGGTAGCCCGCGGCGGCCTCTTCCTCCCGGCCCTCGTACAGTGCCTGCGCGAACTTGGTCTTCACGACGGCAGGGGCGATCGCGTTGACCCGTACCTTCGGCGCGAACTCGTGCGCCAACTGCTGGGTCAGGTTGATCATCGCGGCTTTGCTGACGCCGTACGCGCCGATGAACGGCGAGGGCGCCAGGCCCGCGATCGAGGCGATGTTGACGATGGCTCCGCCGTTGTCCTTCTGCCAGGCGTGCCAGGTCTTCTGGGCGAGACCGAGGGCCGAGATCACATTGGTCTCGAACACCTTGCGGGCGACGTTCAGGTCGAGGTCGGCGATCGGGCCGAACACCGGGTTGGTACCGGCGTTGTTGACCAGGAAGTCGACGCGCCCGAAGGCCTCCATCGTGCGCTCGACTGCCTCGGCCTGGTGGTCGAGGTCGTGCGCCTTGCCCGCGACGCCGATGACCCGGTCCGAACCGAGCGCCTCGACGGCCTCCTTGAGGGTCTCCTCGTTGCGGCCGGTGATGCACACGCGGTCGCCGCGCGCGACGAGCGCCTCGGCGATGCCGTAGCCGATGCCCCGGCTGGCGCCCGTGACGAGGGCGACCTTCCCGGACGGTGCGGGGATTTCAGTCATGTCCGTGTCTCCAGTGATCCCTAGTCGAGCGGTCCGCCGGCGACGTACAGCACCTGGCCGGAGACGAAGCCGGCCTCCTCGCCGGTGAAGAAGGCGATGGCGTTGGCGATGTCCGCGGGCTCACCGACACGCTGGACGGGGATCTGGGTGGCGGCAGCGGCCTTGAAGTCCTCGAAGCCCATCTTCATGCGCTCCGCGGTGGCCTTGGTCATCTCGGTGGCGATGAAGCCGGGGGCGACGGCGTTGGCGGTGATGCCGAACTTGCCCAGCTCGAGGGCGAGGGTCTTGGTGAAGCCCTGCAGACCGGCCTTGGCCGCCGAGTAGTTGACCTGGCCCCGGTTGCCGAGCGCGGAGGACGAGGACAGGTTGACGACACGGCCGAAGCCCGCGTCCACCATGTGCTTCTGGACGGCACGGGTCATCAGGAACGAGCCGCGCAGGTGGACGCTCATGACGGTGTCCCAGTCGGACACGCTCATCTTGAACAGCAGGTTGTCCCGGAGCACGCCGGCGTTGTTGACGAGGATCGTCGGAGCGCCGAGCTCCTCGACGACGCGCGTGACGGCCGCCTCGACCTGGGCCTCGTCGGAGACGTCGGCGCCGACCGCGATCGCCCGGCCGCCGGCCGCGGTGATCTGCTCCACGGTGTCCTTGCAGGCGGCCTCGTCGAGGTCGACGACCGCGACGGCACGCCCCTCGGCGGCCAGCCGTACGGCGGTGGCGGCGCCGATACCTCGTGCGGCACCGGTGACGATCGCGACCCGCTGGTCATTGGTGGACATTGCTGCTTCTCCTCGCCCTTGAGAAATCCCGAGCCGCGGTGAGCGACCGCTTAGTACCTTCAGCAGAGGTGACGCTAGAAGCCCTGGCACCCGGTGTCAACGGCACACCGGCCACGTGTGATCCATTACCTCACCAGGAGGGCCAGCAACCGCTCCACCTCGGCCGCCGGATCCGTGGTGAGCCCCGTGTGGACGGCACCCGGCTGCACGACGGCCGAGCGCGGCGCGATCAGCCAGCGAAAGCGCCGTCCGGCGTCGTCCTGGGCGGCGGGGCCCGCCGCGGCACCGCCGGCGCACATGCCCTCGACCGCCCCGAGCGCGGCCCGCACACCGGCCACGTCGGCGTCCGGGTCCAGGGCCAGCAGCCGAGCCTCGTCGAGATGGGTGCGCGCTCCGAGGTAGGCCTGGGCCCGGCAGTACACGATCACCCCGGCGTTGATGCACTCACCGCGCTCCACCCGGGGTACGACCCGTAGCAGCGCGTACTCGAAGACGTCCCGTCCGCCGCCCTGGCCCGCCCGGGTGATGTGCCGCTCGGTCACCTGACCGGCCATGTGGATGTGGCGCCCGCTCACTGGTCCCCCTCGATTCCGGTGACACGCTCGTGGATCACCGCGGCCCGCGCGAGCAGTGGCCGGGCGTACGCCCCGCGCAGGTCGTCCGGGTCGTCGAAGCCGGGCTCACCGGCCAGCCAGGCGTCCGGGATCTCGGCGGTCACCTCGGCTAGCAGGTCCTCGGTGACCAGCGGGGCCAGTTCGGCGGCGGCGCCCGCGACATCGGGGGCGAAACGGGCGAGGGCGTGGTCGGAGGCGTCGTACGGACGCGCGGCGGAGGCCTCGGCGCCCGGCCAGTTGTGGTGCCAGATCATGGTGGCACCGTGGTCGATGAGCCACAGCTCGCCCCGGCGCAGGAGCAGGTTGGGGTTGCGCCAGGAGCGGTCGACGTTGTTGACGAGCGCGTCGAACCAGACGATCCGCCCGGCCTCCGCACGGCTCACCGGGAACGCGAGCGGATCGAAGCCGAGGGCGCCGGAGAGGAAGTCCATGCCGAGATTGGTACCGCCGCTGGACCTCAGCAGTTCCTGCACCTGCTGGTCCGGCTCGCCGAGCCCGAGCACCGCTTCCAGCTCGAGCGTCACCAGCCGGGGCATGCGAAAGCCCAGACGGCGGGCCAGTTCCCCGCAGACCACCTCGGCGACCAGCGTCTTGCGGCCCTGCCCGGCGCCGGTGAACTTCATGACGTAGAGGCCGAGGTCGTCGCCCTCGACCAGCCCCGGCAGCGAGCCGCCCTCACGCAACGGCGTGATGTAGCGAGTCGCGGTGACCTCCCTCAACACTGTCAAGCCCCCACGACTCATGTCATCCAGCACGAAGGGAGCATGTTATCCCGGGCGTGACGGAGCGCGACGGTCCGGCCCGCCGCGCGGCTGCGCCGGACACGCCACGCTCCGCTGTACGTTGAGCCGGAGATTCACCGACAGCTCACCGACCTGCGCACCGAGAGGACACGGCCCTGGTGATCGCCCGGACGTTCCGCCCCGGCAGGCGCCGGGAGTGGGCGGTGGCCGGAGCGAGGGCGTCGGCGGTGGTGGTGCCCTACGTGGTGGGCGCCCGGGTGGGGTGGGCGGAGGCCGGGGCAGCCGGTTCGTTCGGGGCGTATCTGATGGTGGCCTCGTTCTCCTCGCTGAGCGGCAGGCCTCGCGCGGCACTCCTCGGCGCCGCTGCCGTGGGGCTCGCCCTCGCCTCGGTGTCGGGCGCCCTGGCCGTCCAGGTCCTGCCGGCGCTGGTGGCGGGTACCGCTGTCGTGGCCGCGCTACAGGGGCTGTGGGAGGTCGCGGGCGGCCCGCTGCGGATGGCCGCGGCGATGTCGGCGCTGGCCTTCCTGCTTGCGGGGGTCAATCTCGGTGCGGGGCTGCGGTGGTGGGAGTACGCGGCGGGTTTCGCCGCGGGCGCGCTCTGGCAGGGTGCCGTCATCGCCGTGACGGCGCCGACGCCGGATCCGGCGGTTCCCTGGGCCCTGACGCGCGACGGCGGCCCGTACGCGGCCACGCTGGCGGTGACGGGCGTCCTGGGGGTCGCCACGGCCTGGTTCCTGCCCGTCTCGCACGCCGTGTGGCTGGCGACGACCGCGCTGCGCGTCGCCAAACCCGACACCGCGACGCGGCACGGCCGGGCGCGGGCGCGGGTGCTGGGAACGATCGCTGGTGGCGCACTCGCCGCACTGCTGCTTACCCCGCCGCTCACCCCGGCGGCACGCGCGGCGGTGATCGCGGTGATGCTGTTCGCCATGCAACTGGCCGGTGCCGCCCACTACGGCTGGTGGACGCTGTGCCTCACCGTGGTCGCGCTGTCCTTCGGCATGGAGTACGGGGCCGGTGACTGGCGGTTGGCCGGGGTGCGGATGGGGCTTACGGTGGCCGGGGCGGTGCTCGCCCTGGTCGTCTGCGCGATCGCGGACCGGCGCCGGGATCGCCGCACCCGCTGAACGGGCCGTGCCCCCGGGCCGTACCCCTGGACGCATCAGTTGAACGGTTCACGCAACGGCTCCGCAGGAACAGGAAGGGGATCCCCCTCATGACCAGCGCATCGCCCAGGTCCTCGGCGGGACCGGCCCGTCGCACCGTCGTGGCCGCGGCCGGAGCGGCGGGGCTCGCCGCCGCGCTGACGGCCTGCGGGTCGGGCGACGACTCCGCGGGTGCGGAGTCCGGCACGGCGCTCGGGAAGACCTCGGACATCCCGGAGGGCGGCGGCAAGATCTTCAAGGACCAGGGCGTGGTGGTCACGCAACCCTCGGCGGGCACCTACAAGGCGTTCTCGGCCAAGTGCCCGCACGCCGGGTGCGCGGTGGGCAGCGTCGCCAACGGGGTGATCACCTGTCCCTGCCACAACAGCCAGTTCTCCGCGGCGGACGGCAGCGTGCGGCAGGGGCCGGCCACCAAGGGGCTGACGAGTACCGGCATCACCGTGTCCGGGGACGAGATCAAGCTGGCGTGAGCGTTGACGACCGGGCGTCAGTTCCGTCGCCGCGGGCGCTTCAGGCAGCCGAGCACCTCTTCCGTGGTCGCGATGGTGGCGACCAGGGCGAGGGTGTTGCGGACTACCGCCGCGGTGTAGTCGGAGGGCAGTCCCGCGATGGCGTCCCGGGGAACCACCGCGGAGTAGCCGAGGTTGACGGCGTCGAACACCGCGTTGGGTATCGCGACGTTGGCCGAGACGCCGGTGACGATCAGTGTGCGGCAGCCGAGGTTGCGCAGCAGCGCGTCCACGTCGGTGCCCTGGACCGGCGACAGCCCGTGCAGCCGCCGTACGACGAAGTCCTCCTCGGCGACCTCGATCGGCGGCGCGACGCGCACCGCGGTGGTGCCGGACAACTGCTGGACGGGGAGCCGTTCGGCGGCGCGGAACAGACGGGCGTTGCGGCTGGCACCCCGCCCGTCCGGACGGCGTTCGGCGACGGCGTGCACCACCTGGAGGCCGGTCTCGTGTGCGGCGGCGACCAGCCGGGCCACGTTGCCGAGGGCTCCGGATTCCCGCGCCTCGCGGGCGAGTTCGGGCAGCGCGCTGTCGGGGCCGACGACTCCCTGCTGGCACTCCACGGTCAGCAGGACCGTGGTCGCGGAGTCGAGGAGTTCTCCGAGTTCTTCTCGTCTTTCGCGCGCGACCATGACGCCCACTTTCGCCGGGATGCGGGGCGGGCGAGACTAGCCAGCATTGCGCCCGAACGGAAGTGCACGGAATCACTGGAAGACGAGGGGGCCGCATGACCGTCACTCAGCGCCGGGGCCGGAAGATCATGATGACGCCGGGCGAGTTGGACGAGTTCCTGACCACCCAGCGCACCTGTCGGGTCGCCACCGTGTCCGCGGACGGTGCCCCGCACGTGAGCGCGCTGTGGTTCGCCTGGGACGGCACGTCGATCTGGCTCTACTCGGTGGTGCGCAGCAAGCGCTGGGCCGACCTGAGCCGCGACCGGCGGGTGGCGATCGTGGTGGACTCGGGTGAGGAGTACGACCAGTTGCGTGGCGTCGAGCTGTCGGGAACGGCGCAGTTCGTGGGCGAGGTGCCGCGCACCGGCGAGCTCTGCGCCGAACTCGACACCGCGGAGACGCTGTTCGCCCGCAAGAACTTCGGCCTGGACGAGATGCCGCACGACGGCCGGCACGCCTGGGCACGGCTGACCCCGGAGAAGATCGTCTCCTGGGACTTCCGCAAGCTGGGTTCCGCTTAGGGCTGTTCAGCCGTTCAGCCGATCGTCGCCGCCGCCGCGCGCAGGGACTCCACCGCCGCGCGGATCGAGGGGCGGCGGTCGGCGTCGGAGCGCCAGACGACGTAGACATGGCGGCACACCCGCTGTCTGAGCGGGACCATGACGACGCCCGCGGGCACCGGGTGCCGGCCCAGCAGTGGCGCGACGCATACCCCCAACCCGGCTGCAACCAGGGCGAGTTGGGTGTGGTTCTCGGCGGCGCGATGGCCGATGATCGGCTCGATGCCGCGCGAGCGCAGCGTGAACATCAGCCATTCGTGGCAGAACTCGCCCTCGCCCCAGGTGATCCACTCGTCCTCGGCGAATTCTCCGAGGTCCACCTCGTCCCGGCCGGCGAGCCGATGGCCGACCGGCATGGCGACGTCGGCCGGGTCGTCGAGGAGCGGGGCCTTCACCAGGCCGTCCGGGACCGGCATCGGCTTGTTGTACCAGTCCAGGACGATCGCGAGATCGAGGTCGCCGCGGACGACTCCGGCGACGCCGTGCTCGGGTTCCAGTTCGCTGGAGCGCAGCCGCAGTGCCGGGTGCCGGGCGCGCAGCGCGGCGAGAGCGGCGGGGAACAGCCCGCGGGCGGCGGTCGGGAACGCCGACAGCCGCAGTTCGCCGACGACCTGCCCGCGGTGTGCCTCCAGGTCGGACTGGGCCAGTTCGACCTGGGAGAGGATCCGCGCCGCGTGCTCCGACAGGAGCCGTCCCGCGTCCGTGAGGCGAACGCCCCGCCCGTTCTTGGCGAGCAGCCGCTGCCCGACCTCCCGCTCCAGCTTGCCCAGTTGCTGGGACACGGCGGACGTGGTGACGTGCAGCGCTTCGGCCGCACCGCCGACCGAGCCGGACCGGGCCAGGGCGTCGAGGGTACGCAGGCGCTCGAGGTTCATGTGAGCGATGCTACGAGGTCGCCGACTGCTATTCTCCTAGCACAAAGCATTTTATGCACTAGTGCAATCTAGTCCAAATGAGGATGTGGCAATGGAGGACGTCATGCAGGGGACCGAGCAGACGGCGTCGCGGCCGGCCGCCTACGCGCAGACGGACCGCACCGTGCCCACCCGTGCCGCGGAGCGGGCGTCGTACGACCGGGAACTGGTGCACTCGATACTCGACGAGGGCTACGTCTGCCATCTCGGCTTCGTCCGCGACGGCGCCCCCGTGGTACTGCCCACCCTGTACGGCCGGGTCGGCGAGCGGCTCTACGTGCACGGTTCCACGGGCTCGCGCCCGCTGCGGATGACCGGCCGGGCCGATCCGGGACTCCCGGTCTGCCTGACGGTCACCCATGTCGACGCCCTGGTCCTGGCCCGCTCCGCCTTCCACCACTCGATCAACTACCGCTCCGTGGTGGTGCACGGCATCGCCCACCAGGTCACCGACCCCGAGGAGCGGCGGCTGGCCCTCGACGCCCTGGTCGACCACGTCGTACCGGGCCGCTCGGCCGACTCCCGGCCCGCCGACAAGAAGGAACTGGCCGCCACCGCGGTGATCCGCCTCGACCTGGACGAGGTCTCCGCCAAGGTCCGCACCGGCGACGCCGGCGACGATCCCGAGGACCTGTCCCTCCCGCACTGGGCCGGTGTCGTCCCGCTGCGCAAGGGGTACGACACCCCGGTCGCGAACGCGGACCTGGCCCCCGGCATCGGGCTGCCGACCTATCTCGCGAGCCTGTGATGCTGATCCATCCGTGGGACGCGGCCCGTGACGACTCCGAGTGGCAGACCTGGCTGGCCGCCCACGACTTCGGCCAGTTGGCGGTCAACGGCCTGCCCGGGCAGGCCCCCTTCGTGCAGCCGCTGCACTTCGCCTACGACGCCGGCCGCGACGAGGCGGTCACCCACCTCGCCCGCCCCAACCCGATGTGGGCCGCCCTGGAGGCGAACCCCCGGGTACTGCTGAGCGTGGTGGACGACTACGTCTTCGTGCCCGGCCCCTGGCAGGCCGCGCCGGAGGAGCCGCCCGAGCACGGCGTACCCACCAGCTTCTACACCGCCCTCCAACTGCACTGCACGGCCCACGTCGTGGACGACCCGGCGGAGAAGGCGGACATCCTCAACCGCCAGCTGGGCCACTTCCAGCCGGACGGCGGCTCGGTCCGGGTGGCCCCGGGCGAGATCCCGTACGGCCGACAGCTCTCCGGTATCCGCGGCCTGCGGCTGGAAGTGACGGAGGTGCGCGCGAAGTTCAAGTACGCGGGCAAGCGTTCACCGGAGGTCCGCGACCGGATCGCGGGCGCGCTCGCCCAGCGTGGGGGCCCGGGAGACGGCGCAGCGCTCGAACATCTGGAGCGACGGCGGACGCTGGCGGAGGATCCGCCCCGGACGCCTCCCGAGCGCCTCACATGAGCACCGGTTCCGCTTCCTCCCGGGCCGCGCGCGACTCCGCGATCGCGGGTCCCGCGACCGAGCCGAGCATCAGCAGGGTGCCCAGCGCGATCGGTACCGTCAGGGGCTCGCCGAGCAGGGCCACACCGAGAACCGCGGCGCTCACCGGCTCCAGCAGCATGATCATGGAGACGGTGGCCGAGCGCACCACGGCCGCGCCCGCGAAGTAGAGGGCGTAGGCGAGGGCTGTGGGAATCGCCGCGATGTAGAGCAGCAGCGCGAGCACCCGCAGCGGCTGGGTGGTGTGCGGCACCAGGCCGTCGGCCAGCGCGAACGGCAGCAGGCACAGACTGGTGACCGCGAACGCCCATACGGTCGTACCGGCGGCGTCACCACCACCCTGGCGCCCCGACCAGCGGGTGAGCAGCGTCATCACGGAGTAGCCGGCCGCGGACAGGAGCGCGAGCAGTACGCCCGCCGGTCGCACGGTGGTGTCAGTGCCCCCCAGCGACAGCACGGCCAGGCCGGTGAGCGCACCGACGGCTGCGACGGCTCCGCCGCGTCCGAGCCGCTCCCCCAGCGCGATCCGGGCGCCGAGCGCGATCAGCACGGGTCCGGCGCCGAGCGTGACCACGGTCGCCACGGCGAGCCCGGTCGCCGAAACCGCGGCGAAGTACGCGGTCTGGAACACGGCGAGACAGAGCCCGATGGCCACGGCCTTCGGCACTCGGCGTCCGAGCGGTTCGGCCACCGACGGGCCGACGGGCGCGCCCGGCCCGACGGGACGGTTGGTACGGCGCAGCAGCCGTCCGGCGGTCAGCAGCAGGAGTCCGGCCGCGCACCGCCAGAAGGAGAGCACGACGGCGTCCATGTCACTGGCCCGGTAGACCAGCGAGGCGGCGGCGCCCGCGGTGCCCCACGCGGCACCGGCGATGATCAGATGACGGAGGCCACGCCCGACGGGCAGGCCGGAGGAACCGTTCGACACGGCATTCGATACGGCATTCGACACGAGTTGTCTCCGCAGACAGAGAAGTACGGAAGGCGACCCGCTTCAGCGGGGCGCGCGGACTTCATCTGCGGGCAGCACCGTCCCGCCCGGTGAGATGCCGGGCGTGATGTTCCGGAGGCCCGCCTCAGGCGGCCGGAGGCGGAAGGACGAGTGCGGTCGAAGACATGCCGGAAGCCTATGCCGCGGCTTCGCTCACGGACAACTCGCTTTCCGGGGCGCCGGACGCCACCGGCTCCACGGAGCCCCTGACCGGGGCCGAGGACTGCGCGATGAACGCGCCAAGCAGCACCAGCGCACCGCCGACGGCCTGCGGCGCCGAGAGGTGTTCGCCGAGGAGCACCCAGGCCAGCACCGTGGCGACGACCGCCTCCAGGCAGGCCACGACCCCGGCGACCTGCGGGGACAGCCGCCGTACCGACACCACGCCGGTCACGTAGGCGATGACCGTGGCGACCAGGATGATCCAGGCCAGCAGCAAGGGGGCCGGTACCGGGGTGCCGTTCATGGAGGCGGTCCCGGTGAGGGCGGACCAGTCCATGGACCAGGGGCGGGCGACGGCGGTGAGCACGAGGGCGCCGAAGAGCAGTCCGTACGCGATCACGCCGAGGGGGTCCGGTGCCCGTTCGCCGGACGGGCCGTCGTGGTCGGACATCACGAAGTAGCCGACCTGGCAGCAGGCCGCGCCGAGCGCGAGCAGCAACCCGAGCGCGTCGAACCGCAGTCCCGACCAGACCTCCACGACACAGGCGAGGCCGCCGACCGCGAGGGCCACGCCGAGCGCGGCGGCCCGGGTCACCGGGCGTCGCTGCACGAACCGTACCCAGCCGAGCACCAGGGCGGGGCCGAGGTACTCGACGAGCAGCGCGACCCCGACCGGGATGCGCGAAATGGCGGCGAAGTAGCAGGCCTGCACACCGGCCACGGCGAGCAGCCCGAAGCCGGCGAGGAGCAGAGGACGGCGGCGCAGCAGATCGCGGTGGCGCACGGCGAGCGGCAGCATCACCAGCGCCGCGCCGGTCACTCGCAGCCAGACCACATGGAGCGGGTCGAGCCCCGCCTCGATCAGTGGTTTGGCGGCGACGCCCGACCCTCCGAAGGCGAGTGCCGAGGCGACGGCGAGGCCGAGCCCGACACCCCTTCCGCGGCCGCCCTGACTGCTCTCAGAATTCTGCACCGGCACATGATGACAGGCGACGACAGGAGCGTCACACCCGATGGCGCCTGTCTTGCCTGCCGGACACGGCCGAACACGCCGCCGGGCCCCGTCGGCCGGCCCTCAGTGGGCGGTCTCGCCGCTCCCGGCGCACTCCCCCGGGCGGCCGTCGATCCGCGCGAGGAGATCACTCCGTTCGACCCCGGCATGATCGAGCACCTCGACCGCACGGGCTCCCGGATCCCGGACCAGGCCCGCGAGCAGGTCGGCGCCCCTGGTCCGCCCGTCACCACGCCGTCCGGCGCGGTCGCGGGCGTGCGCCAGGGCGGACGCGGCCAGCGGTGACCAGCCGTCGGCGTCCTCGGTCCCGCCGTCGGGCGCACCGGCCCGCGCCACCACGGGCAGCGCCCCCGAGTCCTCCACGGCGCCCTGCCAGCGCAGGCCGTAGCCGATGCTGCGCTGCACGAGATAGCCGAGCAGGCGGGCGATCTGCGGGGCGTCGCCGATCACGGGATGCAGCTCGTGGTCGGTCTCCAGCAGCGAGTGCAGCAGATGGGCGGTGTCGATCTGCCGGTCCCCGTCCCGGACGGCCCTGCGCCGGGCAGCTGCGGTCACCGCCGCCAGCTCGGCGCAGGACGCGGCGTCGCCTTCGGGACGGGAAACGCTCGGGTCGTACGCGGACTGGCGGGGAACAAGGGGTCGCACACCGTCTACCCCATCAGCCGCCACGGCCCGCGGTCATCCTCGGTGGGGAGCATTTCGACGTCCCACAGAAAGTGGACTCCGGGCATCGGAATCTCCTCCTCACGGAGGAGATCCGGCCACCGCGACCCCGAGCCGCACATTTCCTGATGGTTCATCAGTATTGAATGTTCCAGGTCCTGCGGCTACTTTCCGCGACACCAGAGCCCGACTCGAAGGGGTGGTCGCATGGCCGAAGTCAGCGCGGAGGCACGCATCGGGGCACCGGCCGAGAAGGTGTGGGCACAGCTCACCGACTGGTCGGCCTACGGCGAGTGGAACGCGACCCACACCAGTTTCCCCAAGGGCGGCCCCGAGACCTTCGCGGTGGGCGGCACCTTCCAGGAGAACATGAAGCTGATGGGCTTCCCGGCCGAGGTCGAGTGGACCATCGAGGAACTGGAACCGGCCCGCACGCTCGCGATCCGCGGCAAGGGCCCGATGGCCGTCACCGTCGCCACCCGCTACACGCTCACGCCCGAGGGCGACGCGACGAAGGTGCGCATCGACGGCGAGTTCACGGGCGCGGCCGTGTCCCTGATGGCAGGCAAGCTGAAGGACTCGGCGGGAGCGGCCCTGAACGAGTCACTGCGCAAGCTGGGCGCACTGGTGGCCTGAACCGCGAGGGCGCCCCGCGGAGTGATCCACGGGGCGCCCGGCCGTCAATCCGGCTGTCGGTCCGCTGCCGGTCCGCCGTCAGTCCTCGTCGGCAAGGATCAGATACAGCTTCTTGCGGGCGTCGTTGATGACGGTCAGCGCCTTCTCCCGCTGCTCCTTGGTGCCGGTCTTCCAGACCTGCCCGAAGGCCTCCATCAGGCCGAAGCCCGCCTGTCGGATCTCACCGAGGACCTCCCAGTCGACGCCGCGCGCGGCTTCCTCCCAGGGCGCCTCGGGGCCGTCGGCGGCGAGGGCGCGGCCCTCTTCGGTGAGCGAGAACAGCTTCTTGCCGCCCTCGGACTCACTGGTGATCAGGCCCTCGTCCTCCAGCAACTGAAGGGTGGGGTACACCGAGCCGGGGCTGGGCTTCCAGGCACCTCCGCTGCGCTCGGCGATCTCCTGGATCATCTCGTAGCCGTGCATGGGACGGTCCTTGAGCAGGGCCATGATCGAGGCCCGCACATCACCGCGCCGCGCCCTCCCCCTGGGCCCACCCCGCCCTCGCGGCCCCCAGGGCCCCGGCCCGAACCCGGGCCCACCGGGCCCGAACCCGGGACCGCCGTGCCCGAACCCGGGCCCACCCGGCCCGAACGGCCCGAACGCAGCCCGCAGCCCCTCGAAGCCACCCCTGCCACGCCGGGGTCCGCCACGCCGGTGCTCATGCTCGAATCCATGGGAACGCATTGCAACCACTCCACTCCATCGTTGATCTGTCGCGATGCGTCAACGATATATCGGAACCGATCGCCTGACAAGGCCCGGGTGACGGTGACGCGGGTGACTTGTCTCATCGAAGGTGAGCCGAACTGTCCGGCCTCAGACGGCCTGGACAGCATCTGCCCGTACGCCCGCCCCTGGCCGCTGAACAGTCGCTGGTGCACCTGCCGTAGCAGGCAACGTTTGCCCTGTTGTGAAGTGACGCGCCGTCCCGGTGCCGTGCCGGGCGGCGTGTGGTCGTCAGCCTGTCCAGGTGGCAGAGCGAGTACGTGTACGCGAGATCGAGGATGACGAAGGCAGACGGCCGCTTCGGATCATCCGCCGGGGAACCGGTTCGGTAGTGACCTGGCGGCGGGCCCAGATGGTCCTGCTGTCCGCCCAGGGCATGCCGGTGGCGAAGATTGCCGAGGTGACGTTCACCAGCGCGGACCGGATCCGGGATGTGATCCACAACTTCAACGCCGACGGCTTCGACTCCCTGTATCCGAAGTACAAGGGCGGCCGGCCCAGGACGTTCACCCTGCCCGAGCGGCGCGAGATCAAGAAGATCGCGAAGTCCAAGCCGACCGAACATGACCTGCCCTTTTCGACCTGGAGCCTGACCAAGCTGGCGGACTTCCTGGTCGCCGAGGGGGTGGTCGACGACATCAGCCACGAGGGCCTGCGCATCCTGCTCCGCGAGGAGGGCGTCCCGTTTCAACGTGTGAAGACCTGGAAGACCTCCCGCGACTCCGACTACGCGGCCAAGAAGGCCCGCGTCGAACACCTCTGCGCGATCGCCGACGGCGAGGTCATACCCGAGGAGGGCGAGCCCGAAGTCGTCTTATGTATGGACGAGTTCGGGCCGCTCAACCTGATACCCCACCCGGGCCGGCAGTGGGCCGAACACTCCGGCAAACACAAGGACCCCGACCGCGAACCCCGCCGCAGGCGGCGGGCGACCTACAACCGCTACGGCGGAGCACGGCACCTGTTCGCCGCCCTGGACCTGGCCAAGGACAAGCTCTACGGCCACATCAAGCCGATCAAGAACGCACCCAGTTCCTGGAGTTCTGCCGCTACCTGCGAACCCTCTACCCGCCCGGGGTCCGTATCGCGATCGTCTGTGACAACTTCTCCCCGCACCTGACCACGAAGAGGTGCCAGCGGGTCGGCACCTGGCCGCGACGAACAACGTCGAGATCGCCTACACCCCTACAAACAGCTCCTGACTCAACCGCATAGAAGCCCAGTTCACCGCCCTGCGCTACTTCACCCTCGACGGCACCGACCACGAGGAACAGGGCAGGATGATCCGCCGCTACATCATCTGGCGAAATCGCCACGCCGACGACCGGCGCCTGCACTCCGTCGTCGACAGGGCCAACATCGCCCAATGGCAAGGCATTAGCTACACCTTGGACGGGATATGGACAGCCGCCGTTACGGCACGTTCCACCCCAGCACGACTGGCAGCTTGTGCTCGTACCCCAGCGTGTTGATCGTCCCCGGATGCGGGTGCCCGAACTGCCGTGCGGCCGACGCGTCGAGCCCGAGCCAGCGCGCGGTGAGTATGCGTGACAGGTGGCCGTGCGCAACGACGGCCACGTCACCCTTGTCCAGCAGCGGCCGGACCCGGCCGAGGAAGGCGTCGACCCGCACCGTCACGTGCCCGAGGTCCTCGCCGGAGTCGACGCCGTCGCGCCACAGCTCCCAGCCGGGCTTGAGCTCCTGGATTTGCTCGGCGGTCAGCCCCTCGTAGCGGCCGTAGTCCCACTCGATCAGGTCGGTGTCGGGCTCCGCGCCGCTCAACCCCGCCAGTTCGGCGGTCCGCACGGCGCGAGTCAGCGGGCTGCTGTAGACGGCGGCGAACTCCCGTTCGGCCAACCGAGGTGCGAGCGCACGCGCCGCGTCCTCCCCCGCCCCGGTCAGCGGCAGGTCAGTGCGGCCAGCATGCTGGCCGGTCCGGCTCCATGCGGTCTCGCCGTGCCTGATCAACACCAATTCGCCCATGGCTGAGGACCATATCTCACGTCGAACACAGGGCGAACGTTGCCTGATACGGCACTAGCTGGTTGAGGACCGGCGGATGCTCGGCGTGATCGGGGAGGCGAGATCGGCGCCGCATCAGCTCCGGGGTGACGGGGCGGGCCAGGAGCACGCTGGCATCCACCGATTTGGTGGAGGGACGCAGCACGGCCGCCGACAGCGTCCTGGTCGCGACGTCGATCATGGCGGTCAGCTCGACCCGCCCCGCTATCCAGCCGGACCATCACGTCCAGCGGCGTGGAGTCGATCTGGACCACCTCGCCCGGCGCGGACACCGTCAGTTCCCGAACGGGGCTGCCGCTCCGTGGGCCTTCGAGCGGCGGCTGACCGCCGATCCCGTCGCGTGAGTGCCGGTCGTGAGTTTCACCAGCAGACGGTAGAGGGTGGGCCTGGACGGCCACGCAGGCTCACTCGGCGTCCGACATGTCGGTGGGATACCGACGCTCGCGCGCCCGTGGTCTCTGGCGTTCCCGAACCTGTGAGCCAGACAGTCACACGCGAGAGTGGCTGAAGTGGACCCCACCCCCGCGTTGCCGTAGAGATGCGACAACAGGGCTTCCTGGAAGGCACGTTGGATTCGACAGCCTTCGAGCTGCCAAGAAGCCCAGCTCTCATGCACGGCAGCCGCCGCAGTCACCCGATCGACGACTTCTCAGCGAGATCGGGACGACGGCAGTCGCGCCGCTTCTCGCGATCGCTGGGACGAACAAATTCGCGCTCTTGAGCCCGGTGCCGCGACTGACGAACCCGGCGAAGAGTCGTGTCCTGCCGGCTCGAGGCGCGGCCAACCGCCCCCGCCACGTCCTACTTCTCCTCCGGCTCCCAGGCGCGGAGCAGGTCGAGCAGCCCTGGGTCTCCGTCAACGTGCAAGGAGTCGGCCTGGATCCGGTCGTACAGGTAGAGGACCAGCTCACTGGCCGTGCCGTGGACGGAGGCGCCGGCTGCGTCCGAGTCCTCGCCGGTCGCGGCGGTGGGCGCGGGGATGCGGGCGGTGCGTGCGCCGTCGCCGTCAACGGTGAGGCGCCAGGAGCGGCCCTCGGCGGCGTGGAAGTCGAAGGCCGTGGGCTTGTGCGGCCAGGCACTCGGCGTTGCGCAGACGGTGAACAGGAACTCCTCCACGCCGTCGAGTGCCAGCTCGACCGGCAGCGGCTGCGGGGCGCCCCCGGCGAGCTGCGCGTCGTAGGTGTGCACCGCGGTCTCCTGGACCCGGTGCCGGGCGGTGCCGCCGGCGGTCTGCGGTGACTGCGACGCGGGCCACCACGTCCAGCAACCGCTCTCCGGTCCCGCCGCGCGCAGGGCGCCCAGCAGAAGCTGCGTCGACGCGTCCAGCCAGGCCAGCAGGGCCTCACGCTCCTGCGGCACTTCCAGCGCGGCGCGCGCGGCGACGGCCTCGGCCGGGGGAGCCTCGGCAGACCCCGCGCCGACTATGGCGGCCCAGAAACGGTCTCCCCCACCCAGGTGCTTCACCAGATCGAACAGCGTCCACCCGGGGCAGGTCGGCACCTGCGCGTCGAGACCGGGCGCGGCGGCGACCACGGCGCGGAAGGCGGTCGACCGTTCATCGATCAGTCGCAACAGGTCAGGGAACTCAAGATTCTTTTCCACGCCGGATGTCTATCACCGTGCTCCGGTGAGCGGACAGCGATTTTCACAGTCGCCGCCGGTTGGCCATTGCGGACGTCCTCGCCTCCCACCGCTCGGGTGACAAGCTGCGCACTGCTGCGAGGATGCCGGTGGTGGCGGTACGCCAGGCGTCGTGCCTGTGGGTGCTCCGGCCTCGCCGTCCGGCCGGGCACCTCGACGACGTGACCCCGAATGATCGGCAAACGGATCACCCATCGCACGGCGGACGGCGTCCGCATAGCCGGAACCTGGCGGCACGCCTTCCTCCGCAACGGCGGCCGCTACTTCCTCACCGACCTCTTCATCTACGCCGATACGCGACGGACTCATCGACTGCTGGGGCCTGGTCACCGTCGAGGAGTTCGAGGAGAAGCCACGCAACGGCTGGGTGGCCACCAGTTCTCCGGAGGGCGGCGCGGCCTCCGCCCACGGGCTGGCGGCCTGGAAGTTCAGCGAGCCGGAGAGCCGGCTCACGCCCGAGCTGCTGGTCGCCGAAGTCCGCGACACCATCGACCAGCTGAACGGGCGGCCCGACTCGACCGGCCGCTGTCTGGCCGCCGTCGACGTCTTCCTCGCCGACCGGACCGAGGAGAACCGGGCCGCGGCCCGCGCCGCGTTCCTGGCCGTCCCGGAATCGCAGCGCCGCTACTCGCTGGGCGACATGGACAGCAAGGACTGGCCTCTTCGGGCCCTGGTGGCAGGGCCCGGTGGTGGCAGGACCTACCTGTCGTTCGACGGAACGGTCACGCAGGAGGACTGCGACAGAGCCCTCGCGTACTTCGAGGAGCGGGCACGCTGGAGGGCCGAGAGGGCCACCCCCGTGCCCGCGAACGGACCGGCGACACCGCACGCCCCAGCCGTCCAGCTCCACCACTCGTTCCCGACCCAGCTGGTGGACGATCCCGGCAAGCTCGGCCTGCGCCACGACTACCCCGCCCCGATCACGGTCGCAGACACCGACTACCCCTCCGTCACCCACGCCTACTGGGCCCTGTCGGTCGCCGACCCGGAGACCCGACACGCGATCGCGGCAGCGAAAACCGCCGCCGCAGCGCGCACGCTCGCGGCCGAGGCCCCTCGTCGCGAGGGCTGGGAACACGCCCGAACGGCCGTCATGACAAGCCTGCTGCGTGCCAAGTACGACCAGCACCCCGAACTGGCCGAGGTCCTGCTGGCGACGGCCGGCGCCACCGTGATCTACGACGACATGAACTCGGCCTTCTGGGGCGACGACGGTCGACGCCGGCCGAGGCCGTAACTGGTCGGGGCATCTCCTCGAACTCGTCCGCTCCGAACTGCGGGCACGACGAGCAGGGATTCTCGGGGTGTGAGCGTGCCGGGCCGGTCAAACTCCGGTGAGACTGGTCAGACTTCGTTGAGACGGGTCAACTGTCCTGCCTCAACGGAGATGGACTGACCTGTCTCAGCGAAGTCAGTCGACCGAGTCACGCTGACCTGCGTGGCCTGGTTTTTGGTGAGACAGAATTCCTGGGTTGATCGCCCAGCTCAGACCCGGCGCGAGGCACTGCCGACGGTCGGCGCATGATGGCCGACGTGGAGAACGCAGCCGAGAAGATCAAGGTCTGGTTCCGGTTCGTCCCCCGCGGCAGCACCCGATGACGAGGGACCGGTGTCCAGGAGTGCTGGTGAGCAGGCTGTCCGCGCCTCCTATGGTGGGCCAATGACGTCGATCAAGAAGTTCCAAGTCACCTTCGACTGCGCAGAGCCTGAGCGCCTCGCCCGTTTCTG
This sequence comes from Streptomyces sp. NPDC086787, assembly GCF_044745865.1. NCBI lineage: Bacteria > Bacillati > Actinomycetota > Actinomycetes > Kitasatosporales > Streptomycetaceae > Streptomyces > Streptomyces sp. NPDC086787. Next base: position 37,120 of record NZ_JBIVBC010000011.1, on the reverse strand, counting down.
GTGCGAGGTGTTGGGGTACGTCGTACCGCCGCCGCCGGAAGGGTTCGCCACATGGGATGACTTCAAGGGCTCTCAGCCGCCTGAGCAGCGGGACTCATGGTTCGCCTGCGTCGATCCCTCTGGTGTGGGTCCGCGACTGTACTTCCAGCGCGTCCCCGAGGGGAAGTCCGCCAAGAACCGGGTGCATCTCGATGTGCGGGTCGGCACCGGACTCGTGGGTGAGGAGCGCCTCGCCGCACTCGAGGCCGAATGCGCACGGTTGGTCCCGCTCGGCGCGATACACGTGCAAACGCTCTACGACGGCAACGACGCGTGCATCCCGATGCTGGACATCGAGGGCAACGAGTTCTGTATCGACTGAGGACCGCGAACGCGTCCCCAACCGCAACCGTCAGCCTTCAGGCAGTGCGCCTGTCTCTCACGGAGGTGAGCTTGACCGACTGCCACTGAACACGGACCGGTGCGTGGCTTGTGAACCGAAGATGGGCCGCCACAGGCCGAGCTCGATACGCCGCCGCCCGCGCGATGTCGGACGGCTGTCGGTGGGGACAGCGGCCTGTCGGCGGGATGTGGGTGGCGTCAGGGACCGTGGGAACTGGGCCTGGTCGGCTGTGAACGCGCGGCCTCGCCCGCCTTCAGACCACTCCGAGCTCCGGGAGCCCGCCATGTCCTCCGTACCCCAGGTCCCGCAGTGGGACGTCCACCGGCTGCCTCGAGCCGAGGGGAAGAGCTTCCTGGTCACCGGCGGCAACGCGGGCATCGGGTATTTCGTTGCCGAGCAACTCGCCGGCACCGGGGCCGTGGTCGTTCTCGGTAGCCGCGACAGGGGGAAGGCCGAAGAGGCGATCGCTTCCATCAGCTCGCGCGTCCCCGGTGCCAGGTTGAAGCACCTGTCCCTGGACCTGGCCGATCTCGCCTCGCTCAAGGCATCGGTGGATGCGCTCGGACTGGATCGCCTCGACGCCGTCGTCCACAACGCCGGCGTGGCGCTCGACCATCCACCGCGCCGCGAGACCGCGGCCGGCCACGAGCTGATGCTCGCAACCAACCACCTGGGGCACTTCGCCCTGACCCACCATCTGGCCCCTCTGCTCACGGCGACCCCGGGGAGCCGGATCGTCACCACTGGCAGCTACGCCGCCAAGTCCGAACGCCTGGACCTCGACGATCTGCAGAGCACGCACGACTATCAGCCCAAGCGGGCGTACGCGCGGTCGAAGTTGGCCCAGATGCTCTTTGCCGTTGAACTGCACCGCCGCCTGCGTGCTGCCGGGAGCACGACACTCAGCGTGGTCGTTCATCCCGGCGGCGCGCTCGACTCCCTCACACCTTCGCGCCCGCCATTCCATGTCCGGACCACCGGCGAACGGCTGCGCCATCTGCCGCTCGGTCTCTTTGTCCAGGGCAAGGACGCTGCCGCATGGCCCGCTGTTCGGGCCGTGCTCGACCCGAGCGTCCGCGGCGGCCAGATGTGGACCCCCGAACGGTTCGGGCTGCGCGGTACGCCCAGGATCGAATCTCTCTGGAATCACCTCGCCGACACCACGGCCGCGGCACGTCTGTGGGCAGCCAGCTGCGACCTGACCGGTACCGACCTGACGTTCACCGCACCGACAAGGTCCGGTGGGAGTGAAGGCCCAGCGACTGAGCGCGGCGAAGTGGACGCCTGACCGGATGAGACTTGCGACCGCTGCACCGGTGCCGCAGGCTCCCATCTCACCGACCACCGCCAGTGGCTCGAAGCCCTGCAAGCCTGGTGCGTTGGAGCGGTGCGTGTGAGCTGGGCGAACATCGGTGGGTCGGCGACCATCTGCCGCCGGGTGCCGAGGGGCAGGAACCACTGCGCGGCACTGCGGGACCTCCTCGCTCAAGAAGCCGACCGGCTCCAACGGCTTGCCGGGCTCAGTGAGACGGGCTTTGCCGGGCGTAGTTCGCGAGTCGTTCCGCGAAGGCTTCCACGAGGCCGCGGAGTTCGTCGGGGCGCTCGACGACGAAGGGGCGGTCCAGCGAGGCGAGTACGGCAGGCAGCCAGTCGAGCCGGTCCGCGCGGAGTTCGACACGGCACCAGCGTTCCGTCGCCGGGTCCGTGTCGTCCTGGGAAGGCAGTTCCGTCACGAGCGCGATGCCGGCGGGCAGTCGGGTGTGGATCTGCTCGGCCGTCCCCCGGATGCGCAGGGTCACCTCGTGTCGGTACGGAACCGTGGCGAGCCCCGTCAGGACGCGCTTCGCCGGATCGATGCCGAGGGGTGGTTCGAAGGCTCCGGGCAGGGTCCTCACGTCGGTGATGCGATCCAGCCTGAAGGTCCGGTCCTCGCCTGCCGAGGGATCGGCGGCCGTCACGTACCACCTGCCCGAGTGGGCGACGACCCCGTACGGGTGCAGGGTGCGCTCACTGCGTCGGCCGTCGCCGGCGGTGTACCGGATCGAGACCGGCCGGTGATGGTGCACCGCGTCGGCGATGGGGAGAAGGACGGCGGGTTCCGGGGCGGCTGCCGCCCTGCCGGGCGGATCCGTGAAGGCCAGCGAGCCGAGCACGGCGTCGAGCCTGCGGCGCAGCCGCTCGGGCAGCACTCGCCGGATCTTTGCCGCCGCCGTCTCACTCGCCGTGTCCGTGCTCGCCGTCGGGCCCGATCGCCGGCCGGCGACCAGGCCGAGCAGCACGGCGAGCGCCTCGTCGTCGCTCAGCATGAGCGGAGGCATGCGGTAACCGGGGGCGAGCCGGTAGCCGCCGTAGCGGCCGCGCACAGACTCGACGGGCACGTCGAGGTCGACGAGCTGCTGTGCGTAGCGCCTCACGGTGCGCTCGTCGACGTTCAGCCGGTCGGCGAGTTCGGACACGGTCCGGATGCCGCCGGACTGCAGGAGTTCCAGCAGGGTGAGGACGCGGGCGAGGGGGCGGGGCATGCCAGAAATTCTCCCACGTCTCCCGTACATACCGGGCGGGTTCCGCCCGGTATTGGTCGTAGCGTGCGGTCACCAGCACCGAACGGCCACAGGAGAAAACCCATGCACTTCGTCTCCGTCCGCGTCATCACCGGCGACGTCGCCCGCCTTGTCGACTTCTACGAGCGCGCCACCAAGGTGTCCGCCACCTGGGCCAACGAGGACTTCGCCGAGCTCAGGACCGCCTCCGCCACCCTCGCGATCGGCAGCACCCGCACCGTCCCCCTGTTCGCGCCCGGATCCGCCCACCCGGCCGACAACCGCAGTGTCATCCTCGAATTCCTCGTCGACGACGTGGACAGCGTGTACGAGAACCTGAGCGGCTTCGTGGAGGACTTCGTCAACGAGCCGACCACGATGCCCTGGGGGAACCGCGCGCTCCTGTTCCGCGACCCCGACGGCAACCTCGTGAACTTCTTCACCCCGGTCACGCCGGCCGCCATCGAGAAGTTCGCTCGCTGAGGCGGACTCCCGCAGGCGGTTCTTCCTCACGCCTCCTTGTGCAGCATGCGGTTGACCAGGTTCCTGGTCGCCGTCTGGATGTGCTTGTTCCGGTGCGGCGCACTGTCCAGCGCCAGCGCCCAGTGGAAGGTGCCCGCGACGAAGACCATGGCCCCGTTGGGCATTTCGGTGAGAGCGGTGTGCTGGACGCGGGGCTGACTGGCCGTGAGGCGCTTGGCCTCGTAGGGGGACTCCGCCAGGAGGGTACGGCGGGAACCGGCCGGGCTCGGGGCCTTGGGGTCGTAGCCGTCCGCCTCCACTCCGACCATCTTGGGCAGCCGGGCACCCTCACGCAGACCGGTGCCCGCCCAGAGCCAGTGCCCGCTCCCCTTGACCACCAGCGGTGCGGGCTTCTGCACGATCCCGTTGAACTGGATTCCCAGCAGACCCTGTTCGGCATGCTGCTGGTCCGGTGAGATGTCCCGCCAGCGAGTGGTGACCCCGGCCCGGCCGGGGGCCGGGTCCGGCGTCGACTTGTAGCAGGCCATGACCCGGTTCGCCCGACCGCCGGCGGACGGTTCCATCCGGACGTGGAAGTAGATGTTGTTCGCGCCGAGGAACGCGAGGTGCGATCTGGCCGAGACGGCCTTCCTGGCCGAGTCCAGCATCGGCTTGGACCAGTACTCGTCGTGCCCGGCGAAGAACAACGCCCGGTACTTGGACGTGTCGATGGTGCCGTCGTGCAGGTCGAGACTGCTCGCGTAGGTCACGTCCAGCCCGGACCGCTCCGCCCAGCGGACGAAACTGGTGTCCATCTCGAACCGGTTGGGTATGCCCGCGTCCGAATACGGCCGGTCGAAGGAGACCTTGTGGGCGCGTTCCTCGGGGCCGCCGACCTCGCCCGCCTTGTTGTATCCCCGGTAGAGGTTCTTGCCGGTACGGCCGTCCTGCGGCCACATGTTGTAGGCCTGGTAGGTCGTGAAGGGCACCACCATCAGGATGTCGGACGCACGGGCGGGTTCCCGCACCACGAACGGGGTGCTGCTGACCTTTCCGCCCTCGGTGGTGAACACGGCCTGGTACAGGCCCGACCGCCAGCCGGACGGAATGCGCAGGCTCCAGGAGACGGGCCAGTCGCACGCGATGACCCCGGTCTCCGGATCGGCCCCGGGCACGGTACGGCGCTTGCCCTGGAGCTTGGCACTGGTCGTCCGCAACCGGGCGCCCTTGTCGCCGTAGTGGCCCAGGCGGAACACCGTGATCCGGTAACTCTGCTCTTCGTGCACCGACACATGGAAGTCGATCACCTGGCCCGGGCTCACCGAAGTAGCCGATGCGTACCCCTGGATCTGCCCCTCCCGGTCGCCGGACGCCTGGGAGTGCTGGCTGTCGGAGAGCCAGTCGCCGGACCCCGTCAGGTGGTTCTCCTCCCCTGTGAGCTCTCTGACTCTCGGTATGTGTTCGTCGCGGGCGGCATAGGCTGCCACGCCCACTCCGACCGTTCCGGCTCCGAGCAGCCCCAGCACAGCACGGCGCGACCGTTCCGGCATTTTCCTCCCCTTTGCGTTCTGTCTATAGGGATATGAGGGCTGCCGATTACACGAGGTTCACCGCGGGGGCGATCTTTCTTCTGATTTTCGTCACATCGCGCATGGAGGCCGGAGCGGACCTGGGTCGTTGCGACCTGACGCGTCCTTCGGGGCGAAGGAGCAGGACGTCACGTACGGTGGCGGCATGGTCGGCGACAGGGCGGCGCAGTTGCCGCGCAAGGTGTACGAAAAGGAACTGCTGCGCCTTCAGACCGAGTTGGTGAAGTTGCAGGAGTGGGTCAGGGGCGCGGGCGCCCGGCTCGTCGTGGTCTTCGAGGGACGGGACGCGGCGGGCAAGGGCGGCACGATCAAGCGGGTGGCCGAGCATCTCAACCCGCGTGTGGCACGGATCGCGGCACTGCCGAAGCCGACCGAGCGGGAGCGCACGCAGTGGTACTTCCAGCGGTACGTGGAACATCTGCCTGCTGCCGGGGAGATCGTGCTGTTCGACCGGTCCTGGTACAACCGGGCCGGTGTCGAGCACGTGATGGGCTTCTGCACCCGGGACGAGTACCAGCGCTTCCTGCGGCAGTGCCCGATCTTCGAGCGGATGCTCGTGGAGGACGGGATCCTGCTGCGCAAGTACTGGTTCTCGGTGAGCGACACCGAGCAGCAGGAGCGGTTCCGGCGCCGGCTCGACGATCCGCTGCGGCGCTGGAAGCTGTCGCCGATGGACCTGGAGTCGATCACCCACTGGGAGGCCTACTCCCGGGCCAAGGACGAGATGCTGGTGCACACCGACGTCTCCGACGCCCCCTGGTACGTCGTGGAGAGCGACGACAAGCGCCGTGCCCGGCTGAACATGATCGCCCACCTGCTCGGCTCCGTCCCCTACCAGGAGGTGCCGCCGCCGTTCCTGGAGCTGCCCGAGCGGCCGCCGTCGACGGGGTACGAGCGCCCGTCGCGGGACCTCCAGCGGTACGTCCCGGACCACGCCGCGAGCCTCTCGAACCGTCCCTGAACCCGGCCCCGAACCCGACCGACTGACGAAGGCGCGCAGGGTCCGCCGGGCGATCCTCGAGCGATCCTTCAGCGGACCGTACGAGCATGGCCGAGGGCCGGCAGGCCGGACGGCACGTACCGGCCCCGGTGGTTCGTGCTTCGCTACCCCCGCCGGGAGACACGTCATGATCACTGCCCGTCGACCCAGCATGCTCCAGGCTCTGCCCGCCGAGCACCGGCCACAGCTGATGGGCATCGGCCGGGAAGTGTCCGTCCCCCAGGGCACACGGCTGTTCGAGGAGGGGACGCGCGCGGACCTGTTCTGGATCGTCCGGACCGGCACGGTCGAGCTGGACATGCGGGTGCCCGGCCGCCGCCCGGCCGTCATCGACACGCTCCGGCCGGGCGAACTCGTGGGCTGGTCCTGGCTGTTCGCCCCGCACATCTGGCAGCTGGGGGCCGAAGCGGCGACACCGGTGCGGCTGCACGAGTTCGACGCCGCGACCGTCCGCGCCCTGTGCCGCGAGGAACCGGCCTTCGGCGGCGCCGTAGCCCAGTGGGTCGGCGATGTCCTGGCCCACCGCCTCCACTCGGCCAGACAGCGGCTGCTCGACCTGTACACGCCGTACGGCGTGGCGGCCGGTCTCGTCTGATCCACCGGCTCCCGGACCGGTCCAGCGGCAGCGGATTGGCCTTGGCCGGGCGGCTGGTGCGGCGGATAGCGTCGGCGCATGCGGATTCGTATCGTCGACGCCTTCACCGACCGTCCCTTCACCGGGAACCCTGCCGGGGTTCTGCTCCTCGACGCCTTCCCCGACGACGACTGGCTCCAGAACGTGGCCCTGGAGGTGAACCACGCGGAGACCGCGTTCGCGCACCGGCTTCCCGCGGGCGGTACGGCGGACTGGGCGCTGCGCTGGTTCACCCCCGTCACCGAGGTCGCGATGTGCGGCCACGCCACGCTCGCCACGGCACACGTCCTGTACAGCACGGGCGCGCACGAAGGCCCGGTGCGGTTCGACACCCGCAGCGGTGTGCTCACGGCCACGCCCGCCGGGGACGGTTCGGTCACGCTGGACTTCCCCACCGCCCCGCTCACGCCGGTGGAGGTGCCGGCCGGGGTGGCCGAGGCGCTGGGCGCGGCGCCGGCCGCGGTGTTCGACACCGGCCCGAATGTCGGCGACCTGCTGGTGGAGCTGGCCGACGAGCGGACCGTCCGCGGGCTCGCCCCCGATCACAAGGCGCTGGCCGCCTACTCCGCACGCGGGATCATCGCGACCGCCCGCGCCGAGGATCCGGGCCGGGGGTACGACTTCGTCTCCCGCTGCTTCTTCCCGAACGTGGGCATCGACGAGGACCCGGTCACCGGCAGCGCCCACACCGCGCTGGCCCCGTTCTGGTCCGGCCGTCTGGGCAGCCCCGACCTCACCGGTTGCCAGGCCTCGCGGCGCTCCGGTCTGGTCCGCACCGGACTGCGCGCCGACCGCACCCTGCTCACCGGCCGCGCGGTCACCGTCATCGAGGGCGAGTTGCTCACCCGGTAGGCAGCCAGCCCACCTTCCCGGCGAGCAGGGCGTAACCCACGAACGCACCGATGTCAAGCAGGGAGTGCGCCACCACCAGGGGGCCGACGCGGCGCCAGCGCCGGTACAGGAGCACGAACACCACACCCATGACCATGTTGCCGACGAAGCCGCCGATGCCCTGGTACAGGTGGTAGGAGCCGCGCAGCACGGCGCTGGCGGCCAAGGCGGCGCCGGGCGTCCAGCCCAGCCGGTCGAGCCTGCGCAGCAGGTAGCCGACGACGATCACCTCTTCGAGGATCGCGTTCTGCATCGCCGACAGGATCAGCACGGGGAACTTCCACCACACGTCGGGCAGTGCCTCCGGCACCACGGTGAGGTTGAAGCCGAGCCCTCGGGCGGCCAGGTAGAAGGCGATGCCCGTGCTGCCGATCACGGCCGCGACGCAGGCGCCGCGGCCGAGGTCGAACCAGCGGCGGGTGCGGTCGAAGCCGAGGGTGCGCAGGCTCTCGCCCTCTCGCGTCAGGAAGTGCGCGACGAGCAGGACGGGCACAAGGGCCGTGGCGATGTCGAACAGCTGCCAGGCCAGGTCCAGCCAGGGACGGCCGGGCGCGGCCGAGGCATTGAGGGTGGCCGCCTGGTCCTTGAGGCCGCCCGGTTTGGTGACCGACCCGACGAAGCTGATCAGTGCGGACACTCCGCTCGCACCGAGCGACAGCGCCAGAACGAGCAGCGTCTCGTCCCGGAGGATCCGTCGCGAGGGCCGCTCGAACGGCTGGGAATCGGCCACCGGGCCCGCGTCCACCTGCACACCTGCCTCCAGCCCTGCGTCCTGATCCGAACGACAGACCCTAGCTTGCCCGACGGATCGGGGGCGGCCACGGCCGCCCCCGTCGTCACCGGCGTGTGGGGTGCGGGGACCGGAGGACAGGTACCGAAGGACAGATACCGGAGGTGTCCGGTGTATCAGCTCGTCGGAACCGGCTCCCGCAGCCCCACCGGCCAGGTGTGGACCGGGTCGCCGATGTGCATCAGTTCGCGGTAGCGGCGGGTGGTCGCGGCCAGGGCGGACAGCCGGGTGTGGCCCTGTTCGAGGGCGCGGTGGAACGTCGCCGCCTGCCAGCTCGCGCCGTTGACGCGGCGACGGCAGCGCTCCTCGATGACCCCCAGGTAGAGGTCCCGGTCGGCGGGCTCGACACCCCAGGCGTCCAGGCCGGCCTCGGCCAGCGGCAGCAGTTCGTCGCGGACCAGGGTGACGGCGTCGACCTCGGCCGTACCGCCGTACCGGCCGCGCCGGGGCCAGACGAAGCGGGCGTCGATGCCGTACCGGCACGCGTTGTCGAAGTTGGCCTCGGCGGTCTCGAAGGGCAGCCGGGTCCACACCGGGCGGGGTTCCTCGGCGAGGGCGCGGACGAGGCCGTAGTAGAAGGCCGCGTTCGCGATGACGTCGGTGATGGTCGGGCCGGCCGGCAGGACGCGGTTCTCCACACGCAGGTGCGGGACGCCGTCGGCGATGCCGTAGACCGGGCGGTTCCAGCGGTAGATCGTCCCGTTGTGGAGGACGAGTTCGGCGAGCTTGGGCACGCCGCCCGCGTCGAGCACCGCGAGCGGATCCTCCTCGTCGCACATCGGCAGCAGGGACGGGAAGAAGCGCAGGTTCTCCTCGAACAGCTCGTACGCAGAGGACACCCAGCGCTCACCGAACCAGGTGCGCGGCCGCACGCCCTGGGCCTGGAGCTCGGGCGGCCGGGTGTCGGTGGACTGGAGGAACAGCGGCGGCCTGGACTCGCGCCACAGCTCGTGCCCGAACAGGAAGGGCGAGTTGGCGCCGACCGCGATCTGGGCCGCGCTGGCCACCTGCGCCGCGTTCCACACGTCGGCGAAGCGGGCCGGGGTCACCTGGAGGTGCAGTTGCAGCGAGGTGCACGCGGCTTCGGGCACGATCGACTTCGAGGTGCAGGTGAGGTGTTCGACGCCCTCGATGTCCAGGGTGAAGTCCTCACCGCGCGCCGTCACGATCTGGTCGTTGAGCAGGGCGTAGCGGTCGACCTCGGACAGGTTGGAGGAGACCAGGTCGTCCCGCCCGAGCGTGGGCAGAATACCGATCATCACAATTCCGGCGTCGACCTCGCTCGCCTTCCGGTCGGCATAGGCCAGTGAGGTCCGCAGTTCCTCCGCCAGCTGGTCGAAGACCCGCCCGCCCAGCCGGTGCGGGGCGATGTTGACCTCCAGGTTGAACATGGCGAGCTCCGTCTGGAAATCACGGCTCGCGATGCGCTCGAGTACCTGGCCGTTCAACATTCTGGGCATGCCGTCGGCGCCGGCGAGATTCAATTCGATCTCGACGCCCATGAAATTCTTCGGGCGGTCGAACCGCTTCTCCACCAGCAGCCGCTCCAGCCCCGTCAGGCACCTGCGGAGCTTCTCCCGGTAGTGCTGGCGATCGGACAGGTCGAACGGCCCTGCCACGACCTTCTCCCCCATCGAAGGGTCCCTCCTAGATTGGGCGCGCCGAAGTTCCGGCCGCCGGATGTCCGGGTCAGGTTGGATGATGCCCAGCGGAAGCGATCGATAACGTCCCGCGCGAGGTGGATACCAGCTACCCTGCTGGAATGTGCCCCGCGGCACATTCACGCGGCATGAGGCGTCACCCACCTTCGGGTGCCCCGCAGGCCTCGTGAAAAACGCCGATGACATTCGGCCGACCGCTGCGGAAGCGTATTACGAGGTCAACGGGACCGTACCGGCCGGGAAATAGGGATGATTCCCGCGAATCAACGGCCGAATAGCGCCTTGCCGAGTTCACCGCAAACGACTAGCTGAAACAACACGTGAACATATGTCGTATAAACTGCGCGAACAAGGCAGAAGGCTGGCGTCCTCGGTCCTGGTTGCCGCCGTCGGGTGACGGACGGCAGGCCTCACCCCGCGCCCCGCCTCCCGACCCGGGCCCCCGCCTCTCTGACCTCGTCGAGCTGACAGCGCCGTCTGCCCCCTCCCTCGCGCCGCCGCGCCTGTCGAACGAGAGGCGACCCACCATGCCGCTGCACGTCCCGCCTGCCCCCGCGCCCGCACTCCGTTCCGTTCTCACGGCCCTCGGTTCGCCCACCGCGGTCCGCGAGGCCCGCACCCCCTCCCTGCGCAACGCCCAGGGCCCCGCCACCCCCGAACTGCCGCTGCCCGTGCACGTACTGGACCGGATCACCCAGGAGGGCACGTCCGTCACCCGGCTCATCGGCTGGCGCTTCCTGATCCGTTGCGAGGACCGGGCGGTGGCCGCGGCCGAGACCCGGCTGACCCCGGACGGCTGGGCCTTCTCGCACTTCTTCGAAGGGCCCTACGTCACCTCCACCGAGCGCGCCCTGCGCCAGGCCGAGGCACTCCAGCAGGACTACCAGCCACGGCTGCTCTCGGTGCCCGGCCTCTACATGCTCACCCTGTGGCTGCACGGCGACTGCGCGACGGACGGCATCGAGGGCCAGCCGGTCGCCACCGACCTGCTCGTGCCGCTCGCCCCGGCCCCGCCCGGCATCGCGTCCCACCGTCCGCACCGGGTCGCCGAGTTGCTCCCGGTCCTCACCCATCGGGTGACCCCCGCACCCCTGCTCATCTCGCCCGCCTGACACATCCCCTTTCACACCTCCCCCCTTCACACCTTCCCCTCTTTTTTTTCCGCGCCCCGTTTCCCATTCCGGAGACGGGGCACGACTCCATTTCCAGGGGATTGCGATCACACGTGCGCTCGTACGAGCAATTCGCCGCTCTTCCGAGCCTTTGAAGGGCCGCCGAACAGCACCCCTCCATCCGGACTAGCCCTTTCCGGCCATGCCGAACCACCCGAAGTGACGGCCCAGTTGGGATGAACCATCCAGGCGGGCGACGCGTCATCATTCTGTGAAGAAGCGGTGCTGCGAAATCCCTGCGGATTGATGCCCGGAGAGCAACACTGGGTTCCGACCGAACTATCACAACGGGGGACGGACATGACCACGACACAGCGAAAGATCCCACCCATGTGCCAGCACCAGCCGCCGTGCCCGACAGCCGAATCCGCCGACCGGGAGTCCGCCCGACTCGTGGCGCACCACCCGGAGCAGGGATGGAGCCTGCTGTGCAATGGCGTCCTGCTCTTCGAGGACACCGGTGAGCTCCTGCCCGACGGCCAGATCATCGCGCCGCACCGGCCGCTGGGCGCCCGCCAGGTCATGACGGCGGCCTGAGAAAGCACACCCCGGGCGGTCCGACCGCCGCCCGGTGACATGAGGGGCCGGCCCGCACGCACCCGTTGCGCACCGGCCCCGACGCGCGTCCGGAGCCGGTCACACACCGTGTCCGGCCGAGTGCGCCGGAGGGCGGGGGGCGACGCGCTCAGCCACCCGTTTCACAACCGCAGCCGGTACGGCAGCATGCACACCACCACGTCCGTCCGCGCCCGCAGCACGGTGGCCAGCAGCAGTCCGCGCTGGTTCTGGAGGATCTCGTAGCGGCGGTGCCGCGGTTCCACCTCGGGGATGAGGACGGCGACCTGCCGCCCGTCCACGGCCGCCCGCCGCACATAGTCCACGATCGGCTGGACGAGGGAGTGGTGCGGGCTGTCGATGATGTCCAGACGTACGCCCGGGTCCCAGCGCTCCCACGCCTCCTCCAGCGCACGGGTCCTGACCGGGTCCGCCTGCACCGCGACCGCGACCACCTCGTCCCCCAGCGCCAGCGCGGCGGTCACTGCGTGCCAGGCGAGTTGGCTGACCTCGCCGATCGGCACGATCACCAGGCTGCCGGTGCGCCGGCCGGGCGGCCCGGGAATCAGACCGAGGCCGAGTTCCTCGCCGACGGCCCGGTAGTAGCGCTCGATGCGGCGGAACAGCAGCATCATCAGCGGCACGGCCGCCACGACCACCCAGGCTCCCTCCAGGAACTTGGTGGTGAGGAGGATGATCCCGGCCAGGGTGGTGAGCAGTGCGCCGGTCCCGTTGATCAGGGCGCGGCGCTTCCATCCGGCGGGACGTTCGGTGGCCCAGTGCCGGACGAGTCCCACCTGGCTGATGGTGAACCCGATGAACACTCCGATCGCGAACAGCGGGATCAGCCGGTGGGTGTCGGCGTCGGTCGCGACCAGCAGCAGCGCGGCGAGCAGCGCCAGGGCCACCACGCCGTACCGGTAGACGGGCCGCTCGGCACGCAGTCCGAACAGGTGCGGCAGCCGGTGGTCGCGGGCGAGCAGGCTCATCAGGACCGGCAGCCCGCCGAAACTGGTGTTGGCGGCGAGGAGCAGTACCAGGGTGACGATGATGTTGGTGGCGTAGTAGGGCCAGCCGTCGCCGTAGGCGCTCGCGGTGAGCTGGGCCAGCACGGTGACGCCGCCCCGGGGTGCCACGTGGTGGCGGTGGATCAGCACGGCCAGGCCGATCAGCATGATTCCGAGCAGGGCGCCGAGCATGAGCTCGGTGCGCTGGGCGCGCCGGACGCGGGGGGCGCGGAAGGTCGGCACGGCGTTGGCGATGGCTTCGACTCCGGTCAGGGCGGAGCAGCCGGAGGAGAACGCCTTCAGGATCAGCAGCAGGCCGAGGGACTCCGTCACGGGGAAGGACTCGGCGCTGCCCACGACGGCCACCGGGTGCGGGCGCAGCAGGCCGAGGACGATCACCCCGAGGATGGCCGCGATGAACAGAGCGGTGGGAAGCATCAGCACCCGGGCGCTCTCGGTGATCCCTCGCAGGTTCACCGCGGTCAGTAGGCCCAGGCCCAGGAGGCATACCGGGAGCTTGTCCCCGACGAGGACGGGGAACGCGGAGGCGAGCGCGTCGGCTCCGGCGGTGAGGCTGACGGCGACGGTGAGGACGTAGTCGACGACCAGGCTCGCCGCGGCGAGCAGGGCGGGGGTGGGACCGAGGTCCTTGCGGGCCACGGCGTAGGCGCCGCCGCCGTCCGGGTGTACGGCGATGACCTGCGCGTACGACACGACGAGCGCCGCGAGCAGGAAGACGATGGCCAGCGTGACGGGCAGCGCCGCCGTCACCGCGCCGGTGCCCGCGGTCACCAGCACCAGCACGATCGCCTCGGGACCGTACGCGACCGAACTGAGCGCGTCCAGGGAGAGCGCGGCCAGGCCCTCCAGGCTGGTCAGGTGGTGTTTGTCCCCCTCCCCCGGACGCAGCGGCACCCGGGGTTTCAGCTCGCGGTATGCCAGGCCGTACGGCATCGGGACCTCACCAGGGGGCCGGTCGGAGACGGGACGAGTCGGGATCAGTCTCCGCCGGGGAGCGGCCGGGCGCGCACGTTGCTGACCCGGGCGGGCTCTACCGCTCTCACGGCCCCATGCCTCTGCCGGCCCACGTCCGCTACAGGCCCACGTCCCTGTTGCGGATGTCCTCCAGGGACTCCCGGCGTACCAGGAGGCGCGCTCGGCCGTCGCGGACGGCGGCCACCGGTGGCCGGCCGACCATGTTGTAGCCGGAGGCCATGGACAGGTGGTAGGCGCCGGCCACCGGCACGGCGAGCAGGTCTCCGGGGCGGATGTCGCCGGGGAGTTCGACGTCGGTGGCGAGGACGTCGCCCGCCTCGCAGTGCCGGCCCACGACGGTCACCGGAGCGGTCGGCGCCTCGCTGTGCCTGCCCGCCAGGCGGGGCGCGTACCGGACGCCGTACAGGGCGGGTCGCGGGTTGTCGCTCATGCCGCCGTCGACAGCCACGAAGACGCGGTCGCCGGTGCGCTTGACGGCGAGTACGTGGTAGAGGGAGACACCCGCCGGGCCCGCGATGGCCCGGCCCGGCTCGATGATCAGGCGGGGCACCGGGATGCCGGCCGCCGCGCACGCCCCGCTCAGTTCGTCGCGGATCCTGCGGGCCAGCGCGGTGAGGTCGAGCGCCTGTTCGCCGGGGCGGTAGGCGATGCCGTGGCCGCCGCCCATGTCGAGTTCGGGCAGGACCAGGCCGTGCTGTTCGCGGAGCCGGGCCATCAGGCCGACCACCCGGCGCACGGCGGCCAGATAGGGCTTGACGCTGGTGATCTGCGAGCCCAGGTGGCAGTGCAGGCCGGTAAGTTCGAGCTGCGGCTGGTCCAGGATGCGGGCGATGGCGTGCTGGGCGTAGCCGTCACGGATGGACAGGCCGAACTTCTGGTCCTCGGTGCCGGTGCGAATCTTGTCGTGGCCGCCGGCGCTGATGCCGGGTACCACGCGGACCATGACCTTCTGGTGGCCGCCGGGGCCGACGGCGGCGGCCAGCCGGGCGATCTCCGAGGGGCTGTCGATCACGATCCGGCCCACGCCCAGGCGCAGGGCGGTCTCCAGGTCGCGAGGGGACTTGGCGTTCCCGTGCAGCACGATGCGCTCGGGCGGGAAGCCGGTGCCGACCGCGAGTTCGAGCTCGCCGGCCGAGCAGACGTCGAGGCCGAGGCCCTCCTCCGCCATCCAGTGAACCATGGCCCGGCACAGGAACGCCTTGGCCGCGTAGAGCACCTCGGCGTCCGGGAAGACCTGCCGGTAGGTACGGCAGCGTTCGCGGACCTCGGCCTCGTCCATGACGTAGACGGGGGTGCCGAAGCGGTCAGCGATCTCGGCGAGGGGTACGCCGCCCACGGCCGGCTCGCCGGGACGGGGTTCGGTGGTGGACGCCGGCCACACCGACAGCTCGGCGGTGGTGGTGGTGACGGCGGGTTCGTGCAGGGTCGTCATCGCGAACTCCCCTCTCTCATGCGAACCGCAGGGCCACGGCGGGCACGGCGGAGTGGACGGGCTTGACCGGCGACGGGTGCGGCGCCGAGAACGGGGGGTCGAACGTGAGACGGGTGACACCGAGTGGTTCGGTCAGCGCGCGCAGCGCGGGCTCGGCGAGCCGGATCCACGCCTGGCCGGGGCCGAAGGTGGCGGTGAGCCTGCGGGCGGAGGTGAAACCGACGGCTGTGCGGTCGCCGAGGGGGGTGCGGAACAGCCGGGGCACCCACCCGGCAGGTCCCGGCCGGACCGGTACGAACAGTGGTCCGGCCGGGGGGCGATCGGAGGGTTCCGGGTCGTCACCGCACAAGAGTTCTGCCATGGGATGTCTCCTGGAGGATCCGGGTGGTGCAGGTACTGGATCTTGATCTGTGGTGCCCCGGCGCCGCGGGGAGGCGGAAGCGGGGCTCGCGATTGACGCTATGCCCGGCCACCGCCGCCTTCCGACGCCTCCTGACGGGACGCTGACGGCGATCGGGCGGACGCTGACGCGCCGCTGACGCCGCCGTCAGGGGAGCGCCAAGAAGCGTTCGCCCGGCTGGTGGCGGGGCCGGGACGGGAGTGGGATGGCGCCGATTCCCTATGCGAAGAACGGTGGAGTGATGTCCGGTTACGACGCCTCTGCGGCCGCTCGTGTCGTGGTCGGCGTGAGCGGGTCCCTCGGCAGCGTCACGGCCCTGCGCCGGGCTGCCGCGGAGGCCCGGCGCCTGGATGCCGAGCTGTGGCCGGTGCTGGCCTGGGTGCCGCCCGGCGGAGAACTCGCCGCCCGCCGCTCACCGGCCGCGGCCCTGCTGGTCGCGGAGTGGCAGCGGCTGGCCGGGCAGCGGCTGGTCTCGGTGCTCGCCGAGGTCTTCGACGAGACCGGGCCGGGGCTGCCGATGCGTGCCCTGGTGGTACGCGGCAACCCGGGCCCGGCGCTGGTGGAGACCGCCTCCCGTGAGGACGACGTCCTGGTCGTCGGCGCGGGCCGCCGGGGCCGACGCCCCCGGGCCTTCTCCGGCCTGGTCTCCCGCTACTGCCTGACCCACGCCGCCTGCCCGGTCCTCGCGATCCCCCCGTCCCCGCTGGAGACGGAGCTGGCGGCGATGCACCGGCGCAACACCTGGCACCTTCCGCTGAACCCACGGCAACTCGTCAGGGAGCGGCCGGCCCCGCCTTCCTGACGGGACCCCTCCTACGGCGTGGTCCCCGGGGACCCGACCCGTCCCTCTCGGCACCGGAAGCCGAACGCCGCCGTGATGACGCTCAGTATCCGCACCCGCCCGGATCGGCCCACTGTCGCCCATACAGCCCAACGCCGTGGAAAGGTGTTCCGGCCTCGGATTCCTGACGCGCATCCGTGGTCCGTCAGGCCATTCTTAACGCAAGATTGACGCCCACACCCCCCTGATCCGTGGGCCCATGCGTCACGCTCTGCTTACGCTGGTTCCGCCGTCCGTGTGATGGCCGGAAACCGACTGAGCCGCACAAGGAGCAGGCCGATGGCCACGACCGAACACCCGCCGCCCAGTCGCCTGCGGGCCTGGATGCTGGAGGGCTTGTCCGACATGGGCAAGGGGGCCGGCCACCACGGGGGATCCGCGGCCTCGCCGGAGCCGGCCCACAAGGGCCAGCGCTGGTGGCGGGTGATGTGCCTGACCGGTGTGGACTACTTCTCCACACTCGGCTACCAGCCGGGCATCGCGGCCCTGGCGGCCGGTCTGCTGTCGCCGGTCGCGACGATCGTCCTCGTCATCGTCACCCTGGCCGGCGCCCTGCCGGTCTACCGGCGTGTGGCCGAGGAGAGCCCGCGAGGTGAGGGCTCCATCGCCATGCTGGAGCGGCTGCTGTCCTTCTGGCAGGGCAAGCTGTTCGTGCTGACCCTGCTCGGCTTCGCCGCCACCGACTTCCTGATCACCATCACCCTGTCCGCCGCCGACGCCTCCACCCACCTGGTGGAGAACCCGCATCTGACGAACCTGCTCGACGGCAAGCAGCTGCTGATCACCCTCCTGCTGGTCGCCCTGCTCGGCGCGGTCTTCCTCAAGGGCTTCCTGGAGGCGATCGGCGTGGCCGTCGCCCTGGTCGGTATCTACCTGGTACTGAACCTGGTCGTCGTGATCGTCGGCCTGTGGCACGTGGCCACCGCCGGGCACGTGGTCACCGACTGGACCAGCGCCCTGACGGCCGAACACGGCAACGTCTTCGTCATGATCGGCGTGGCACTGATCGTCTTCCCGAAACTCGCGCTCGGCCTTTCCGGCTTCGAGACCGGCGTAGCCGTCATGCCGCACGTCGAGGGCGACCCGTCCGACACCGAGGAGAAGCCGGCCGGCCGGATCCGGGACACCAAGAAGCTGCTGACCACGGCCGCTCTGATCATGAGCTGCTTCCTGATCGCCACCAGCTTCATCACCACGCTGCTCATCCCCGAGGCCGAGTTCAAGTCGGGCGGCGAGGCCAACGGCCGCGCGCTCGCCTACCTCGCGCACGAGTACCTCGGGAACATCTTCGGCACGGTGTACGACGTCTCGACCATCGCGATCCTCTGGTTCGCCGGCGCCTCCGCGATGGCGGGTCTGCTCAACCTGATGCCGCGCTATCTGCCCCGCTACGGCATGGCACCGCACTGGGCGCGTGCCGTACGCCCCATGGTCATCGTCTTCACCCTGGTCGCCTTCCTGGTGACCTGGATCTTCGACGCCGACGTCGACGCGCAGGGCGGCGCCTACGCCACCGGCGTACTGGTGCTGATCAGCTCCGCGGCGATCGCGGTGACCATCGCCTCGCGCAAGGCGCGGCAGCGGAACTGGTCGATCGCCTTCGGCGTGATCTCCGTGGTGTTCCTCTACACGACCGTCGTGAACGTCATCGAGCGCCCGGACGGTGTGAAGATCGGCGCCTGCTTCATCGCGGGCATCATCCTGGTCTCGCTGCTGTCCCGGCTGGCCCGCGCCTTCGAGCTGCGGGTCACCCACGTGACCATGGACGACATGGCGGAACGCTTCATCCGTGACATCGCCAGCCGCAAGATCCGGTTCATCGCCAACGAACCCGACCGCCGGGACCGGGCCGAGTACTGCGACAAGATCGAGCAGATCCGGCAGGACAACGACATCCCGGTCCAGGAGGACTTCGTCTTCGTCGAGGTGACGGTCACCGACCCGTCCGAGTTCGAGGCGGGACTGGTCGTGCGCGGCGAGGTGCTCCACAACCGCTACCGCGTCCTGACCCTGGAGTCCTCCTCCATCCCCAACGCGCTGGCGGCCCTCCTCCTGCACGTCCGCGACTCGACGGGCTGCATCCCGCACATCTACTTCGAGTGGACCGAGGGCAGCCCCTTTGCGAACTTCCTCCGCTTCTTCCTCTTCGGGCAGGGCGAGGTCGCGCCGGTCACCCGCGAGGTACTGCGGGAGGCGGAACCGGACCGCGACCGGCGCCCGCGCGTGCACACCGGCTGAGACACACCACCCCGGACATCAGGAGCACGTCAGAACCCGGCCCACAGGTCGAGGGCCCCACCCGACCCCCTGAGCACGGATTTGACCGAGGGGCCCTAGGGTGACCGGCATGCAGTCCTACACGATCGGCCAGGCGGCGCGGCTGCTCGGCGTGAGCCCGGACACCGCGCGCCGCTGGGCGGACGCAGGCCGGGTGACGACCCACCGCGACGAGTCCGGGCGGCGGCTCGTCGACGGCAAGGCCCTGGCCGCGTTCTCGGTCGAGCTCGCCAAGGCGGGAGCGACGGAGGAGGACGCCTCGCACACCTCGGTCCGCAACGCCTTCCCGGGAATCGTCACCGCGATCAAACTCGGTGACGTCGCCGCCCAGGTCGAGATCCAGGCGGGTCCGCACCGCCTGGTCTCCCTGCTGACCCGTGAGGCGGTGGAGGACCTGGGCCTGGAGGTGGGCATGGAGGCCACGGCCAGGGTGAAGTCGACGAACGTGCACATCGACCGCACCTGACCCCCTCTCGCCCGCTGTTCAGCCCGGCCTCCGGCAGGGGTAGTCGCCGTCCACCCGGATCGCGGTGATGCCGCTGATGTGCCGGGCTCCGCAACGGTCCTGCGGGAGGACCAGTTGCGGCCCGGCCCGGTCCAACGGGGTGTCGTCGATGGTCGCGGCGAGCAGCACCGGCGCATGACCGAAGTCGGGGTCGATCTCGGCCCAGGACAGCAGCGCGTGATGACCGTCCGCACCGGTGACGGCGATGAGGAAACGCAGCCGGTCCTTGCGTTGGGCGGGGTCGAATCCGGGCCGGGCGTCGGCCAGTACGTCATACAGGAGCGGGCCGGTGAACCGGTGCCGCCGAATGCCGCTGGTACCGCACTCGAAGCCCACTCGCACCCGGTGCTGTGGCAAGCCCAGCAGATCCCGTACGGACAGCCGGGCCGGTCGCGCAAGGTCGCCGTGGAGGGCGACTCCCGCGTACGTCATGTGCGACCACCTCCCGGATGTGGCGTACCCGCGCCGAGGCGTCGTACAAACGCACATGCGCGCCCCCGGAGGGCATTGGTCCAGCTCATGCGATGAGACGGATGACTTATGACTTGCAGATGCGGAAGTATCATCGCCGCACGGTCGTCACCCGGCGGCCGTCGCCGGGCGCGACAGCCTTTCAGCAGTTCAGCAGAACCATAGGAGTAGATCCGTGATGACCCCTTCCGTGCGCCGGACCCGGCGGATGCTCCAGGTCGCCGGTGCCCCAGTCGCCGCCCTGCTGGCGCTCAGCGCCTGCTCCACCACCGCCGAACCGTCCGGCACGGCCAAGCCGGACAAGTCGTCCTCCGCGTCCCCGAAGCTCTCCGGTGATGTGACCGTGTTCGCCGCGGCCTCGCTGAAGGAGAGCTTCACCGCCCTGGGCAAGGAGTTCGAGAAGGAACACCCGGGCACCAAGGTGAACTTCAACTTCGGCGGCAGTGACACCCTCGCCGCGAGCATCACCAGTGGTGCGCCCGCCGACGTCTTCGCCGCCGCCAGCCCGAAGACGATGGCGATCGTGACCGACAAGAAGGACGCGGAAGGCGCCCCGGCCACCTTCGTCCGCAACCAGCTGGAGATCGCCACCCTGCCGGGCAACCCCGACAAGGTCGCCTCCCTCAAGGACCTCACCAAGTCCGGCCTGAAGGTCGTACTGTGCGACAAGACGGTGCCGTGCGGCGCCGCCGCGCAGAAGGCTCTGGACGCCGCCGGCATCAAGCTCACCCCGGCCTCGTACGAGGAGGACGTCAAGTCCGCCCTGAACAAGGTGGTGTTGAAGGAAGCCGACGCCGCCGTCGTCTACAAGACCGATGTGAAGGCCGCGGGTGGCAAGGTGGAGGGCGTGGAGTTCCCCGAGTCCGCCAAGGCCGTCAACGACTATCCGATCGCCCTGCTGAAGAACGCTCAGCACCCGGAGACCGCCAAGGCGTTCATCGCCCTGGTGCAGTCGCCCCAGGGCCAGCAGGTACTGTCCGACGCGGGCTTCCTCAAGCCGTGACCCGGACCGGCAGGCCCGGCGCCGCGGCCGACCCCCTGAGGGGTGGGCCGCGGCTTCGGCGGGTGTGGGCCGGCACCGGGCGCGGAGCGCCGCTGCCGCTGCTGCTCCCCGGCGTCGTCGCCCTGGTCTTCCTGCTGCTGCCCCTGATCGCGCTGCTCGTCCGGGCCCCCTGGAACAGCCTCCCGGACCTGCTGACCAGTACCGAGGTGTGGCAGGCGCTCCGGCTGTCCCTGCTGAGCGCGACCGCCGCGACCGCGGTGAGCCTGGTGCTGGGCGTGCCACTGGCCTGGCTGCTGGCCCGCACGGACTTCCCGGGTCGCGGCCTGGTCCGCTCCCTGGTGATCCTGCCGTTGGTACTGCCCCCGGTGGTGGGCGGTGTGGCGCTGCTCCTCGCCCTCGGCCGCAACGGCGTCGTCGGTCAGTGGCTGGATGCCTGGTTCGGCATCACACTGCCGTTCACCACGACCGGCGTGGTGGTCGCCGAGTCCTTCGTCGCGATGCCGTTCCTCGTCATCAGTGTGGAGGGCACGCTGCGCGCCGCCGATCCACGCTACGAAGAGGCCGCCACCACCCTCGGCGCCTCCCGTTTCACCGCGTTCCGCCGCGTCACCCTGCCGCTGATCGCCCCGGGCATCGCCGCGGGCTCCGTCCTTGCCTGGGCCCGCGCCCTCGGCGAGTTCGGCGCGACCATCACCTTCGCCGGCAACTTCCCCGGCCGCACCCAGACCATGCCGCTCGCGGTCTATCTCGCCCTCCAGAACGACCCCGAGGCCGCGATCGCGCTCAGCCTGGTGCTGCTGGTCGTGTCGATCGCCGTACTGGCGGGACTCCGCGACCGCTGGCTGACGACGACATGACCCACCGCCGAGGGACCGACGACCGTACGATCATGTACATACGCACCGCGCCCACGACGACGGCCGTCGCCCGGTCCGACCCATGGATGTGCATCCGATGACCGACATCGAAGACACCACCGCCGGTCGCGCCGCCGACGGCGTCCGCGGTGCCGGGCTCGACGCGCGGCTCGTCGTGGAGCGGGGGTCGTTCCGGCTGGACGTCGCGCTGACCGCCGCGCCGGGCGACGTGGTCGCGCTGCTGGGCCCCAATGGCGCCGGAAAGACCACGGCCCTGCGCGCGATGGCCGGTCTGGTGCCGCTCACCGGCGGCCATCTACGGCTCGACGGCGCCTCGCTGGAACGTACGCGGCCGGAGTCCCGGCCGGTCGGGGTCGTCTTCCAGGACTACCTCCTCTTCCCGCACCTGTCGGCGCTGGACAACGTGGCCTTCGGGCCGCGCTGCCACGGCGCGACCAAGGCGGAGGCCCGGGCCGAGGCGGGCGCCTGGCTCGACCGGATGGGCCTGGCCGAACACGCCGGTTCCCGGCCCCGGCGGCTGTCCGGCGGTCAGGCGCAGCGCGTGGCGCTGGCCCGCGCGCTGGCCACCCGCCCCCGACTGCTGCTGCTCGACGAGCCCCTCGCCGCACTCGACGCCCGCACCCGTCTGGAGGTGCGTGGGCAACTCCGCCGCCATCTGGCGGAGTTCGAGGCGGTCGCCGTCCTGGTGACGCACGACCCGCTGGACGCGATGGTGCTGGCCGACCGGCTGGTGGTGATCGAGCACGGCGGCATCGTCCAGGAGGGCTCCCCCGCCGAGATCGCCCGCCGGCCGCGCACCGACTACATCGCCCGGCTGGTCGGCCTGAACCTGTACCAGGGCACGGCCGACGGCCACACGGTGCGGCTCGCGTCGGGCCCCGCCGTCACGACCACGGAGATCCTCACGGGCCCGGTCTTCGTCGCGTTCCCGCCGAGCGCCGTCACCCTGCACCGGGACCGCCCCACCCGCGCCAGCGCCCGCAACCTGTGGCGCTGCGAGGTGGTGGGGCTGGAGACCCACGGCGACCAGGTCCGTGCCGACCTCACCGGCGAACTCCCGCTCGCCGCCGACCTCACCACGGTCTCCGCGGCCGAGCTGGGCCTGGAGCCGGGCGCGGCTGTCTGGGCGACCGTGAAGGCGACGCAGACGCACGCGTATCCGGCGTGAGCGCACGCGCACCCTACTGTGGGTGCCCATGACGCTGAGCATCCGCAACCAGTTCCCCGGCACCGTGGTCGAGATCCGAAGCGGCGAGGTCATGGCGACGGTCACGGTTCGCCTGGACGGCGGGCAGATCATCACGGCCGCGATCACCCGGGAGGCCGTCGAACAGCTCGGTCTCGCCCCCGGCTCCGCCGTTCGCGCTCTGGTGAAGTCGACGGAGGTCGCCGTCGCCACGAACCGGATCAAGGGTCTCTCGATCCGCAACCAGTTGCCCGGCGCGATCACCCACATCGCGCTCGGCGGCGCCATGGCGTCCGTGCGGATGGCCATGGCCGGCGGCGAGATCACCGCGGTGATCACCAAGGACGCGGCCACCGAACTCGGCCTCTTCGTGGGCTCCGACGCGGTCGCCCTCATCAAGTCGACCGAGGTGGCCCTGGCGACCGACTGAACAACACGCCGGTCGCCGGGCCGGACGGCCGTGAGGGCCCTCGCCGGTACGGACGAGGACCCTCACTTGCCGATTCGGAACGCTCAGTCCTCGTAGGCGTCCAACGGCGGGCAGGAGCAGACCAGGTTCCGGTCGCCGAAGGCCTGGTCGATACGGCGCACCGGCGGCCAGTACTTGTCGGCGGTCGAGACTCCGGCCGGGAACACGGCCTCCTCACGGCTGTAGGCGTGCGTCCACTCGCCGCCCAGCGCGCCCGCCGTGTGCGGCGCGTTGACCAGCGGGTTGTCCTCGGCGGGCCACTCGCCGGAGCCGACCTTCTCGATCTCCGCGCGGATCGCGATCATCGCTTCGCAGAACCGGTCCAGCTCGGCGAGGTCCTCGGACTCGGTCGGCTCGATCATCAGCGTGCCGGCCACCGGGAAGGACATCGTCGGCGCGTGGAAGCCGTAGTCGATCAGTCGCTTGGCGACGTCGTCGACGCTCACGCCGGTCGCCTTGGTCAGCGGGCGCAGGTCGATGATGCACTCGTGGGCGACCAGGTTGCCGGGGCCGGTGTAGAGCACCGGGTAGTGCGGCTCCAGTCGCTTGGCGACGTAGTTGGCGCTCAGCACGGCCACCTGCGTGGCCCGCTTGAGGCCCTCGCCGCCCATGAGCCGGACGTACGCCCACGAGATCGGCAGGATGCCGGCGGAGCCCCACGGCGCCGCCGAGATCGGTCCGACGCCCGTCTCCGGACCGGCCTCGGGCTGCATGGGGTGGTTCGGCAGGTACGGCGCCAGGTGCGACCGCACGGCCACCGGGCCGACACCCGGACCGCCGCCGCCGTGCGGGATGCAGAACGTCTTGTGCAGGTTGAGGTGGGAGACGTCACCGCCGAAGTGGCCGGGCTTGGCGAGGCCGACCAGGGCGTTGAGGTTGGCACCGTCGACGTACACCTGGCCGCCCGCCTCGTGGACCTGGGCGCAGATGTCGGCCACGTGCTCCTCGAACACGCCGTGCGTCGACGGGTAGGTGATCATCAGCACGGCCAGCTCGTCACGGTACTGCTCGATCTTGGCCCGCAGATCCTCTATGTCGATCTCGCCGTCCCCGGCGGTCTTCACGACGACGACCTTCATCCCGGCCATGACGGCGCTGGCGGCGTTGGTGCCGTGCGCGGAGGACGGGATCAGGCAGACGGTGCGCTGCGCGTCACCGTTGGCCCGGTGGTAACCGCGGACGGCCAGCAGACCGGCGAACTCGCCCTGCGAGCCGGCGTTGGGCTGGAGGGACACCTTGTCGTAGCCGGTGACCTCGGCGAGGCGCTCCTCCAGCTCGCGGATGAGCGTCAGATAGCCCTCGGCCTGCCCGGCGGGCGCGAAGGGGTGCAGCTGGCCGAACTCGGGCCAGGTGACCGGCTCCATCTCGGTGGTCGCGTTGAGCTTCATCGTGCAGGAGCCCAGCGGGATCATGCCGCGGTCGAGCGCGTAGTCGCGGTCGGACAGCCTGCGCAGGTAGCGCAGCATCGCGGTCTCGGAGCGGTGCTCGTGGAAGACCGGGTGGGTGAGGTGGGCGTCGGTGCGCAGCAGCGCCTCCGGCAGGGTGTCCGCCGTGGTCGCGTCCAGCGCCTCGATGTCGCCCTCGACCCCGAAGGCGGACCACACGGCGCTCACCTGGGCACGGTTGGTGGTCTCGTCGCAGGCGAGGGAGATGAGGTCGGCGTCCACCTGGTGCAGGTTGACCCCGTTGTCCCGGGCGGCGGCGACGATCTCGGCCGCCCGGCCGGTGACCTTGACGGTCAGCGTGTCGAAGTAGGCGCCGTGGACGATCTCGACGCCACCGGCCCGGAGGCCCTCGGCCAGGATCGTGGCGTAGCGGTGGGTGCGGCCGGCGATGGCCCGCAGGCCCTCGGGTCCGTGGTAGACGGCGTACATGCCGGCCATCACGGCGAGCAGCACCTGCGCGGTGCAGATGTTGCTGGTCGCCTTCTCGCGGCGGATGTGCTGCTCACGGGTCTGGAGCGCGAGGCGGTACGCGCGATTGCCGTCGGCGTCGACGGACACGCCCACGAGCCGGCCGGGGAGGCTGCGCGCGAACTTCTCGTGCACCGCCATGTAACCGGCGTGCGGTCCGCCGAAGCCCATCGGCACACCGAACCGCTGGGTGGTGCCGATCGCGATGTCCGCGCCGAGCTCGCCCGGGGAGACCAGCAGGGTGAGCGCGAGCAGGTCGGCGGCGACGGTGACGAGCGCTCCGAGCTGGTGCGCCTGGTCGATGAGCGGCTTGATGTCGCGTACGGCACCGGAGGCGCCCGGGTACTGGATGAGCACGCCGTTGATCTCGCGCTCGGCGATCGCGGCCGGGATGCCCTCGCTGAGGTCGGCGACCACGACCTCCACTCCGGTGGGCTCGGCGCGGGTCTCGATCACGGCGATGGTCTGCGGCAGGGCGTCCGCGTCGATGAGGTAGAGGCCCTTTTTGTTCTTGCCCATGCGCCGGGACAGCGCCATCGCCTCGGCGGCGGCCGTGCCCTCGTCGAGCAGGGAGGCGCCGGAGGTGGGCAGGCCGGTGAGGTCGGCGACCATGGTCTGGAAGTTCAGCAGGGCTTCGAGCCGGCCCTGGGAGATCTCCGGCTGGTACGGCGTGTAGGCCGTGTACCAGGCCGGGTTCTCCATCACGTTGCGCAGGATGACGGGCGGGGTGAAGGTCCCGTAGTACCCGAGGCCGATCATCGAGCCGAGCACCTGGTTGCGGTCGGCGAGGGAACGCAGCTCGGCGAGTACCTCGGCCTCGGTGCGAGCACCCGGCAGGTCGAGCGCGTCGGCGTTCTTGATCACGTCGGGCACGGCGGCCGCGGTGAGCTCGTCGAGCGAGGCGTAGCCGACCTGAGCGAGCATCTTGGCCCGCGCCCCGTGGTCGGGGCCGATGTGGCGCTGTTCGAAGGGGATGCCCTGCTCGAGTTCGGTGAGCGGGGTGCGCTGGGTGGTCATTGCGGAGGCCTCCTGGTCGACGCGACCTTCGAGGGGTACCCCGGACACGGGTACCCCGACGGCCTCCCCCTCTGTCATCTCAACCTGAGAGCTTCGCCGGGCGCCCGAGGGCACCGGCTTTCCCCGTCGGTGAGAGCGGACGGCTTCGACATCCGCTCTGCTTTCCAGAGTGACCTCGTCCGTGCGGTTCGTGGGCCTGAGAGATTCCGGGGAGGATTTGCTCCTTCGGCGCCTCCGGTGTCACTCCGGAGGACTCTCCCGCACGGGGTCATCAGCCGTTTGCCAGACTACCAGCGAGGTCAACGCCCGAGTCTTCGAGTGGCCGCCATCCTGAATGTGCTCTTTTGTAGTGCTTACGAATGAGTTGCGACCAAGTGGAGGGCCCGTGCAGACCGAAATCGATCCGCGCAACCTGATCGGCCGCAAGGCGTTCGACCGCAACGGCACCAAGATCGGCACGATCGATGAGGTGTACCTCGACGACGCGACCGGCGTGCCGGAGTGGGCGGCCATAAGAACCGGTCTGTTCTCCCGTGACGCGTTCGTGCCCCTGGAGCCGAGCGAGCTGGTCGAGGGCACCCTCCACGTCCCCTTCGACCGCGCTCTGATCAAGGACGCCCCGGACTTCGGCGTGGGCCGCCACCTGTCCCCGGAACAGGAGCTCCAGCTCTACCACCACTACGGCCTCGACGTGGCGCCTCCTCCCACGCTCCCGGACCGCGACTTCGGCAACCTGGCGGGAACGGACGACGCCTGAAACCGCTCCCGGAACCCAGCGACGGCCGTCCTCAGACCTGCTCGGGTCTTCGCCGGACCAGCTCCAGCGGATCCGCCGGTTCAAGGGCCGGGTCGTCGACACGGAACGTCCTGACCCGCCCGGGCGGCGACCAGGGCGTCTCGAAGCGCACGGTGACCCGCCCGAGTCCGCTGCCCTGCACCCAGCCGTGCCCGTACTCGGTGTGCCGCACATCATGGCCCGCGGGCCAGTGCCGCTGCTCGGTGGCTGCTACCGGCTCCTTCCCCACCGGCTCGGGCGCGGCCTCCTCGGGCACCGCCTCGGCCCGCTCACCCGCAGCCTGGGCGAACAGGTCCTCCTGGGTGTAGTCGGCGAGCCCGGAGACGCCCACGCCCAGCAGCCGCACCCCGCCCGTCGTGTCCACGGACTCCAGCAGCCGCGCCGCCGCCTCCCGGATCACCGCCGGGTCGTCGGTGGGCCCACGGAGCGTCTCGGACCGGGTGAGCGTCGAGAAGTCGTACCGCCGCACCTTCAGCACGATGGTCCGCCCCGACAGTCCCGCACCCCGCAGTCGCCCCACGCACCGGTCGGCGAGCCGCCCCACCTCCAGGCCCACCCGCATCCGGTCGTGGATGTCCACGTCATAGGTGTCCTCGACCGAGACCGACTTGGTCTCCCGCTCGGCCACCACCGGACGCTCGTCGAGTGCCAGGGCCATGGCGTACAACCCGTGCCCGTGGGCCTTGCCCAGCAGCCGCACCAGCTCGTCCTCACCCGCCTCGGCGATCTCGTCGACCGTGGTGATCCCGGCGCGGCGCAGATGGTCGCCGGTAGCCGGCCCGACGCCCGGCAGGGTCCGCACCGACATGGGTCCCAGCAGCGCCCGCTCGGTCCCCGGCTCGATGACCGCCAGCCCGTCCGGCTTGGCCTGCTCGGAGGCGATCTTGGCGAGCATCTTGGAGGCGGCGAGCCCCACCGACCCGGTGAGCCCCGTGACGGCGCGTATGTCCGCGCGCAGCCGCACCGCGGCCTGCCGGGCCGACTCCTCGTCCCCGGCCGCTCCAGCGGCCTCCAGGTCCACGAACGCCTCGTCCAGGCTCAGCGGCTCCACCAGGGGGGACAGCTCCCGCAGCAGCCCCATCACCTGCTCGCTGATCGACCGGTAGAGCCCGAAGCGCGGCACGAGATACGCGGCGTGCGGAGCGAGCCGGCGTGCCTGGGCCATGGGCATCGCCGAATTGACTCCGAAGACCCGCGCCTCGTACGACGCGGTGGCGACCACTCCACGCGGTCCGAGCCCGCCCACGACGACGGCCTTCCCGCGCAGGCTCGGCTTGGACGCCTGCTCCACCGAGGCGAAGAAGGCATCCATGTCGAGATGCAGGATCGTGGGCGCGGTTCTCACAGGTCCGATGCTGCACCACGCCACTGACAATGCCCCGGAGGTCGGGGCTCAGACGGCCCGGTTGCGCCGCCGCGCGAGCTCGTCCGAGGGGTTCTGCCCGACCAGGGTCTCGCCCGTGTCGATGCGCTCCCCGTGCAGCTGGGAGAGCGCGCTCTCGACATCCCGCCAGACCACGCCGACGGCGATGCCGAAGATGCCCTGCCCGCCCTGGAGCAGGGCGTGCACCTCGTCGGGCGAGCTGCACTCGTAGACCGTGGCACCGTCGCTCATCAGCGTCATGCGCCCCAGGTCGGAGAATCCGCGCTCCCTGAGATGCTGCACGGCGGTACGGATGTTCTGCAGGGACACCCCGGTGTCCAGGAACCGCTTCACGATCTTCAGGACGACGACGTCCCGGAAGCTGTACAGACGCTGGGTCCCCGACCCGTAGGCGGGCCGCACGCTCGGCTCGACCAGGCCGGTGCGCGCCCAGTAGTCGAGCTGCCGATAGGTGATGCCGGCGGCCGCGCAGGCCGTGGGCCCGCGGTAGCCGATCTCCTCGGACGCCATGGGCGCCGCCCCTCCGCCACTCGGCACAACCATCGGCCGCTGCGGAGCGGGGCCGGCCGCGCTGCCGTGAAGCCGGTACGGACCGCTCTCCCCGAAACCGTGTCCGGGGGCACCCCCAGCCGTGCCGTCGCCGCTGCTTCTCACGCCGACCTCCGTCCTTGACCTGCCTTCACGACGGTAGGCAGTCACCAGGGGTGCGTCAACGATCGCCACACTCGGCACGCCGAGTGATAATCACCCTAGGAGTGGTTTCCCGTACCCCACCGCGGGGAAAGGCTAGCCGAATGCTCTGGCGGGGAGTCGTAGGACGCTCTCAACGGCCGCTGGCATTTGCCGCTCACTGGCTGCTGGTGCCGAAGTCCTCGGGCGAGATCTGGTCGAGGAACTCGCGGAACTTCTCCACCTCGTCCTCCTGCTCGTCCGGAATCGCGATGCCCGCGTCGTCGAGCACCGTGTCACTGCCGTAGATCGGCGTGCCGGTGCGCAGGGCCAGCGCTATGGCGTCGGACGGGCGGGCGCTGACCTCCACCCCGCTGGCGAAGACCAGCTCCGCGTAGAAGACGCCCTCACGCAGGTCGGTGATGCGCACTTCGGTCAGCTCCTGGCCGACGGCCTCCAGCACGTCCTTGAAAAGATCGTGCGTAAGCGGCCGTGCGGGGGCCATGCCCTGCTGAGCGAAGGCGATCGCGGTGGCCTCCCCCGGCCCGATCCAGATGGGGAGGTACCTGTCGCCTCCCACTTCACGCAGGAGCACGATCGGTTGGTTGGAGGGCATTTCGACCCGGACACCTACGACATCGAGCTCGTTCACACAGCAACCCTAGGCCGTGCCCGGGACGTTTGGGTAGTCGGGCCGGGCGGGGGTGCCCGATCCGGACTCCGGGCCACTCCCGCCACTCAGGGCAGACGCACCCCGAGAGCGGTCTTCACGAGGGCCGCGTGCAGCCGGACGGTGAGCGCCGCCAGCTCCTTCGTACGGGCCTCGGCGTGCGCCCTGGTCTGCGGGTTGCGGTGCCGCCGCAGGGGTGCCACCACCTGGTCGACGAGCCCCGCCTCACGGTCGGCGGCGGCCTTCATCACCCGCAGATGGCGGGGCTCGATCCCGAACCGGCCCAGCTCGGCGACGAGCGAGGCCACGGTGACCGTCTCGGCGTCGTACACGCCGTCCTCGAGCGGGGCGATGAGCCCGTACGACTCCCACTCCTCGAGATCGCTGTCGTGGATCCCGGCGGCCGCCAGCAGCTCGGACCGCGCGATGCGCGCCGCGGTCGGCGCGTCGGACGACTCCAGGATGTCCCGGCCGTCCTCACCCTCGCGCTGGCGACCGACGACCGGCAGCTGCACGGCCTCGCCGCGCCGGATGGCGTCGAGGTGCTCCCGGATCACCTTGAGCGGCAGATAGTGGTCGCGCTGGAGCCTCAGGACATGCCCCAGGCGCTCCACGTCGTCGGCGCTGAACTTGCGATACCCCGAGGGCGTCCGCTGCGGCTCGATGAGCCCCTCGGACTCCAGGAAACGGATCTTGGAGATGGTCACTTCGGGGAACTCGTCGCGCAGCACGTTCAGCACCGTCCCGATGCTCATCAGCCGACTGTCCGCGGCGGCGGCGCCGTGCCCGGCACCGCCGCTCGGTGATTGAAGCATGGACCTTCCCTGGGGTTCTCCCGGACCAGTCCGGGAGAGGTCAGATGCCGTGCCGGCTCGCGTAGAACACCAGCCGGTACTTGCCGATCTGCACCTCGTCGCCGTTCGACAGAGCGACCTGGTCGATCCGCTCCCGGTTGACATACGTGCCGTTCAGACTGCCGACGTCGGCGACCGTGAACGAGCCGTCCGGGGAGCGCCGGAACTCCACGTGCCGGCGCGAGACCGTCACGTCGTCCAGGAAGATGTCGCTCTGCGGATGACGCCCGGCCGTGGTCAGCTCCCCGTCCAGCAGGAACCGGCTGCCGGAGTTCGGTCCGCGCCGGACCACCAGCAGGGCCGAGCCCATGGGCAGCGCGTCCACCGCCGCCTGCGCCTCGGGAGAGAGCGACGGCATCTGCGTCTGCCCCGTGACCTCGGCGTCGTACGCCTCGAGTCCGGAGATCGAGATCGTGGACGTGGTCTCGGACGGACGCTCCGGCGTCACACCCGCACGCAGCGGGGCACCACAGTTGGAACAGAACCGGGCGTTCTGTGCGTTCCGGTTACCGCACCTCGTACATACCAGGGCCGACATGGACGGATCCTCCTGCCGCGGCTGCCCCGCGGGGGCATGGGACGCATACGGGTCGGGAGTAAACCCTCCACCCGCACTTGAGGTTGACGGTTGCCCGAAACCTATGCCGCCGGACTGGGCAGGGTCAACAGACGCCGCGCCCTGACCACCCGAAATGTCACCGCCCGGACCAGGGACCTGGTCGCGGAACAGCGGGCGCCCACCCTCCGCGTCAGGCTGTGCGCGATGACGAGCGGTGGCGTTGTCGCCGCCGTCTCGCGCGCTCTTGCCGAACAACTTCGCAAACAACTTCACGGGCGATTCCCCTTGACCGAAACAGACCCGCCCGTGGGGCAGGACGAACCCTGACTGCGTACACCAACTGACCCGGACACTCTCACAACGTCCGTATCCACCAGACAGTTTCCACCACGCACCACCTGTTCGGTGCGCCGACCCCCCGCAACCTCATGCCCCTGCCTGACGTCCCGCATGCACCGTCGGTTCACTGTGAGGACGACCGAGCGTAGTCAGGCCGCTTCGCAGCCCGCAAGGCCTCCACGACGATCTTGGTCGCCCGCTCTACGGTGACGGTGGCCTGCTCCTTCTCAAGGGTCTGCACCACGCCTCCGGGGATGTTCAGCGCCGGTTCGAGGTCCTGCGGCTTGCCGATGACCTTGAAACGATAGGGAGAGCTGATCTTGTTCCCGTCGACGCTCACGCTGTCACCGGAGTCCGTCAGATACGTGTTGGCGACGACCCGTACGCCGTTCACCTCGATCGCCTCCGCACCGGCCGCGCGCAGCTCCTGGATCGCGTCGAGCAGCATGTCCGCCTTGACCGTCCCCTTCGTGTCGTCGATCGTCATGGTGATGCCGGGGCCCTGGGCCGCCACGGTGCCCGCCAGAATGCCGAGTTGCCGTTCCTTCTCGGCGGTCTGCCTACGGGCCTCCGCCGCCTGGTCGGAGCTGCTCTGCAGTTCCGACCGCTGCTTCTCGAGCCCCTGCTTCTCGTCCTCAAGACGCTGAGTACGGTCATCGAGTTCATCGAGGATGCGGACAAGATCTTCCTGACGGGCACCGCGCAGCGCGCTGTCGCTGTCGCTGTTCGACGCCACCTGCACGGCCAGTCCGAAACCGAGGCCGAACAGCAGCAGGGCAACGATGAGTTGCGCCCTGGACAGCCGCGGTGGCCACAGCACCTGCACCAGCCGACTGCGACCGGTGAGCCCGGCCTCGGGCCTGTCCTCCCCGGCCGGCGCGGTCTGCTCGGCCGGCTGGGTCTGCTCGGCGCGCTCGGCCTGCTCGGCCCGCTCGGTCTCGGGGGCCGGCGCGGGCACCTCGGCGGGGAGTTCCTTGCGCAGCCTGTTCTCCGGCTGCTCGTCCTGGTTGCTCATCGCCCTCACGCCCGGAACACATGGCGGCGGATCGCCGCGGCGTTGGAGAAGATCCGGATGCCGAGGACCACGACGACGCCCGTGGACAGCTGCGCCCCCACACCCAACTTGTCACCCAGGAACACGATCAGTGCGGCCACGACCACGTTCGACAGGAACGAGACCACGAAGACCTTGTCGTCGAAGATGCCGTCGAGCATGGCCCGCAGGCCACCGAAGACGGCGTCGAGCGCCGCGACGACGGCGATCGGCAGGTAAGGCTCGACGACCGCCGGAACCTCAGGACGGACCAACAGCCCGGCCACAACTCCCACGATGAGGCCCAATACGGCGATCACGATGTGCCCTTCCCAGTGCTCGGCTGTGCTGTACGTACGATCACACTCGGTGCCGCGGGCAGCCGGACGTCGCTCTCCGTCGAGATGCCGGTCCGGATGCCGTAGTTCTGCTCCAGGGCGTTCAGATACAGCCCGTCCGCGCTGTTCTGGAACCTGGTGCTCAGCTTGTTCCCGTCCCCCACCGCGAGCACCGTGTAAGGCGGCACCAGTGGTCTGTTGTCGACCAGTATCGCGTCTCCCGCGGCCCGGATCGCCGACAGGGCGGTCAGCCGCTGACCGTTGATGGAGATGGCCTCGGCACCCGAGGCCCACAGCCCGTTGACCACGCGCTGCATGTCACGGTCGCGGACCCGGCCGGTGTCGGCGAAGCCGGTGGTCTCGCGCGGATTGCCGCCGTCACCGCCCGTGGAGGCCTCTTTCGCGTCGTCCACGACGAGCCTCACTCCGGGGCCGTGCACCGCCGTGGCTCCCGACAGGACTGCCACCAGGTCCGCCTGATCACTGCCCCCACTGGCCCGCAGGGCCGCCCGCTGCCGCGCGCTCACATCGTCGCGCAGCTTGTCGACGGTGCCTTCCAGCTCGTCCGCCGTCCTGGTCTCGCGGTCGATACGGTCGATCAGCTCCTGCCGCTCCTTGGCCACCACGGGCGCCGCCACGCGCGCCTGGGCCGCCCCGACCGTCACCACCAGGGCCGCGAGCACCAGGCACGCCGCCAGGCCGAGCTTGGCCTTGAGCGTCTTGGGCATGCCACCCTCGCCCTGGGCCTGCTTCCGGGCGGCGGCCTCGGCGTATCCGTCGTCGAGGCTGTGGTCCATGACGTTGGTGATCAACGACATGGACGCGTCCGGGCGCGGCGGCCGCGGGGAGGTGCTCCGAACGGGGGGTTGCTGCGGCATGCGGCACATCGTCGCACGTCGCGACCGATACCTCCGAATGGCCCCACCGACGTGCCGGACAGTCCCCCCTAGGGGGGACTGTCCGGCACGCGTGTGTGTTGGGTGCGCTACCTGCCGGCGCTGTCCACGATCGCCGCCCACTCGTCGAGCAGGGCCTGCGCCGAGGCGTCGTCCGGCCCCTCCGCCCACAGATGCGTGACCGCCTCGGCCGGGTCGGGCAGCACCATCACCCAGCGCCCGTCGGTCTCCACGACACGCACTCCGTCCGTCGTGTCGACGAAGCGGTCCCCCGCCGCCTCGACGACCCGGCGCATCACGAGTCCCTTGACGGCCCACGGCGTCGCCAGGTCCCGCTTGAGGACGTGAGCCCGCGGGATCCGTGCGTCGATCTGGCTCAGGGTGAGCTGTGTCCGCGCCACCAGCCCGATCAGCCGGACGAAGGCCGCGGTGCCGTCGTAGACGCCGCTGAACTCCGGGACGATGAATCCGCCCTTGCCGTCACCGCCGAAGATGGTCCCTTCCTCACGCCCGACCCGCGTGAGGTCGTCGGGAGAGGTGGTCGTCCACTCGACCTGGGTGCCGTGATAGGCGGCCACCTGCTCGGCGATGCGTGTCGTGGTCACCGGCAGTGCGACCCGGCCGCTGCGCCGCTCCGCGGCCACCAGGTCCAGCATCACGAGCAGGGCCCGGTCGTCCTCGATGATCCGGCCCTTCTCGTCCACCAGGGACAGCCGCTCACCCACGGGGTCGAACCGGACACCGAACGCGGCTCCCGAGGACGCCACGATCTCGCCGAGGCGCATCAGTCCGGACCGCCGGATGTCGGCCGTCTCGGTGGGCCTGGCCTCGTCGAGGCCGGGGTTGACGGTCAGCGAGTCCACACCCAGCTTTCCCAACAGGCTGGGCAGGACGAGCCCGGCGCTGCCGTTGGAGGCGTCCACGACGACCTTGAGACCCGAGTCGGCGATCCCGGTGGTGTCGATGTTCCGCAGCAGCGACCCGGTGTAGGAGTCGAAGACACTCGCCGGGAAGTACAGGTCGCCGATCTCTCCGGGGAACGCGCGCCGGTACTCCTGGCGCGCGAAGATCCGGTCCAGCTTGCGCTGGCTCCCCTGAGAGAGGTCGGCGCCCTGGCCGTCGAAGAACATGATGTCGACGGAGTCCGGCACACCCGGTGACGTGCGGATCATGATGCCGCCGGAACTGCCCCGCGCGGTCTGCTGGCGGGCCACGGGCAGCGGCACGTTCTCCAGGTCGCGCACGTCGATGGCGCTCGCCTGGAGGGCCGAGATCACCGCCCGTTTGAGCGCTCGCGCACCACGGGAGTGGTCGCGGGCCGTGGTGACGGTGGACCCCTTCTTCAGCGTCGTCGCGTAGGCGCCGGCCAGTCGCACGGCGAGCTCCGGAGTGATCTCCACGTTCAGGATGCCGGACACCCCACGCGCGCCGAACAGGTGTGCCTGGCCCCGGGACTCCCAGATGACCGAGGTGTTGACGAACGCGCCGGCCTCGATCGTCTTGAATGGATAGACCCGCACGTTGCCCTGCACGATCGATTCTTCGCCGATCAGGCATTCGTCACCGATGACCGCGCCGTCCTCGATCCGGGCGGCGCGCATGATGTCCGTGTTCTTGCCGACGACACAGCCCCGAAGGTTGCTGTGCTGCCCGACGTACACGTTGTCGTGGACGACGGCCTTGTGCAGGAACGCACCGCTCTTCACGACGACGTTCGATCCGACGACGGTGTCCTCGCGGATCTCCGCGCCGGCTTCGACCTTCGCGTAGTCGCCGATGTAGAGCGGTCCCCTGAGCACGGCGTCGGGGTGTACTTCGGCGCCTTCCGCCACCCAGACACCGGGGGAGATCTCGAATCCGTCGATGTCGACGTCGACCTTGCCCTCGAGGACGTCGGCCTGCGCCTTCACGTACGACTCGTGAGTACCGACGTCCTCCCAGTAGCCCTCGGCGACATAGCCGTAGACCGGCTTGCCCTCCTTCATGAGCTGCGGGAAGACATCGCCCGACCAGTCCACCGGCACGTCGGGCTCGACGTAGTCGAAGACCTCGGGCTCCATGACGTAGATGCCGGTGTTCACCGTGTCCGAGAAGACCTGCCCCCAGGTCGGCTTCTCCAGGAAGCGCTCGACCTTTCCCTCCTCGTCGACGATGGTGATGCCGAATTCCAGAGGATTGGGCACGCGCGTCAGGCAGACGGTCACCAGCGCGCCTTTTTCCTTGTGGAAGTTGATCAGATCGGTGAGGTCGAAGTCGGTCAGGGCATCGCCGGAAATGACGAGGAAGGCATCGTCCTTCAGCGCCTCCTCGGCGTTCTTGACGCTTCCTGCGGTACCGAGTGGCTTCTCCTCGTTGGCATATGTGAGCTCCATTCCGAGCTCCTCGCCGTCACCGAAGTAGTTCTTGACTAGCGAAGCCAGGAACTGCACGGTTACGACGGTCTCATTGAGCCCATGCCTTTTGAGCAACCGAAGCACATGCTCCATGATCGGGCGGTTCACCACCGGCAGGAGCGGCTTGGGCATGCTTGAGGTCATAGGGCGAAGACGAGTGCCTTCGCCACCGGCCATCACGACGGCCTTCATGTCGGAAGCGTCCTCCTCTGGAGACGACGGTCTAGCCGACTTCACCCGTCAAGATTGTCCCGCACTTTTCCGCCGCGGGCCATCGAGGCGCTTCGTCCGGGCAACCGCCGAGCTCAATCGGCCATGGTGTCCGCGCGAACGAGGCGGCGGACCTGCACCACGTAGAGCACTCCTGCCCACCAGTACAGCGTTGTACCCCACCCGGCGAACGCCCATCCGAAAATAGCAGCGAGTGACGCGATCCATCCGCTTCCGTCACTGAGGAGCAGCAGCGGGAAGGCGTACATCAGGTTGAAGGTCGCGGCCTTCCCCAGGAAGTTCACCTGCGGCGGGGGATAGCCGTGACGCCGGAGGACACCCACCATCACCAGCAGCAGCAGTTCTCGCGCCAGCAGCACGGCGGTCAGCCAGAGCGGGAGGATCTCCCGCCAGGTGAGCCCGACCAGCGTGGACAGGATGTACAGCCGGTCCGCAGCCGGGTCGAGCAGCCGGCCGAGGCTGCTGATCTGGTTCCAGCGCCTCGCGAGCTTGCCGTCCAGGTAGTCACTGATACCGCTCAGGGCGAGCACCAGCAGGGCCCAGCCGTCGCTCTTGGGGCCTCCGAACTCCGGCCTGAGGATCAACCACAGAAAGACGGGTACGCCGACGAGGCGCGCCATGCTGAGGATGTTGGGGATGGTGAGGACCCGGTCTGTCTGGACGCGGGTCTCCTGGACCTCCACCCGGGGGCCTCCTGTGGGAAAACGTGCCAACGGTGCCCCCTGACCCTACCTCAACGCAAAAAAGCTCCGGCTCCTGGGTTTGCACCCAAGAGCCGGAGCTATAAAGGTAGTTCGGCGGCGTCCTACTCTCCCACAGGGTCCCCCCTGCAGTACCATCGGCGCTGTGAGGCTTAGCTTCCGGGTTCGGTATGTAACCGGGCGTTT